>JBDTWM010000151.1:0-6058 GCA_040006675.1 Dermatophilaceae bacterium | reverse complement strand
CCCGTCCCCGTCCCCGTCCCCGTCAGGCTGGCGCGCAGGGCGCGCAGCCGGCGCAGCGTCGAGTCGCGGCCGAGGAGCTCCATCGACTCGAACAGCGGCGGGGAGACGGTCCGTCCCGAGACGGCGACCCGCAGCGCGCCGAAAGCGAGGCGCGGCTTGAGACCCAGGCCGTCGACGAGCGCGCCCCGTAGGGCTGCCTCGATCCGGTCGCGGGTCCAGCTCCCCCGGACCTGGCCAAGATCGGCGCCTGAGTCGTCGGGCAGAGCCGCGAGGGCGTCGATCCCCGCATCGAGCACCGCCGCCGCACCATCCTTCAGCGATGCTCGCGACGTCTCCTCGATCACGAGATCCTCGTCCGCGGTGAAGAACGGACGAAGCTGATCAGAGGCCTGGGTGAGGTGCGTGAGCCGTTCCTGGATGAGGACGACCGACGACCGCAACCGGGCGAGTTCACCCAGCGACGGATTGTCGCCGAGCAGGCCGTCGGCGACGAGGAACGGGAGCAGTCGACTCGCCAGCTGCCCAGCGTCGAGGGAACGGATGTACACGCCGTTGAGCCAGTCCAGTTTGCCGAGGTCGAACACGGGGCCGACCGGGTTCACCTTGCCCCAGGTGAACCTTTCGCTGAACTGCTCGAACGAGAACACCTCGACGTCCGACCCCTCTAGGTCCTGAGCGGGCGGGTACCCCAGCAACGCCAGGAAGTTCACCAGCGCCTCGGGCAGGTAGCCCTGTTCACGGAACCAGGTCAGCCGCGCCGCGGGGTTCTTGCGCTTGGAGATCTTGGACTTGTCGGCGTTGCGCAGCAGCGGCATGTGCGCGTAGGCCGGCGCGTCGAGTCCGAGCCACCGATAGAGCAGCAGATGCTTGGGCGTCGAGCTGATCCATTCCTCACCACGCACTACGTGCGTGATGCCCATCTCATGGTCGTCAACCACGACGGCCATGTGATAGGTCGGGAATCCGTCGGCTTTCAGGATGACCTGGTCGTCCGGTCGGGGAGCGCGCACCCGCCCGCGGACGAGGTCGTCGAACTCCAGGGGCACATCGTCGGGGATGCGCATGCGCACCACGGGTACGTCGCTGTAGCCCGGTAGGGCGGCCCGTTCCTGCTGGGTCTTGCCGTGGCACAACCCGTCGTACCCGGTCACCGACGCCTTCGAGCGCTGCTGCGTCTCGCGGAGTTCCTTGAGTCGCTCGGGGCTGCACCAGCAGCGGTAGGCGTGGCCATCGCTCAGGAGCTTGTCCACGTAGGGGCGGTACGTCGCCAAGCGCTCACTCTGCCGGTACGGCGCTGCTGGCCCGCCGCAGTCCGGACCCTCGTCCCAGCACAGGCCCAGCCAGGCCAAGGTGTCGTACAGCTGCTGCTCGGAGTCCGCCCGATAGCGGGCCCGATCGGTGTCCTCGATCCGCAGGACGAACGCACCGCCGGCCTGCCGGGCGAACGCCAGGTTGAACAACGCCATATAGGCGGTACCGACGTGGGGGTCACCCGTCGGGGAAGGCGCCACCCGCAGACGTGGACCCCTGCCGCGGGGCGTGGCACCGGCCGCGGCGACGCGCGGTTCGGGCGAAGGAAAGAGGCTGGAGGCGCTGTTCATGATGCCCTCACAGTACCCAGACCGCGGCTGGACGCCCGTCAGCGGCGCACGAACGGGTTCATCAGCGTCCCGATCCCCTCGATCTCGACCTCCACGCGCTGGCCCGACTCGACCGGGCCGACGCCTTTGGGCGTGCCGGTGAGAATCACGTCGCCCGGCAGGAGCGTGAACGCCTGGGAGGCGAACGCCACCAGCGCATAAACCGGATTGATCATCAGGGCGGTCGAGTCATCCTGCACGATCCGCCCGTCGACGCGCGTGCGGATCTGGACGTCGGTCGGATCCAGTTCCGTCTCGATCCATGGCCCGAGCGGGCAGAAGGTGTCCATCCCCTTCGCCCGCGCCCACTGGCCGTCACCGGTCTGCAGGTCACGGGCGGTCACGTCGTTGGCGCACGTGTAGCCGAGGATGACGTCAGCCGCGTTCGCCGCCGTCACGTCCTTGCACATCCGCCCGATGATGACCGCCAGTTCGCCCTCGTAGTGGACGTTCTTGGCGAACTCTGGGATCACCACAGGATCGTCGGGCCCGCACACGGCGGTGTTCGGTACCAGGAACAGCAGCGGATGGGGCGGCGTCTCATGGTCCATCTCGGCGATGTGCTCGGAGAAGTTTCGGCCCACGCCGATCACCTTGCTGCGCGGGATCACCGGGGCGAGCAGTCGGACATCGCCGAGTTCGTGGCGTGCGCCGGTCGGTGTGATGGACGTATAGAGGGGATCCCCTCCCACCTCCGCGATCCACGCCGGCTCGCCGTCCTCGCTCATCACCACGCCGTACGACGGAGTGTCGTCGAGCACGTATCGCGCGATCTTCATGTCTCCTCCTCGTGCTGTGCCTCGAACGCTATCGGACGCATGCGCGCGCTCGCCCCTTGCCGATCGACCGCGGGACGAACAGTCGACATGGCGGCAGGGGGACTCGACCAACGCGCAGCGGGATGCCGTGCCCGCTGACCATGACGCTGGTCGGGATCGGCCGGCGGGTCCTGTGCCGCCGCGGCCACCGCCGCTCCAGGGGACGATCAACGCCGCGCGCTCTCATAGCGTCGCAAGGTCGCCGTACGTTCGGCGGCGTGGTCGACGATCCGCTGCGGGTAGCCGTGGGCGTAGCCATCCTCGACGGTCCACGGGGTATGGGCCGCCGCGCCGAGGACGTGGCGCAGCTCGGGGATCCAGCGACGCACGTAGTCACCGTGTGGATCGAAGCGCTGCCCCTGCGTGACAGGGTTGAAGACGCGGAAGTACGGGGCCGCGTCGGTTCCGGTGCCCGCGGCCCACTGCCAACCATGGTTGTTCGATGCGATGTCCCCGTCGCGCAGCTGGCTGAGGAAGTGGCGGGCCCCGTGCGGCCACCAGATGTGCAGGTCCTTGGCGAGGAACGAGGCGGTGACCATCCGTACGCGGTTGTGCATCCACCCTTGGGCCAGCAGTTGGCGCATCCCCGCGTCGACGAAGGGGTAACCCGTGCGGCCCCGCCGCCACGCCACCAGGCGCGCGGCCACCACCTCGTCGGCGTCCGGCTCGTCGTAGCTCAGCCGGGCCAGCGCGGGCTTGAGGTCGTGCCAGGCCGAGCGAGGATGGTGCCACAGGACGTCCGCGTAGAACTCGCGCCAGGCCAGTTCGGTGACGTAACGCGTCGCGGCCTCGGTCCGCCCGGCCGGGTGATCCGCGATGTCGGCGAGCATCGAGCGCGGATGGATGGCTCCGTACTTGAGATGCTCGGACATGCGGGACGTCGAGTCCAGGTCGGCACGGTCGCGTTCCGCGTCATATGTCGCGAGTCCGTCGTCGAGGAACGCCGCCCATGCCTCCTCGGATCCAACGTCACGGCCCGGCGCGTCCGGTCCCTCAGGTGCGTCCGGGATGAGCAGCCCCTCCGACTCGATCCCTCGGCAGAACCGCAGCCCCGAAGGCACGGCCGTCGGTGGCGGCCAGCCATGGCGTCGCCACGCCCGACAGAATGGGGTGAACACCTGGTATGGGTTGCCGACGCCCGTGCGCAGCCGTCCCGGCGGCACCGCATACGGGGTCCCGGACGGGTGCATCGGCACGTCCCCGAGCGACGTCAGCACCGCCTTGCCGCGCCGGCGGCCGTACGGCGTCGATTCTCCCGAGACATGCACCGACACCGCGTCCGACTCTGCGACCACCTGCGCCACAACGGACGCCGGGTCACCGCTGCGCACGACGATCGCCCCGTCGTAGTCCTCCTGCGCGTGCATCAGCGCGTTGCGCAGTGCCGCCAGGCGGGCGCCCCCGGCGCCGCGCAGAAGAACCGGGTCGAGGACGAACAGTGGCAGCACCGCGCCACCACCGGCCGCCTCATGGGCCGAGGACAACGCCGGAAGGTCGTGCAACCGCAGGTCTCGTCGTAACCACAGCACGGTGGTCGGCACGATCGGCTTCCCTTCTCGACGCTGAGGGGCGGGGCCTTAGACCAGTCCTGGACCAGCCCTCGATCGGCCCAAGGTCAACGCGGACGACGAGCGACGATTCGAGTTCCGGGCGCAGTGGTCGGCCGCTGCGTCCGAGCGCGCCGCTCCATTCGGCTCACACGTCCAGACGGCCCCGCAGCAGGCTGTCCCCGGAGTGGGCCGGCTCGTTGTCCAGCGGCTCGCGGGAGACATCGACGATGTCGTATCCCTGCGCGAGCAGGCCTGCGGGGATAGGGAACTGCGCGCTGCCGGCGTCGGGCATGACTCCGATCGAGATCATCCGCGTGCCGTCCCGATGCAGCAACCAGACCTCGTAGACCTGTCCCGACGGGGGCGGCGGCATCGTCGGGACGGACAACTCGAGGCGGTCCGTCCCCGCGTACTGCACGAGCTCGGCACGGCCGTCGGCCTCTCCCCCAGCGACGGGGCGCAGCGCAGTGCTGGCGAGGATCTGGTCCACCGACTCGCGGGTCACCGTTGAGGAAGGAGGCGTCGCACCCGTGGGCTGCGCAGTCACGGACTGCTGGGGCGCGCCCCATATCATCGAGCCCGCGAACAGTCCCCCGGCAACACCCGCAGCCACGCCGCCCGCGAGCAGCGCCCACCGGCGCTGCGCGCGCGACCTCGCCGATGCTCTCAGTTCGGAGACGGTCGGCGGGCCAGGTTCGTGAGATGGGTCCGAAGGCTCCGGGCGGATCCCCCGCTGCGGTCGTGTCGCCGCGCCGAGGTCGGTCGAGACGAGCCGAAGGCCTGCGGTGTGCGCTGCGACAGCATCCCACGTCCCGGGCGGGGGGTCGCTGAGTCGACTTTGCGCACCCTCGCGGAGCAACCGCACCGTACGCCGGTCGTCCTGGAGCGTGCTCGTGCACTGCGCGCACGTGCGCACGTGTCGCGACACATCCGCTGCCACCGGGAGATCCAGGACGAGATCGAGCAGTGCGTCGTCATCCGGATGGGTCACAACGCACCTCCTCGAGTCTTTCCCGCAACAACCTGAGACCGCGACGCACATGGCTCTTCACCGTGCCGACGGGGAGGTCCAGTCGATCCGCGACTTCGACGTGGGTCCGCCCCTCCATGACCGCCATCCGGACGATTTCCTCGCGCGGCGACCCCAAACGCTCCAACTCGTACTGCAGGTACACCCGGTCCGAGACCTCGTCATCGAAAGTCAGCGACACCGACTCCAGGCCGTCGGCAACCACCCCGGCGTTGCGAACGGAGCGCCGCCGCTGCTCATAGAGATCCAAGACGCAGTGCCGGGTGATCCCGACCAACCAGGCGGGCAGTGCCGACGGCCCCGGGCGCAGGGTATGCCGAGAATGCCATGCCGAGATGAAAGCCTGCTGAGTGACGTCTTGCGCGTCCTGTTGATGACCTACCGATCGCAGCGCGATCGTATGGACGAGCCCACTCCAGCGAGCGAACGCCTCCGCGAGCGCCTCGTTGTCGCCCTGCGCGAGCAGGATGGACAGGTGCTCGGCCGTCGCTTCGGCGAGCACCCCGTTTGACATCCCCGCAGTATACCGACGCGGGTCTGCCCTGATCCGAAACCGCTGGGACCTGCCGGTCAGTCCACCCGAAACGCAGTGGCCACGACGTTCGCGACGTATTCCCCGCGCTGCGGGTCGAAGTCCCCGCCGCACGAGACCAGGTGCAAGCGGGCCGGCCCCGCCGCGTCGAAGAGAGCGGCGGGGTCGAGCCTGTCCTTTGGCACGATCTCGACGCGTTCGATGCGATACCGCACGTCCCGGCCGCTGACGCTCAGCGTGAGCAACGAACCCTTCGGGATCCGGCCCAGCCGGGCGAGCGGACCGGGCCCGTATCGCGCCGCATCCACGTGAGCGGCGATGACCACCGCCCCCGTCCGGTCCAGCGGGGATGCCCCGAACCGGTACCACCCGCCAACGTTCGGGTCGTCAGGGACGGCCATCTGGCCTGCTTCCTTGCCAGCGGAATGGACCCCGACAGGCGTCAGAGGCAGCTCCGCGTCGGGCAACGTCACCCGGGTCGGGGCCCG
>JBDTWM010000150.1:0-6121 GCA_040006675.1 Dermatophilaceae bacterium | reverse complement strand
AACGTGCCATCACATGCGCTCTGACCTGCTGAGATACGACCTTTCCGGAGCCCTGACTTCTCCCCGTATCGCGATGACTGCGACGGCTGCGACCGCCCAGCCGCGGCCCGTCATCTCCCCTGACGCCTACGCCTACGCCTGTCCGGCTGTGTCTCTGGGATCGAGCCTGTTTCCAGGGGCGCATGCTGAAGTTCCAGGATGTCGGACCCCAGGATCTGTACGCTTGGAATGTCAAGGACGAGACCTCTTCCCTTTGGAACCGCACAAATAGGGCGCCGCGGTACGTGGCCGCAGAGGACGCCTGGCCGACCACACGCCTGACCCCGCCCGGGGTCAGGCGTCCTCCATCACCTTGACCTCGATCGAGTACTGATCACCCCGGAAGCAGTGGTCACCGCACTCGATGACGTCTCCGTCGCGGTCGTACGAACGGCGCGACACCGTCAATAGCGGGTCGGCCCTGGTCAGCCGGAGTAGCCGCCGCTCCGCGCCGGTGGCGTTGCGCGCCCCGAAGCGCTGGTGCGCGCTGTGCGGCCGCAGCCCGACGCTGCGCAGGATCGAATAGAGCCCCTCCCGCCCGAGCCGATCCGGTGTCAGAGCCGGCACCGCCGGCGAGTCCGAGGGTAGCCAGTTCTCCAGAATGGCCAGCGGCAACTCGCCGATCAGCCGCAGGCGCTTCACCCGCACCAGGCGAGTCCGGCGCGGCAAACCCAACCGCACGGCCGCCTGCGAGTTGACGTCCCCGTGGTCCAGCTCGAGCAACATGGTGCGCGGTGAGCGCCGTTCGGCCACCAGGTCGTCGTACAGCGAGTTCAGCTCGGCGTCCTGGCGCACTCCGCCGGTCGCGACCACCGTCCCGACGCCGCGGCGCCGGATCAGCAGGCCCGCATCCACGAGCTGCCCGATCGCCCTGCGTACCGTCGGGCGCGACAGGGACAACCGCTGCGCCAACTCCACCTCGGGCTCGACCAGTTCGCCCACGTGCAGGTCACCGTTGTCGATCCCTCGAGTGAGCGCCTGCGCCAACTGCCGGTACAGGGGCACGGTGCTGCCGCGATCGAGCGTCACGGGCAGCTGAGCGGTCATGACTCCAGGGTAGGGTGCCCGGTCGATGCCCCCGCTCGTCATCATCCGTGACGCCGGCGTCCCTCAGTCGGACGGGCCCAAGAGCGCCGCGAGCACCCGTTTGTGCGGCAGGCCGTCGTAGATCAGCCGGTACACGGTCTCGGAGATCGGCATCTCCACGTTGTAGAGGGCGGCCATCCGGTGCACGCTCTTCGCGTTCTGCACGCCTTCGGCGACCTGCCCGAGCTCCGCCTTGATGTCCGCCAACGTGCGTCCCTGCCCCAACCCGAACCCGACTCGATAGTTCCGCGACTTCACGGACGTGCAGGTCAGCACGAGGTCCCCCACGCCGGACAACCCCTGCAGCGTTTCTGGCCGGGCACCGCGGCGGATACCGAGCGCGATCGTCTCGGCCAGGCCGCGGGTCATCAGCGCCGCCGCGCTGTTCGTCGCGAGGCCCACTCCGGCCGCATACCCGGTGGCGATCGCGAGCACGTTCTTGGTGCACCCGCCGATCTCGACGCCCATCACGTCCGTCGACGTGTAGGGCCGGAACGTCGCCGTGTAGAACGCACCCTGCACCGCTGCGGCGTTCTCCTCCGTCGTCGCCGCCACGGTCACCGCGGTCGGCACCCCGCGCGCCACCTCGACGGCGAAGGACGGTCCGGACAGGCAGGCCAGGTAACGGTGGTGCCGCTCGTCCAGCACGTGCTGCAGCACCTCGTGCATGGTCAGGAGCGTGTCGACCTCGACACCCTTGGTGACCGAGACCAGGGGAGAACCCTCGGGCAGGAGGTCCCGGATCTGTTCCGTCACGCCGCGTACCGCGAACGAGGGTACGGCCATCACGACCAGGTCAGCGCCGTCCATCGCCTGGTCCAGAAGCGGTACGCCCGTTTGGGTGGGCGGAAGGAGCAACCCGGGTAGATAGCGGGTGTTCTCGTGCTTGGCCGTGATGTCCTCAAGGGTGGCAACGTCGATGTCCCACATCCGTACGTCCCAGTCCTTGCCCGCGAGAAGGCTGCCGAGGGCCGTGCCCCACGAACCTGCGCCGAGAACCGTCGCCCGCATCGCCCCAGCCTAGAGCCTGCGGCCGCGCAGCCGTGCCCTGACCGTTGTCCCAGGGACCTCGTCGCCGAACCCGTCAGCGGGACATCCCGGTCACCATCCAGGCCTCGCCGCGAGCGCGGTGGCGCAGCAGGAGGGCGCGCAAGGCCATGAAGGCCACGAACGCCACCCACAACGCCGCGACCGCGGCGCCGTCCCCGATCCGCAACAGGGTGCCCCCGAAGACCGTGACGGCGCCCATCATCGGCAGGTAGGCGACGAACAGCACGAGCTGGGCGCCCGCGAGCCAGCGTGCGTCGCCGGCGCCGATGAGGACTCCGTCGAGCACATACGCGTAGCCGACGATCGGCTGCCCGAGCGCCATCGCCAGCAGACCCGCGGCGACGGCGGCGCGCACCTGCGGGTCAGTCGTGAAGATGACGGGGAGCCACGGGTGCACGGCGGCCAGGACGATGCCGGCGCCGAGCCCGCTCAGCAGGCCCCAGCGCGCCATCAGCCGGGTCGCGAGTCGGGTGCCGGCGACGTCCCCGGCGCCGAGCGCTCGTCCGGTCAGGGCCTGCCCGGCGATGGCGAGCGCGTCGAGCGCGAAACCGAGGAAGGACCAGACGGTCGAACACACCTGGTACGCGGCGAGGGGCACGTCGCCGAGACCCGCCGCGACCCAGGTGGTCACGAGCAGCACGCCGCGCAGGGCAAGAGTGCGCACGAGCAGGGGCGTTCCCTCCAGGGCGGCGTGCACGATGCCGCCGAGGTCGGGCCGCAGCGGCGCGCGCAGGCGGTGCGCGCCCCGGGCGACCACCCCGCCCAGCGCCAACGCCATGCCGCACTGCGCGATGACGGTCCCCCACGCGGATCCGGCGATGCCCCAACCCCACCCGTAGACCAACAGCATGTTGAGGGCGATGTTCGCGCCGAATCCGGCCGTCGTCGCGACCAGGGGGGTCCGCGTGTCCTGCAGGCCGCGCAGGATCCCCGTGGCCGCGAGCACGACGAGCATGGCGGGCAGGCCGATCGCGGAGATCCGCAGATAGGTGGCGCCGTATCCGAGAACGTCGCCGGAGGCGCCGAGGACGCCGCAGATCGCGTCGGCGTGGGTGCCGACAGCGATCGCGCTGGCGAGGCCGAGCAGGCCCGCCAGCCACACTCCGTTGAGACCGGCGCCGATCGCCTCTCGGGGCGAGGCGGCGCCGAGGGTACGACTGACGAGCGCGGTGGTGCCGTAGGCCAGGAACACGAACACGCCGGCGGCCGTGAGGAGGGCGGCGCTGGCCACGCCGAGGCCGGCGAGCTGGGGGGTGCCGAGGTGGCCGACGATCGCGGAGTCGGCGATGAGGAAGAGCGGTTCCGCGACGAGGGTCAGGAACGCCGGAACGGCGAGCCGGAGGACGGCCCGACGCGTTGCCGCGACGTCGCCCGGGCCGGGTGCTGGTGTGTGGTGCGACACAGCCCCAGGTGGTGGGTCCCCCTCGGCTGGCACCCCGCCAGGATATGCGCCGAAGCGTCGATGGCTCCGTGACGTCGGGAGGCACCGAGACCCGGGGTGTCCGACGGGACGAACGGGGTGGGTGGGGCCCGTGTGACGTGAGATGCGACCGTCGTCGGCGTGTCGCGGCCGGTGAGTTATCCCCAGAAGGAGCGTGAGCAGGTCACTTGACTGATTCTTGACCGAGTGTTCCAAAAGGCCCACGTTGACATGCGCGAACGCTCTCGAACACAGGGTCTAACGCGCCGGTCGGAACGTGATTGGTGGACCTTATCCACAGCGATTTCCACAGGGGCTCAGGAACGGTCCGGCAGGTTGCCGCGCGTGCCGTCCGTCGGGCGTCGCCAGGCCGCTAGCGTCTCAACCAGTGAACCTTCTTGTCTCACCTTCGGCGAACTTTCTCGATCCCCAGCCAGCGGATCGCATCGGGGCCGGTCGGGGCCACCCGGTGACCGCGAGCGCGCCGGTTGTGCACAGCGCCGTACACAGATCGGGCGAGGTTGTCCACCGGCTGGGGAGGTGGTCCACAGCCGTCCACAGGCGGCCCCACAGGGGCGGCTTGAGGGCCCCGGCACGCCGGCCCTAGGTTGGGGGCTCGTCGGCGATCGGCGCTGGGATGTGTGGAATCTGGTGGCGGCCATCGACGGTGACCGCCGGTTGCTATGGGGTCTCGTACACACGGTCTCGAGGGTCGTACGGCCGGAGCGCCATGGTCACAGGCGGTGTCAGTGCCTCGTGTCACTGTGGGACGCGTCCAGGGTGGTCGGCTCTGTCTGGAGCTGGTGGTCGCGCGCCGATGGGTCTGGCGCGGGTGTGGTGCCGCGGGTTGGTCTGACGCTCGAGGGTTTGAGATTCGTGATCGTCGACGTGGGTTCGGCGAGTGGCTTCAAGAGGAGGTGGGGCGTCCGCGATGTCGGTGACCGAGCTCAACGTCGCCTATGAACCCGGCGGGAGCACCGACGGGCGCTTGCCGCCTCAGGATCTGCACGCCGAGGAGTCGGTTCTCGGAGGCATGCTCCTGAGCAAGGACGCGATCGCGGACTGCGTCGAGGTGTTGCGCGGGCTGGATTTCTACCGGCCGCAGCACGAATCGATTTACGAGGCGATCCTCGACCTGTACGGGCGGGGCGAGCCCGCCGACGCGATCACCGTGGCCGACGAGCTGACCAAGCGGGGCGACCTGAGCCGGATCGGTGGTCAGGCCTACCTGCACCAGCTGATCTCGAAGGTGCCGACGGCGGCGAACGCGGGCTACTACGCGCAGATCGTCGCCGAGCGGGCGACGCTGCGGCGGTTGGTGGAGGCGGGCACGCGGATCGTGCAGATGGGCTACGGCACGGGTGGCGGCGATGTGGAGGACATCGTGAACGCCGCGCAGGCCGAGGTGTACGGGGTGACGGACTCCCGCGGCGGGGAGGACTACCACGTCCTGGGCGACCTGCTGGAGATGACCGCCGACGAGATCGAGGCGGCCTCGGGCACGAGCGGGCAGATGGTGGGCGTCCCGACGGGGTTCATCGAGTTGGACGAGCTGACCAACGGGCTGCACCCGGGGCAGATGATCGTGGTGGCGGCCCGGCCCGCGGTGGGCAAGTCGACCCTTGCGCTGGACATCGCGCGGGCGGCCGCGGTCAAGCACAAGCTGGCGACGGTGATCTTCTCCCTCGAAATGAGCCGTACGGAGATCACGATGCGACTGCTGAGCGCGGAGGCGTCAATCCAGCTGCAGCACATGCGCAAGGGCACGATGCGCGATGACGACTGGCAGAAGCTGGCCCGCACGATGGGGTCCGTGAGCGACGCCCCTCTGTTCATCGACGACTCGCCCAACATGTCGCTGATGGAGATCCGGGCCAAGTGCCGGCGGTTGAAGCAGCGCAACAACCTGAAGATGGTGGTGATCGACTACCTGCAGCTGATGTCGTCGGGCAAGCGCGTGGAGAGCCGCCAGCAGGAGGTCAGCGAGTTCTCTCGCGCGTTGAAGCTTTTGGCCAAGGAGCTGGAGGTCCCGGTGATCGCGATCTCCCAGCTGAACCGAGGCCCAGAACAGCGCACGGACAAAAAGCCGATGGTGTCGGACTTGAGGGAATCGGGATCGATCGAGCAGGACGCCGACCTGGTGATGCTGTTGCACCGGGAAAGCATGTACGAGCAGGATTCGCCCCGCGAAGGCGAGGCGGACATCATCGTGGCCAAGCACCGCAACGGCCCGACGAAAACCATCACCGTGGCCTTCCAAGGCCACTACAGCCGGTTCACGAACATGGCGACAACGTACTGACATTCGTCGAGGTGCCTCGTAGATCTCCAGAATCACCGGATTGGCTTCAATTGCGTTCCGCGGCGGTGCTGACTGTCGAGGTGCACTCAATCTTGTAAGGACGGAAGTCGATTCTAAGAATTTGCTGACCTTATGCATCTCGGACGTGTCTCTACGCGCGCTTATGGCCGGGCCTGAGGTGTCAGCTGTTGATCAGCAGCGGAGTTGTCACGAACGCACTTCGT
>JBDTWM010000149.1:0-6218 GCA_040006675.1 Dermatophilaceae bacterium | reverse complement strand
GCGCGGCCGGCCGGGAACGTTGCGCCGCAGGGGCGCTCGCCCGCGTCGTGCCGGTCGTGCTGCCGGTCGTCATGCCGGTCATGGTACGGGGGGAGCGCTCGGGTGCTGGGGCGCGGGCGCCCGGTCTCGCCCCGGCGCCCGGGCGAGACCTTCACGGCGCCGCGCGGACTCCCTGGCAGGATCGCCCACATGAGCGTTCCCCAGGAATCTGGAGGTCCCGGCGTGCTGGTGCTCGCCGCGACGCCCATCGGGGACGTGCGGGACGCCTCGACGCGCCTGCTCGCCGAGTTGGCGGCGGCGGACGTGATCGCGGCTGAGGACACCCGGCGCCTGCGGCGGCTGTGCGCCGCCGCCGGCGTCCACCCATCGGGCCGCGTCGTGTCCCACCACGAGCACAACGAACGTGATCGGGTCCCGGAGCTGCTCGATGCGCTGGCTAGCGGCGCCCGGGTCTTGGTCGTCACCGATGCGGGCATGCCGAGCGTGTCGGACCCCGGATTCCGTCTGACGGCTGCGGCCATCCAGGCCGACATTCGCGTGACCTGTGTCCCCGGCCCGAGCGCGGTCCTCGCCGCGCTCACCCTGTCGGGCCTGCCCGTCGACCGGTTCTGTTTCGAGGGCTTCCTGCCGCGTCGCTCGGGCGAGCGGGCCCGCGCGCTGGCGGCGTTGCGGGGGGAGCCGCGCACGATGGTGTTCTTCGAGGCGCCGCACCGCCTCGAGCGAGTTCTGCGGGATATGGCGGACACGTTTGGGTCGGCGCGTCGAGCCGCGGTGTGCCGGGAGCTCACCAAGACGTACGAGGAAGTGCGCCGCGGCCCCCTCACGGAACTCACCGACTGGGCCGCGGGGCAGGTGCGCGGAGAGATCACCATCGTCATCGCCGGCGCGGGCCCCCACGACGGCGGACCGGGGCCGTCGACCGACCCCGCATCCGCGACGGTCGTTGACCCCCTCGAGGCCGTCCGGGAACTGGTCGCCGGCGGGGCAGGGCTCAAGGACGCCTGCCGCCAGGTGGCCGCGGCGACCGGCGCGTCGCGTCGGGAGCTGTACTCCGCGACGCTCGCCGCCCGAGACGCGGACGCCCGCCGCGCGGCCGCGCCGGAGTGACGGGCGCGTCGCGCGCTCGTACCCTGGCCTGACCGGTGGTTTCGCCCGCCGGCCCTGGTGCGGCGACCCGGCCGCCGTCGGGCGGGTCGGGAGGTGCGCGGTGACGATCGGGATTCCCACCGAGGTCAAGGAGCAGGAATACCGGGTGGGCATGACCCCGGTCGGTGTGCTGGAGTTGACCGCGCGGGGCCATCGCGTCCTTGTGCAGTCGGGCGCCGGAGCCGGCAGCGCGATCCCCGACGAGGAGTACGTGGCCGCGGGCGCCACGATCCTGGTCACGCCCGACGAGGTATGGGGCGAGGCGGACATGGTCGTCAAGGTCAAGGAGCCCCGCCCCGAGGAGTACCACCGTCTGCGGGACGGGCTGGTCCTCTTCACTTACCTGCACCTTGCCGCCGCGCCGGACTGTGCCCGGGCGCTGCTCGACGCGGGAACGGTGGGGATCGCGTACGAGACCGTGCAGCTCCCGTCGGGGATGCTGCCGCTCCTCTATCCGATGTCTGAGGTGGCGGGCGCCCTGGCGCCCCAGGTCGGGGCGCACGCGCTGATGATGGCGCAGGGCGGGCGGGGCGTGCTGCTCGGCGGAGTCGGTGGCGTGGACAACGCCAAGGTCGTGGTGCTCGGCGGCGGGGTCGCGGGCCAGAACGCCGCGGACATCGCCCTCGGGATGGGTGCCGACGTCACGATCCTCGACACCGATCTGGACAAGCTGCGACTGTCCATGTGGCGCCACCACCACCGGGTGCACCAGATCGCCTCCTCCGCGCTCACCGTGCGTCGCGCCGTCGCCGAGGCGGACCTGGTCATCGGCGCGGTCCTCGTGCCCGGAGCCCGCGCCCCGCGGCTGGTCACCAACGAGATGGTGGCGGGCATGAAGCCCGGCTCCGTGCTCGTGGACATCGCCATCGACCAGGGCGGCTGCTTCGAGGACTCCCGGCCGTCCACGCACGCCGACCCCACCTACCGGGTGCACGGTTCGACGTTCTACTGCGTGGCCAACATGCCGGGCGCGGTGCCCCGCACCTCGACGTACGCCCTGGCCAACGCCACCCTCCCGTACGTCCTCCGGCTCGCCGATCACGGCTGGCGGTCCGCCTGCGACGCCGACCCCGCGCTAGCTGTGGGCGTCAATACCTGCGCTGGCCGCGTGACCCACCCGGCGGTGGCCGAAGCGCTCGGGCAGGAGCTCGGGACCTGGCGTGCCGTGAGGTGACGCCACGGGTCGCGTGCTGCCTCGACGTGACCTTCCTCCCGTTTTCACTGTCGCTGTGCGCTAGTCACCAGTGCGAGCCGTCGATCGGGCCTAGGATTCAAAGACGAGCCGCCAGCGAGAAGGAGGTCGACGTGGACCCTTCACCAGGTCAGATCGTCGACGCGCTGGCGGCAGACGTCCCCCCGGTCGACACCGGTTGAGCCTCGCGGCGGGGTGCCGGCCGTCCTGGTCGGAGCCTGCGCCGACACTGGCGCACCGATGTCCATTTGGTCACGGTGGGCCGCCTTCCACCCTGTCCCATATCGAGATCAAGGCAGACTGCGCTCGTGGCTACTTCGACTCAAACACCCCAGCGGACTCAGGCTCCCTCGTCGGTCGGGATGAAAATCCTGATGGCGGTTTCGGGCCTGTACTTCATTCTTTTCGTGTTGTTTCACATGTACGGCAACCTCAAGATGTTCGCCGGCCAGCAGGCTTTCGACGAGTACGCCCACCACTTGCGAACGATTCTCGAGCCGATCCTTCCGTACGCGGGATTCCTGTGGATTTACCGGGTCACGCTGATCATCGCGATCGGCCTGCACCTGTACTCGGCGTTTGTTCTGTGGGCGCGCGCGAACGCGGCTCGCGACATCAAGTACTCTGCGAAATCGACCGTCGAGCGCTCGCTATCCAGCAAGTGGATGCGCTGGGGCGGTGTCGCGGTGTTGCTCTTCATCATCTGGCACCTCATCCAGTTCACGATCGGCAAGGTGAACGTCAACGGTGCCGTGTCGCAGAATGAGCTGCTGATCGACGGTGTGGTGAGTCCGTACAAGCTGGCGGTCGCGGCCTTCCAGACGCCGTGGATGACGATCATCTACTTGATCGCGTTGTTGGCGCTCGGTCTGCACCTGCACCACGGCACGTGGAGTGCCTGGCAGACACTCGGCTGGACCAACACGGCCGCGACCCGGGCGGGCGCGATTACTGCGGGTATCGTCATTGCCGTCGTCGTCGCGGTCGGTTTCGCACTCCCGCCGCTGGCGATTCTCGCCGGCTTGATCACACTCTGAACCACCACGTAAGGGCTGATCTCACTCATGACTGATCTCATCAAGGGCCTCTACCGCGTGGGCGAGCCGATCCAGGACACGAAGGCGCCCGGCGGCCCCATCGAGCAACGATGGACCACGCGCAAGTTCGAGGCGAAGCTGGTCAATCCGGCCAACCGCCGCAAGCTGACCGTCATCGTGGTCGGCACCGGCCTCGCCGGTGGCGCCGCGATCGCCACGCTCGGTGAGGCGGGTTACAACGTCAAGGCGTTCTGCTATCAGGACAGCCCGCGTCGCGCCCACTCGATCGCCGCGCAGGGCGGTATCAACGCCGCCAAAAACTATAAGGAAGACGGCGACTCGGTGTACCGCCTCTTCTACGACACGGTCAAGGGCGGCGACTACCGCGCCCGTGAAGACAACGTGTACCGCCTCGCCGAGGTGAGCGGGAACATCATCGACCAATGCGTGGCGCAAGGCGTCCCGTTCGCGCGCGAGTACAGCGGCCTGCTCGACAATCGGTCGTTCGGTGGCGTGCAGGTGTCCCGCACCTTCTACGCGCGCGGTCAGACCGGTCAGCAGCTGCTGATCGGGGCGTACCAGGCGCTGGAGCGTCAGGTGAAACAGGGCCCGGACGACAAGGAACGCACCGTCGACATGTTCACCCGCCACGAGATGGTGGAGCTGATCCTGGTCGACGGCCGCGCCCGCGGCATCATCGCCCGCGACATGGTGACCGGCAAGTTGGAGACCCACCTGGGCGACGCGGTCGTGCTCGCCACCGGCGGGTACGGCAACGTCTTCTTCCTGTCGACCAACGCGATGGGCTGCAACGTCACCGCGGGGTGGCGCGCGCACCGCAAGGGCGCCTACTTCGCGAACCCCTGCTACACGCAGATCCACCCGACGTGCATCCCGCAGTCCGGCGACCAGCAGTCCAAGCTGACCCTGATGTCGGAGTCCCTGCGCAACGACGGCCGCATCTGGGTGCCGAAGAAGGCCGAGGACTGCTCCAAGGACCCGCGCCAGATCCCCGAGGAGGACCGCGACTACTACCTGGAGCGCATCTACCCGTCGTTCGGCAACCTCGTGCCGCGCGACATCGCCTCCCGGCAGGCGAAGAACATGTGCGACGAGGGCCGCGGCGTCGGCCCGGAGGTGCTCGAGCGCGACCACGACGGTGGCGAGCGCCGCGTCCGCCGAGGTGTCTACCTGGACTTCTCGGAGGCCATCGAGCGCATGGGCGCGGACAAGGTCAGCGAGAAGTACGGGAACCTGTTCGACATGTACGCCGAGATCACCGGCGACAACCCGTACGAGACCCCGATGCGCATCTACCCGGCGGTGCACTACACGATGGGAGGCGTCTGGGTCGACTACGACCTGGAGACGAGCATCCCGGGCCTGTTCTGCAGCGGAGAGGCGAACTTCTCTGACCACGGGGCCAACCGTCTCGGCGCGTCAGCGCTCATGCAGGGCCTCTCGGACGGCTACTTCGTCCTGCCCAACACGATTCGCGACTACCTGGCGAGCGGTCCGTACCCGAAGGTCTCCCCGGATGACCCAGCGGTCCAGGAGGCGGAGGCCAACGTCAAAGCCCGGATCGACCATTTCCTGAGCTCCAACGGCACCCGCTCGGTCGACAGCTACCACAAGGAGCTCGGCCACATCGTGTGGGAGTACTGCGGCATGGAGCGCACTGAGGAGGGCCTGCGGATCGCGATCGACAAGATCCGGGCGCTGCGCAAGGACTTCTGGTCGAACGTGCGGGTGCTGGGCAAGAAGGACGAGCTGAACCAGTCCCTGGAGAGGGCCGGCCGCGTGGCCGACTTCCTGGAGCTCGGCGAGCTCATGTGCGTCGACGCGCTGCACCGTCGCGAGTCCTGCGGCGGCCACTTCCGCGCAGAGAGCCAGACCGAGGACGGCGAGGCCCTGCGCCACGACGACGAGTTCTGCTATGCCGCCGCGTGGGAGTGGGGCGGTCAGAACGAACCGCCGATCTTGCATAAAGAAAACCTGGTGTACGAGTTCATCGAGCTGAAGCAGCGGAGCTACAAGTGAAAATCACACTCAAGGTCTGGCGGCAGGCTGGTCCGGACGCCAAAGGCAAACTGCACACATACCAGCTGGATGAGGTCTCGCCTGACGAGTCCTTCCTCGAGATGCTCGACATGCTCAACGAGAATCTCAACAATCGCGGCGAGGAGCCGATCGCGTTCGACAGCGACTGCCGTGAGGGCATCTGTGGCACGTGCGGCGTGGTCATCAACGGTCGTCCGCACGGCAAACGCGCCGTGACGACGTGCCAGCTGCATATGCGCAACTTCAACGATGGCGACGAGATCACGGTCGAGCCGTGGCGGGCCAGCGCGTTCCCGGTCCTGCGAGACCTGATCGTTGACCGCGGCGCGTTCGACCGGATCATCCAGGCGGGCGGCTTCATCTCCGCGAACACCGGATCCGCGCCCGAGGCGCACGCGGCGCCCGTGGAGAAGAAGAAGGCCGACAGGGCGTTCGAGGCGGCGGCGTGCATCGGGTGCGGCGCGTGCGTCGCGGCCTGCCCGAACGGGTCCGCCATGCTCTTCTTGGGCGCCAAGGTCACCCACCTGGGCCGGTTGCCGCAGGGCCAACCGGAGCGGTGGACTCGGGTGCGGGCGATGGTGGCACAGCACGACGGGGAGGGCTTCGGCGGCTGCACGAACATCCGCGCCTGCAGCGACGCGTGCCCGAAGGAGATCCCTCAGGACGTGATCTCGACGCTGAACGCCGACAAGCGCAGCGCGTACTTCCACTGATCGTCGTCTCGCCGAGGACAGGACCGTTCTGTCCGGGTGCGAGGTGACGGATCGAACGGCGTGTGGCGC
>JBDTWM010000148.1:0-6412 GCA_040006675.1 Dermatophilaceae bacterium | reverse complement strand
GGGGCGAGTCGGTGTCGTAGGGGAGAATCGGGCATCGTGAGCACATCATCGACGCATGAAAGGCCGCGGCAGGCGGTCATGTCGCCGTTGCGAATCGGGCCGCTCACCGTTCCCACGCCTGTCGTGCTGGCGCCCATGGCCGGCATCACGAACCGGGCATTCCGACGGTTGTGCCAGGAAACGGTCGGCGAAGGTCGGCGCACATCGGCAGAGGCCACGCCCGGCGGCGGGTGCTTGTACGTATCGGAGATGATCACCAGCCGCGCCCTCGTCGAGCGCACGCCGGAATCTATGCGGCTCATCGCGTTCGACCCCGGGACGGCGGCGCGGTCCGTGCAGCTGTACGGGGTTGACCCCGACACGGTGGCCGCAGCCGTACGGCTTCTCGTCAGCGAGGACCGCGCCGATCACGTCGACCTCAACTTCGGTTGCCCCGCGCCCAAGGTGACCCGCAAGGGCGGGGGAGCGGCCCTGCCGTGGAAGACGGGGCTGTTCCGGGCCATCGTCGCGCGGGCGGTTCGGGAGGCGACGCCGTACGGGGTGCCCGTGACGGTGAAGATGCGGGTGGGGATCGACGACGAGCACGTCACCTACCTGGACGCCGCACGGATCGCCCGAGACGAGGGGGTGGCCGCGATCACGCTGCACGCCCGCACGGCGGCGCAGCACTACGCCGGGCGCGCCGATTGGAGACACATCTCCCGGCTCAAAGAGACCATCACCGACATCCCGGTCCTCGGCAACGGCGACGTCTGGTCCGCTGAGGACGCTCTGGCCATGGTGGCGGCGACCGGCTGCGACGGCGTCGTCGTCGGCCGTGGCTGCCTCGGGCGCCCGTGGCTCTTCGCCGACCTTGCGGCGGCGTTCGCCGGCTCGGAGGTCCGGGCGCGCCCTGTCCTCGGCGAGGTCGCGGCCACGTTGCGGCGGCACGCCACGTACCTCGTGGACTTCTACGACGGCGACGAGCACCGCGCCTGTCGCGACATCCGCAAGCACATCGCCTGGTACCTCAAGGGGTTCCCCGCCGGGCACGACCTGCGGCACCGGCTCGCGCTCGTGGAGGACCTGGCCGCGCTCGACGCGATGCTCGCGGGGTTACCCGCCGATCAGCCCTGGCCGGGCGACCATGCGGAAGGACCCCGGGGGCGCGCCGGCTCGCCCAGGTCCGTGGCCCTGCCGGAGAACTGGTTGGGCAGCCGGGAGCTGGCGGGGGAGCAGGCGGCACGGCTGGCGCGGGCAGAGGTGTCGGTCAGTGGCGGGTGAGGCGCCCACACGCACGCTCCGCGCGGTGGACGACGCCAGGCCCGCCGTTCACGAGACCATGGCCTCGCCGTAGGGCTCCGGTCCGACCGCCACAGGACGCGATGGGTCGCTGATCCAATCCGACCAGGAACCGAGGTAGTAGGCGGCTTCGTCGTCGATCTCGGCGACGACCAGGGCCAGAGCTACCAGGCCGGCCTGCACGCCCGAACCGCAGTACACGCCGACGGGCCGTGTTCCGTCTGCGCCGACGAGCGCGAAGACACGACGCAGCTCCTCGGGGGCCAAGAGCTTCCTGTCGGCGTCGAGCAGCATGCGTGAGTGGATGTTGACGGCCCCCGGGATGTGGCCCGCGACCGCGTCCATCAGGTCGCACGCGCCCGTGTACCGGCGACGTGAGCGAGCGTCGATCAGGACCCCTTGTTCTGCGTACAGCTGCGCCCCCTCGGCGTTCAGCACGGGTCCCATGCCGCGTCCGAGCGTGAAGTCGCCTTCCTCGATGGTGTGGACGACCTGGTCTGTCGGCAGGTGCTCCGCCTGCCAGGCAGACAGCCCGCCATCGAGGATCTGCGCGTCGAACTTGCCGAAATGGCGCAGCAGCCACCAGCAGCGGGATGCGACGCGCCCGGACTCGTCGTCGTACAGAACCACGGCGCGCCCGTTGTCCACCCCGCAGGTCGCCATGTCGAACTCGAAGTCGTCCACAGCGGGCATCGGCCGCCGGCCGCCGCGGGCATCATCGCGAGGCTCACCGACCAGGTCGGCGAACAGGTCCACGAAGATGGCGCCGGGCAGGTGTGCGCGCCGGTAGTCGTCGAAACCTCCGCGGCGGCCCAGGGCCCAGCGGACGTCGAGGATGAGGGGTCCCGTCCCGGGCTGCTCGCACAGGACACGCGCCAGCTCCCGAGGCGAGATGAGGGGGCTGGTTCGCACGAAAGAACCCTAGGCGAACGGGTGTCCTTGGCAAAGCGCATCGGGGTTTGGCGGGACCCTTTCGTCCGCAGGCACACAGTTCCCGTCCACCGGCCGACCACCTCGGCGCTCAGGAGTCGGCGACGCGGGGGCGGTGGGGTCTGGCAGCGCCTACAGTGCCGCTTGTGGGGGCGTACCGCGAGCACGACCGGGAACGATGGGTGGCCGAGGACCCGGCGCAGAAGCGCAGCGACCGCGACGACTTCGCGCGCGATCGCGGGCGACTCGTGCACTCCGCCGCGCTGCGTCGGCTGGCCGCCAAGACGCAGGTGATGCGGCCGGACACGGACGATTTCATCCGGACGCGCCTGACCCATTCGTTGGAGGTCGCCCAGATCGGCCGGGAATTCGGCGCTGACCTCGGCTGCGACGCCGACGTGGTGGACACGGCCTGCCTGGCACACGACGTGGGACACCCGCCGTTCGGGCACCACGGGGAGCTGGTGTTGGATGGACTTTCAGCTGACATCGGCGGCTTCGAGGGTAACGCGCAGACGCTGCGCATCCTGACGCGGCTGGAGGCCAAGCGAGCACATCCGTCGGGGCGGTCGGCGGGGTTGAACCTCACACGGGCAAGCCTGGACGCGACCGTGAAGTACCCGTGGCTGCGCGCTGACGCTCCGCCGACCGTGCGCAAGTACAGCGCGTACGACGACGACGCCGACGCGTTCGCCTGGATCCGGCAGGGCGCGCCAGCTGACGACCCTCGTCGCCGTTGCCTGGAGGCCCAGGTGATGGACTGGTCGGACGACGTCGCGTACTCCGTCCACGACATCGAGGACGGCGTGGCGCGCGGCTTCATCGATCTGCGAGTGTGGGACGCGCCAGACGCGTTCCGCGAGGTGTGCGAGGTCGCGCGGCGGTGGTGCGACGACGGGCTGACCGACGACGAACTTGCCGAGGCCGCCTCCCGGCTGCGTGCGGGCGACGCGATTCCGAGCCAACCGTTCGACGGCACTCGCGCCTCGCTGGCGGCCCTCAAGGACATGACGAGCCGGCTGATCGGGCACTTCGTCTCCGCCGTCGAGAGCGCGACGCGGCAGCGCCATGGGCCCGGACCCCGCGCCCGTTACGAGGCAGACTTGGTGATCCCCGCCTCGACCTGGGCTGAGTGCTGCCTCCTCAAGGCCGTTGCGGCGCACTTCGTGATGCTCACCGACGAACGACGCCGGGATCACGCGCAGCAGACGGAGATCGTGGAGATGTTGGCGGCGGCCTACCGAGACCGGCCCGAGCGGCTCGATCCGATGTTCTGGGTGGATCTGGAGGCGGTCGGTGAGGGCGGCGCGATGCGGGTCATCGTGGACCAGGTCGCCAGTCTGTCCGACGCCCGGGCGGTCGAGTTGTGGCACCGATGGAGCCACGAGCCGACGTCCGCTGGCTGACGTGCAGGCGCCCGTTGTCCGGGGCGTCTCATACACTCGGCGTCGAGCCGTCGGTCACCGCGAGAGCGCGGCCGGCCGGAGGGAGGCTGCGGTGGCTCGGATCCGTGAGGAGGACGTGCAGCGCGTCAAGGAACGCGCCCGCCTGGACGACATCGTCCGCGAACACGTCACCATGCGCACGGCCGGCATCGGTTCGCTCAAGGGGCTGTGTCCTTTCCACGACGAGAAGACCCCCTCATTCACGATCCGCCCCTCCCTGGGCACCTGGCACTGCTTCGGGTGCGGCGAGGGCGGAGACGTCATCAGCTTCGTGCAGAAGATCGATCACCTCACGTTCGTGGAGGCGGTCGAACGGCTCGCAGGGAAGGTCGGCGTCGAGCTGAGCTTTGAGGACGGGGGAACCCGAGAGCACTCACCGGGGCGGCGGACCCGACTGGTCGAGGCACACCGGGTGGCCGAGGAGTTCTACACGAAGGCCCTGTTGACCCGGCGCGACGCCCGCGAGGGTCGGGACTTCCTGAGGGAGCGCGGCTTCGATGGCGCGGTGGCCCGGCACTTCGGCGTCGGCTACGCCCCGCGCGGCGGTGCGGAGTTGGCACAGCACCTCGACGGCAAGGGGTTCACCGAGGAAGAGGTTGTCACGGCCGGGTTGGTGCGGCGCGGGCGAGGCCTGTACGACGCGTTCCGCGGCCGCCTCATGTGGCCGATACGCGACATCACGGGCGACACCGTCGGATTCGGTGCGCGGCGGCTCTATGCCGACGACCGACTCCCGGCGAAGTACCTCAATACCTCGGAGACCCCTATCTACCGCAAGTCCTCGGTGCTCTATGGGCTGGATCTGGCCAAGAAGGCGATCGCGAGAGATCGCGTCGCGGTGATCGTCGAGGGGTACACCGACGTGATGGCCTGCCACCTGTCGGGCGTCGAGGGGGCGGTCGCCACCTGCGGCACGGCATTCGGAGCCGAGCACGTGAAGCTGCTGCGCCGGATGATGCGCGACGAGGCCGGGGGGGATCCCGCGAAAGCGGTGTTCACCTTCGACGGGGACGCCGCGGGGCAGGCCGCCGCCATGAAGGCGTTCGACAGTGATCAGCAGTGGGCGAGCCAGAGCTTCGTCGCCGTGGCGCCACACGGCCAGGATCCGTGTGAGCTGCGCATCTCCGGTGGTCCCGAGGCGGTGCGTTCCCTCGTCGAGAACGCGGTGCCGATGTTCGAGTTCGCGGTGCGCACGCATCTGATGCGCCACGACCTGACCACGGTGCAGGGCCGGGTCCAGGCGATGCGCGCGGCGGCCCCCGTCATCGCGGCGATCCGCGACCAGGCGGCGCGACCCGAGTACACCCGGGCGGCCGCCGGCTGGATCGGCGTGGACGTCGAGCAGATGGTCGCCGAGGTGAGCCGCGCGGGGCGCGCCCGTCGGAGCGGCCGCGAGGAGCGGCCGCAGGCCGACCCGGGGGGGACCGGCCCCCCGGACAACGCGGCTGAGGCCGATGCGCCGACCTCACCGACGTACCCTCCGATCGACCCGCGGGACCCCGTCGCCGACCGAGGGCGGCAGCTGCTCCAGGTGCTGCTGCAATACCCGGCGCTGGTGCCGCAGGCGGACCTGGCCCCGCTGGAGCCGGCCTCGTTCACGGCGCCGGCGCTGCGCGATGTGTTCGAGGCGGCGCTGCGGGCGGGCCGCGACGGTGCAGCGCAAGGGTCGGCGGCCGCATGGGTGGACCGGGTCGCGGCGGAGGCACCCGAGGAGCTGCGCGGTCTGGTCGCCGAGCTGTCCGTGGCCCCGCTGCGGATCGCGGTCGACGCGTCTTCCGGGGAGCCGGAGATCCGACACGTCAGCCAACTGATCCTGAAGATGAGCGAAACCGCCCTGCAGCGACAGATCGATGACTCGGTGTCGGCGCTGCAACGCCTGGAGTCGACAGATCCCGAGGCCGCCCGGGCGCTCGGGGTGGCGTTGACCGAGCGGCAGCGAGAGCTGGCCGCGCTGAAAGGGAGGTACTCCTGATGGGCCTGTTCGGCCGGCGTGACCCCGCCCTGCCGCCGGGCGTCGCGGCGGCCCTCGACGTCGGCAAGGGCGACCGCGTGCTGGCGTGGGATCGCGACGCCTTGACGGGGGCCTATGTGGTCGCCTCCCTGCACGCGCTGCATCACGTCCCGGCAAAGGCTGCGGCGTCGGCAGATTCGGCGGCGTCGGGCACGGTGCCGGGCGGGTCGTTCGATGCGATGACCGTGGCGCCGACGGCGGTGGCGGCGGGCGCGAGGGCTCGATGGACCCGCCGATGGCTTGACGTCGCTGCGGGGGCGTGGGAACCGAAGAGCCACACTTTGAGCGTCACGTGGGCGGACGGGAGCCGCGCGGCCATGTGGACGTTCGAGGGCGACCGGGTGCGGTTTCCATCGGTCTTCCACGACAGGGTTCGGGCGAGCGTCTACGTGAGCGCGCTGCTCGATCCCGCCAAGCCACACACCGGACAGGTGGCGCTCAGGCGGGACTTCGCCACGGGCGAGCTGCTCGAACAGGTCACCCTGCGGAAGGGATTGAGGGCCGACAATTCGGCGATCGCGCAGACGGTAGCGGTGCTGCTGGCGGATCTGCGCGATCAGGCAGGGCTATGAGGGTTGACGCGGACACCGCGCCCTGCTCACAGTGTCGTCGCGCGCGCCGATGGGATGGCTGACTCAGGCCGGGACTGGTGTCCCCGGCAGGCGATTCGTTTGCTAGAGTCGCCGGTGCTGCCGATCCCCCGTAGCTCAATTGGCAGAGCATTCGACTGTTAATCGAAGGGTTA
>JBDTWM010000147.1:0-6532 GCA_040006675.1 Dermatophilaceae bacterium | reverse complement strand
AGAACATGCCGAGGATGAACGTGGCGAACAGGGGCGCGTTGAAGAACCCGAACAGGGTCTGCAGGTAGTCCATGAGGTTGGTGAAGCTCGCGGCGATGAGCGCGGTGAAGATGGCGATGACCGTGGCCGCTACCGTCGCCAGCCGGCCGATGCGCAGGTAGTAAGTATCCTCACGCTCCTTGCGCACGTACTGCTGCCACAGGTCGTAGCTGAACACCGTGTTGAAGGCGGAGATGTTGGCTGCCATCCCGGCCATGAAGGCGGCGAGCAGGCCGGCGATCGCCAATCCCAGCAGTCCGTTGGGCAGCACTTCACGCATGAGAAGCAGCAGCGCGTCGTTATACGTGACTCCGCTGGTGTTCACCACCCCGGCTGCCTCAGCCGCCTTGAAGTCGATCAGCTGGTTCACGAGGACGGCTGAAACCATGCCGGGGATGATCACGATGAAGGGCACGAACATCTTGGGGAATGCGCCGATGATCGGAGTAGACCGGGCCGCCGTGATGGATTTAGAGGCCATGGCGCGCTGCACCTCGACGAAGTTCGTCGTCCAGTAGCCGAAAGACAGGACGAAGCCCAGGCCTAAGACGATGCCCACGACCGATAACACCGGGGAATCGAACCCGGTCAGCGCCTGTCCCGGCCAGGAGTGCAACTGTTCCCCCCCGCCTGGCGAGCCGGCGACACGCTCCTTCAGGCCTCCCCAACCGCCGACCCGGTGCAGCCCGAGCAGCGTCAGCGGCAGCAGGGAGGCCACGATGACGAAGAACTGCAGCACCTCGTTGTAGATCGCCGCCGACAGCCCGCCCAGGGTGATGTAAGACAGGACGACCGCGGCGGCGATGATGAGCGCCACCCACAGCGGTAGGCCGAGCAGCGTGTTGATGATTCTGCCGAGCAGGTAGAGGTTGACCCCGGCGATCAGAAGTTGCGCCACGGCGAAGCTCAGTGCATTGACCAGGTGCGCGCCGGTGCCGAAGCGGCGCCGCATGAACTCCGGTACCGAGCGCACCTTGGAGCCGTAGTAGAACGGCATCATGACCACGCCGAGGAAAAGCATGGCCGGGATGGCGCCGATCCAGAAGTAGTGGACCGTAGGCAGGCCGTATTGAGCGCCGTTGGCGGACATCCCCATGATCTCCACGGCTCCGAGGTTCGCGGAGATGAATGCCAGTCCGGTGACCCACGCCGGCAGGGAACGCCCCGACAAGAAGAAGTCGATGGAGCTGGACACCTGGCGCTTGGCCAACCAGCCGATCCCCAGCACGAACGCGAAGTAGATCGCGACGATGACGAAGTCCACTGGCCCAGCGTCGATGCGCAGCCGGTCCTGATCTTGGACGCTCAGTAGCATCGCTGTCTCCTCATCGTCGGCGAGCTCGACGGCTGCCCTCGTCTGCCTCAGTGGTTGTGCCGAGCAGGAGCGGGCGGATGGACGGGGATATCCGACCACGCGCGCTGCGACCTTGTCCAGCCCGGGCTCCCGGCCCTGCTGACCAAGAGCCGTATGGTGGTCAAGCGCATTCGGGTCGACAACGCCGCGTACTGCATTCTCATTGAGTCGCGATGCTCACCCGGCCCGCGTTCCCCATCTCAGGTCTGTTGACCGTCTAGCCCGTGGAGTGATCGTGTCCCCCCCGACATCCGAAGCGATGCCCGCCCCGACGTACGTCCTGAACTTCTCCTGCCCAAACCAGCCGGGCATCGTGGCAGCGATCACCACCACGCTGTTGCAACTCGGCTGCGACATCACTGACGGGCAGCAGTTCGACGACCGACTGTCCGGTCGATTCTTCGCCCGGATCGCGTTCACCCCGGTGCGCGCCGATCTGGGCGAAGACGGCTTCGCGGTCGGCGTACGGCCGGTGCTGGCCAGTTTCGATGCGGACTGGGACGTGCGTGCCGCGGGGCGGCTCTATCGCGTCCTCGTGCTGACCAGCCAAGCCGATCACTGCCTGGTCGACCTGCTGTATCGGACCCGGATCGGCGAGTTGCCCATGGATGTGGTCGGCGTGGTGTCCAACCACCCGCGCGAGTCGTTCGGAGACCTGGACGGCGTCCCGTTCCACCACTTGCCGGTCAGCAAGGAGACCAAGCCGGACCAGGAGAAGCAGATCCTGGAGATCATCGACGGCGGACGGGTCGACCTGGTGGTGCTGGCCCGTTACATGCAGATCCTCTCGGCCGACCTGGCCAGGCAGTTGTCCGGGCGGTGCATCAACATCCACCATTCGTTCCTGCCCGGGTTCAAGGGCGCCAAGCCCTACCACCAGGCGTACGAGCGCGGGGTCAAGCTGATCGGTGCGACCGCGCACTACGTCACCGCAGACCTCGACGAAGGTCCGATCATCGCCCAGGACGTCGAGAGGGTGACCCACCGCGACTCCCCGGAGGCGCTGATTCGCAAAGGCCGCGACATCGAGCGGCGCGTCCTCGCGGCCGCCGTGCGCGCCCACGTCGAGGACCGAGTCATGCTGCGCGGGTCGACCACGGTGGTGTTCCCGGCCTGACGCGTGTCCCGCGTTGATCAGCGGGCGGGTTGTGGCAGGTCAGGCGGGGCCGATCGCTGCCTCGACCTCTCCGTTCGCGCCGTCGGCGTTGTCAGCGCAGTCCGCGTTGTCAACGCCGGCCTAGGCGGACTCGGTGGCTGGGGCGTTCTTGACCGCTTCGACGTCCAACTCCAGGGTGACCTTCTCCGAGACCAGGACGCCGCCCGCTTCTAGGGTGGCGTTGAAGTTCACTCCGTAATCAGTACGGTTCAGCGTCGCGGTGCCCTCGAAGCCGGCCCGCAGGTTGCCGAAGGGGTCGGTCGCGACGCCGGTCAGCTCCCACCGGACGTCGACGGCTTTGGTGACGTCTTTGATGGTCAGATCGCCGCGAACCTCGAAGTGCTCGGCGTCGATCTGGGTGACCGAGCGACTGGCGAACGTGATCTGCGGGAACGTGGGCGCGTCGAAGAAGTCGTTGGTGCGCAGATGCGCATCGCGCTGGGCGTTGCGCGTGTCGATGCTGGCAACCTGGATCGTCAGCTGCGCGCTCGACGCGCCCGGGTTGTCGGCGTCGAGGTGCAGTGATCCCTCGAACTCGTTGAAACCACCGCGGACCTTGCTGACCATCGCGTGCCGGGCCGCGAATCCGATGCGGGTGTGCGCGGCGTCGATCGTCCAGTCTCCGGTGAGCTCAGCGGGAAGGGTTCGATTGGCGGTCATGGTCGGTGGGCTCCTCGATACTCGGTTTTGCTGTCGCGTCAGCAGACGGCGTCACACTAAACCCACCGATGCTGACACGTCAACAGTTCCGTACACTCCTGGCATGACCGCAGGAACGTGGCTGACCGACACCGAACAACACGCCTGGCGTGCGTTCCTCCGCATGCGCCGCGACCTGGACCGCGCCATCGAGGGCCAATTGGTCAGTGTCGGGCTCTCTGCCGCCGACTTCGCACTGCTCGTCCCCTTGTCCGAGGCGCCCGAGCACCGGCTGCGCGCACGCGACCTCAGCCAGGACACCGGCTGGGACCGCAGCCGGCTGTCCCATCACATCCGGCGCATGGAGCGGCGTGGACTGGTCACCCGGCACAGCTGCGACACCGACGCCCGCGGCACTGACATCCAGCTCACGGACCAGGGCCTCGCCGCCGTGCACGCCGCCGCGCCTGGACACGTGCAGACCGTGCGCCGGTCCCTGATCGACATCCTGTCCGAACGCGAGCTAGAGATCCTGCATACCATCAGCGAACGCGTCAGCTCCCAGCTCAGTGCCGACCGGCCAACCGAGCACCACCTCAGGCCACGCTCGAAACGTCACCACCGTCCCACCCCACCCATGACTGACGACACCCGATGACTGTTGGTGGCGTGTCGCCACGAGAGCCAGCCGGTGGGGTGTGACCTGCGCGACGCCCTGAGGGCGCTGGCCCCCCTGTCATGATGGGGGCGCCATGACCACGCTCACCGACCGGCTCTCCTCGCTCGACCCCAACGACCCGGATGCGCTCTACACCGCCTATCTCGAGTGGGTCGAGGGCCGCGGCCTGGCCCCCTACCCACACCAGGAGGAGGCGCTCCTCGAGCTCGTGACGGGTAGTCACGTGATCCTGGCCACCCCGACGGGTTCGGGCAAGTCGCTCGTCGCGGCCGGTGCGCACTTCTTCAGCCTCGCCGGGTATGCCCGGACCGCTCGCCGCACGGTCTATACGGCACCGATCAAGGCGCTGGTCAGCGAGAAGTTCTTCGACCTGTGCGAGCAGTTCGGGGCCGAGCAGGTGGGCATGGTCACCGGGGACGCGGCGGTCAACCCGGACGCACCGATCATCTGCTGCACGGCGGAGATCCTCGCCAATCTCGCCCTGCGGCAAGGCGCCGATCTCGCCGTCGACCTCGTGGTGATGGACGAGTTCCACTTCTACACCGAGCCCGACCGGGGCTGGGCGTGGCAGGTGCCGCTGCTGGAGCTGCCGCAGGCGCAATTCCTGCTGATGAGCGCCACGCTCGGCGACATGCGGGCGATGGCGGCCGACCTGACCCACCGTACCGGCCGTGCGTGCGCGATCGTCGCCGACGCGGCGCGCCCCGTGCCGCTCACCTACCGTTACGTGCTGACCCCGCTGCACGAGACGCTCGAAGACGTCCTGCGAGCAGATGAGATCCCCGCCTACGTCGTGCATTTCACCCAGGCCGCCGCGTTGGAGCGAGCACAGGCGCTGCTGTCGGTCGCCGTGGCGAGCAAGGAAGAGAAGGCGGCGATCGCCGAGACGATCCGGGGGTTCCGGTTCGGCAAGGGATTCGGCACCACGCTGTCCAAATTGGTGCGGCACGGCATCGGGGTGCACCACGCCGGGATGCTGCCGAAGTACCGCCGCCTCGTGGAGACCCTCGCCCAAGCCGGCCTGCTCAAGCTCATCTGCGGGACGGACACCCTCGGGGTGGGCATCAACGTGCCCATCCGCACCGTCGTGTTCACGGGCCTGTCCAAGTACGACGGGAGCCGGCAGCGCCTGTTGAAGGCGCGGGAGTTCCATCAGATCGCCGGACGCGCCGGCCGGGCCGGGTTCGACACCGCTGGCACCGTTGTCGTGCAGGCGCCCGAGCATGTCATCGAGAACCACCGCGCGATGATCAAGGCGGGCGACGACGTGCGCAAGCAGCGCAAGCTCGCCAAACGCAAGGCGCCGGACGGCGTCGTGAACTGGTCTGAGGCCACGTTCGAACGACTCGTCGCGGCCGCACCTGAGCCCCTGACGCCGAGGCTTCGAGTCACCCATGCGATGGTGCTGCAGGTGCTGCAGCGCCCGGGAGACCCGGTCAGGGCCATGCGCCGGCTGCTCACCGACAACCACGAAACCGAACACCGGCAGGCGGCGCTCCAGCGGCGCGCCATCCAGATCCTGCGCAGCCTGCTCGTGGCCGGGATCGTGGAGCGGCTCCCGGCGCCCGACGAGACCGGGCGCACCCTGCGCGTCGTGATGGACCTGCAGAAGCACTTCGCGCTCAACCAGCCGCTGTCGACCTTCGCGCTGGCCGCCCTCGACCTGCTGGACGAGGACAGCCCGACACACGCACTAGACGTCGTGTCCGTGATCGAGGCCACGCTGGACGACCCGCGTGCGATCATCTTCGCGCAGCAGTGGAAGGCCCGCGGGGAAGCGGTCGCGGAGATGAAGGCCGACGGGGTCGAATACGAGGAACGCATGGAGCTGCTCGAAGAGGTCAGCTGGCCGAAACCACTGGAGGAGCTACTGGGAGTTGCCTTCGCGTCCTATGCCGCTGGTCATCCGTGGCTCGACGAGCAGGATCTGTCGCCCAAATCGGTGGTGCGCGACCTGTTCGAGCGCGCCATGACGTTCGGGGAGTTCATCGCGTTCTACGACCTGCAGCGGGCCGAGGGGATCGTGCTGCGCTACCTCTCCGATGCCTACCGCGCGCTGCGCCAGACCGTGCCGGATGCACGCAAAAGCGAGGATGTGCAGGACGTGATCGCCTGGCTCGGCGAACTGGTCCGCCAGACCGACTCGTCGCTGCTCGACGAGTGGGAGGCGCTCACCGATCCGGATCGGCCGGCGCAGGAGGCGGTGCGGCCCGGTGATCTCGTGGGGCCGCGACCGATCACCGCCAACGATCGGGCCTTCCGTGTGCTCATCCGCTCGGCGATGTGGCGACGGGTGGAGCTGTTGGCGTTTGGCAGGTACGACGAGCTGAGCGCGCTCGAGGCCGAGGTGCCCGGTCGCGACGGTGCGCCGCCCGAACCGCTGGTCGCTGACGAGTGGGCCGACGCGGTCGCGGAGATGGCCGCCGACTACCCGGAGGCGACTCATACGGACCTCATGGGTATCGGGCCGGACGCCCGCGGGCCATCGATGTTGCGGATCGACACGTCCAGCGAACCCGGGCTGTGGGTCGTCGAGCAGATCCTGGACGATCCGCGGGGAGATCGCGACTGGCGGATCCTGGCGGAGGTCGACCTGGAGGCCAGCGACGAGGTGGGCGCGCTGGTGTTGCGAACGCTCGATCTCACCAGCGCCACCGGCTGACCC
>JBDTWM010000146.1:0-6581 GCA_040006675.1 Dermatophilaceae bacterium | reverse complement strand
CGGACGACGTGATTCACGTGGCCCGCTTCGACTCCCTCGTGCTCTCCTCCGACATCGACACTCAACGCCTGGTCTGCCTCTGACCTCGCGGGCTGGCCCCGGCCTCACAGCCCCGTTGACGGTCGAAGGACGGGTCACCCGTGAGGGGTGACCGGTCCTTCGACCGTCGCGCGCCGGGCCGTCGCGCGCCCAGGGCGCGGGTGGGTCAGGATTCGCCGCCCGCGTTGCCGGAGGCGCCGGCGGTCACGTCCAGCAGTCGATATTTCTCGGCCGCCGCGGCCGGGACCGCCGGATCGACCTTGCCCTGCTCGGCGAGCATCTGCAGCGCGCGCACCGCCATCGACGGTCCGTCGATGTGGAAGAACCGCCGCGCCGCCTGCCGCGTGTCGGAAAAGCCGAACCCGTTGGCGCCGAGCGCCGAGTAGTCGCCCGGCACCCAGGATGAGATCTGGTCCTGGAGTTCCTTGCAGTAGTCGCTCGTCGACACCACCGGGCCGGGCTGGTCCATCAGCCGCTGGGTCACGTACGGTATCCGCTTCTCCTCCTGAGGGAACAGGAAGTTCGCCTCGTCGCAGTCCTCGGCCTCGCGGCGCAGCTGGTTCCAGCTCGTGACCGACCAGACGTTGGCGACGACGCCCCAGTCGCTCGCGAGCAGGTCCTGAGCTTCCAGCGCCCACGGCACGCCCACGCCGGAGGCGAGCAGCTGCGCCCGCGGGGTCCGCTGCGGGTCGGACCCTTGCGGGAGGTCGCCCTCCTTCAGCAGGTACATGCCCTTGAGCAGGCCGTCGACGTCGAGTCCCTCGGGCTCGGCCGGCTGCACGATCGGCTCGTTGTAGACGTTGAGGTAGTAGATGACGTTCTCCGCGTCCTCCCCGTACATGCGCCGCAGCCCGTCCTTGACGATGCGCGCGATCTCATACCCGTAGGCCGGGTCGTAGTGGATGACGGCCGGGTTGGTCCCGGCGAGCACGGGGGAGTGCCCGTCCATGTGTTGCAGTCCCTCGCCCGCGAGCGTCGTACGACCCGCGGTGGCGCCGATCAGGAAGCCGCGTGCCATCTGGTCGGCGGCTGCCCACAGGCCGTCGCCGGTGCGCTGGAACCCGAACATCGAATAGAACACGTAGACCGGCAGCATCGGCTCGCCGTGCGTGGAGTACGACGTTCCGGCCGCGGTGAACGCTCCCACGCAGCCGGCCTCGTTGATCCCCAGGTGCAGCATCTGGCCCTGCGGGGACTCCTTGTAGGCCAGCATCAGCTCGGCGTCCACGGCCGTGTAGTTCTGGCCGTGCGGGTTGTAGATCTTGCTCGTGGGGAAGAAGCTGTCCATCCCGAACGTGCGCGCCTCGTCGGGGATGATCGGCACGACCCGCTTGCCGAACTCCTTGTCGCGCATGAGCTCCTTGAGGACCCGCACGAACGCCATCGTGGTCGCCACCCGTTGTTTGCCCGACCCTCGGCGCACCGGTGTGTACGCGTCGTCGTCGGGCAGGTGGATCGCCTGGCGCGGGTTGCGCCGCTCGGGCACCGGGCCGCCGAGCTTCTCGCGGCGCTCCAGCATGTACTGGATCCGCTCATCTTCCACGCCGGGGTGGTAGTACGGGGGACGGTAGGGGTCGGCGTCGAGCTGCTCGTCGCTGACCGGGATGTGCAGGGTGTCCCGCAGGTCCTTCAGGTCGTCGATGGCGAGCTTCTTCATCTGGTGGGTGGAGTTGCGTCCGGCGAACCGGCTGCCCAGCGTGTAGCCCTTGATCGTGTGGGCCAGGATCACGGTCGGCTGGCCCGTGTGGGCGACGGCCTTCCTGTACGCCGCATACACCTTGTGGTAGTCGTGACCGCCGCGCTTGAGCTTCCACCAGATGTCCTCGTCGGACCACTTCGCGACCATCTTGCGCGTGCGCGGGTCGCGACCGAAGAAGTGCTCGCGGATGTAGGCGCCGTCGTTGGCGCGGTAGGTCTGGTAGTCGCCGTCCGGAGTGGTGTTCATGGTGTGCACGAGCGCGCCCTGCACATCGGCGGCGAGCAGCTCGTCCCAGCCGCGCCCCCAGATGCACTTGATGACGTTCCAGCCGGCGCCGCGGAAGAACGCCTCCAGCTCCTGAATGATCTTGCCGTTGCCGCGGACCGGGCCGTCGAGCCGCTGGAGGTTGCAGTTGACGACGAACGTGAGGTTGTCGAGTTCCTCGATCGCCGCCCAGTGGAGCGCACCGCGGGACTCGATCTCGTCCATCTCGCCGTCCCCGAGGAACGCCCACACGCGCTGCTCGCTGGTGTCCTTGATGCCGCGGTTGTGCAAGTACCGATTGAACTGCGCCTGGTAGATCGCGTTGAGGGGGCCGATCCCCATCGACACGGTGGGGAACTGCCAGAACTCGGGCATGAGCCGCGGGTGCGGGTAGCTCGGCAGCGCGAGCGGTTTGCCGTCGACGATATGGCTCTTCTCCTGGCGGAAGCCGTCGAGACGCTCCTGGCTGATCCGCCCCTCCAGGAACGCCCGCGCGTACATGCCTGGAGACGCGTGCCCCTGGAAGAAGACCTGGTCGCCGCCTCCCGGGTGGTCCTGCCCGCGGAAGAAGTGGTTCATGCCCACTTCGTACAGCGTGGCCGCGGAGGCGTACGTGGAGATGTGGCCGCCGACACCGACGCCTGGGCGCTGCGCTCGGTGCACCAGGATCGCGGCGTTCCAGCGGATCAGCCGGCGAAAGGCGCGTTCCATGTCCTCGTCGCCGGGGAACCACGGCTCTGACTCGACCGGGACGGTGTTGACGTAGTCCGTGGTCGTGATCGACGGGACGCCGACGTGGAGTTCCCGGGAACGCTGCAACAGGCTCAGCATGATGTATCGCGCGCGCTGTTCGCCGCGCTCGCTGATCAGCTCGTCCAGCGATTCGAGCCACTCCTGGGTTTCTTCGGGATCGATGTCCGGGTAGCGACTGGGCAGGCCGTTGACGATGGGGCCCGCGTCTTCGAGTGCCACGGTGGGTCCTTCCTGGGGTGGATGTCGCGCGCACCCATCCTCCCTCACTTCGAGACCGGGGTCACATGGGGGTAGCGGGGCGCCCGTGTCGCGCCGGGTGGGGACAGGGACGGGTCCGGGGAGTCGAGCCTGCGGTGCTTGCGCATTCCGACCGAAACCGATGAACTGGTCTGCAGGTGGAGTCATGTGAGCCGTAGGTGATGCTCACGCCGCGTGGAGAAAGGGAGGTGTGTCGGTGGGCCAGACCGCGGTCAATTCCGGTGCCGTGGCCAAGCTGGGCTTCTCGCCCGGGCAAGTGGTGTTGGAACTCGGATACGACGATGACGTCGATGACGAGTTGCGCGCGCGTGTGGAGGACCTTCTCGGGGTCCCCTTGGAGAACGAGGACTACGAGGACGTCGTCGACGCGGTGCTGCTGTGGTGGCGCGAGGATGACGGCGACCTCACGGACATGCTGATGGATGCCCTGACCCCGCTGGGGGATTCGGGCTCCATCGTCCTGCTGACGCCAAAAGTTGGGCGGCCCGGACAGATGGACGTGAGCGATGTCGCCGAGGCGGCGACGACCGCGGGTCTGCAGGCGTCCGCGAGCCTCAACCTGACGACGCAGTGGTCGGCGACCCGGCTGGTCGCCCCCAAGTCCGGTCGCCGGTGAGGCGTCGAGCGCGCCATGCGCCGCCGTGACCTCTCTGGCAGAGTGGCGGTATGGACGGCGAGGGCACGATAGTGAGCGCGGCACCGGCGTCGGTCGGGTCGGCGGCCCCGGCTTTCACCCTGCCTGATCAGGTCGGCAGACCCCGTTCTCTGGAGAGTCTGACCACGGAGCGGGCGGTGTTGCTCACGTTCTTCCCGTTTGCCTTTTCGGGGATCTGTACCGGTGAACTGCGCGAAATTCGCGACGAGCTGTCCCGTTTCGACAACGATCGCGTCCACGTGGTGGCGATCTCGTGCGACCCCATGTTCGCGCTGCGGGCCTGGGACGACCAGGAGGCCTTCTTCTTCCCGTTGCTGTCCGACTTCTGGCCGCACGGCGAGGTGGCACGCTCGTATGGGGTGTGGCACGAGGAGGGCGGATTCGCCGCGCGAGGGACGTTCCTGGTGGATACGTCCGGCACGGTGGCCTGGACGTTGATCAACGAACCGGGCCGGCGTCGAAGCTTCGAGGGCGTCGACGCGGCGGTCGCGGCTCTCCCCGGGCCGTCGGAACTGGCAGAATAAGCGCGTGGCACGGTGCAGGTCGACTCGTCCTGATGCGCGCCGCAGGGGCCTGTAGCTCAGTTGGGAGAGCACCGCGTTTACACCGCGGCGGTCGTCGGTTCGAACCCGGCCGGGCCCACATGTCGACCAGCAGCAGCGTGCCGGCGCGGGACGTGATCGCGATCTTCGACCACCTCTATCCGCGCGACAGCGCCCAATCCTGGGATCGCGTCGGCCTGGTGACCGGCGATCCAGACCAGCGCGTGGGACGCGTTCACCTCGCCGTTGACCCGACCCTGTCCGTCATCGAGGAGGCGCGCGAGCAGGGCGCCGATCTGCTCATCACCCACCACCCGTTGCTGATGCGCGGCGTGCACGGAGTGGCGACCGACACAGGGAAGGGTGCCGCTGTCACGGCCCTGATCCGCTCCGGAATCGCCCTGTTCGCGGCTCACACCAACGCTGATGTGGCCCAGGGCGGGGTCAACGACGCGCTCGCCGAGGCGCTCGGACTGGAACAGGTCGGGCCGCTCGCGATCGAGGAGGGGCGCCCGATGGGCCGGATCGGGACGTTGCCCGACCCCATGACGCTGCGGCGATTCGCGGGCCATCTCGCGCGGACGCTGCCCTCCGCGCCGGTCGGCGTCCGGGTCAGCGGTCCGCCCGGCGCCACCGTGCGGCGCGTCGCGGTCCTCGGCGGCGCGGGGGACTCGCTGCTGGGTTGCGCGCGCCATCGCGGGGCGGATGTGTACGTGACCTCCGACCTGCGCCACCACCCGGCGAGCGAGGCGCGGGAGGAAGCGCGCGGCGGGCCCCCGTACCTCATCGACGCTGGTCACTGGGCGAGTGAATGGCTCTGGCTGGATGCCGCCGCGCACCAGATCGTCGCTGCCCTCGGGCCGGCGGCAACGGAAGTGGAGGTCGTTGTGAGCCGCATCGTGACCGACCCGTGGTCGTTCGTCGTCGGGGCGGAGCAGGTCTGCCCCGAGGCGGAGTTGTGAAGGCCACCCCCGAGAGCCAGGCAAAGCTGCTCGAGCTGCAACGCATCGACACCCGACTGGATCGGATCGGACACCATCTGGCGCACCTTCCCGAGCAGGGGGCGCTCGACGAGGTCAGCGCCGAGAGAATCCAGGTGGACGGCGACCTCGTTCGGGCGCGCACCGATTCCGGTGACATCGCGCGCGCTTCGGCGAAGGCGGAGGCAGACGTACAGCTCGTGCGGGACCGGGCGGCACGCGACCGCGCGTTGATCGACGGGGGCCGAGCCACGCCCAAAGAGCTGACCGGCCTGCAGCACGAGCTCGAGTCGCTCGCCCGTCGACAGACCGAGCTGGAGGACGACCAACTGGACGTCATGATGCGCGAGGAAGCCTTGGAGGGGATGGTCGCGGCGCTGGCGGCACAGGCCGACGACCTCGCGGCCCGCGTCGAGGACGCCACGAGGCGCCGGGATGAAGCGCGCGACACCTTCGCCGCCGAGGCTGCAGACCTCGCGGCTCGGCGCGCGGCCGTGGCCCCCGCCGTGGGCGCCGAGGTGGTCGCCCTCTACGACAAGATCCGCGCGGGCAGCGGCGGCGTCGGTGCGGCCGCGCTCAAGGGCCGTCATTGCGACGGCTGTCGGTTGGAGCTGCTCGGCACGGACTACCAGCGGGTGGTCGACGCCCCGCCGGACGAACTCGTCCGCTGCGAGGAGTGCCGCCGCATCCTGGTGCGTGGCGCGGCACCCGGAAGCTGATACGTGAAGGGATCCATACCCATGACGTCAGGGGTCCGCTGCGCGGCTGGGCGGCCGTGGGCGCGAACCGGGCAGCAGCCTCGGCCGTGGCGAGCCGCATCATGAGCCGTCGCCGCCTGGTCGTCGAGGCCGACGGGGGATCCAGGGGCAACCCGGGCGTCGCGGGGTTCGGCGCGCTCGTGCTCGACGCGAGCACCGGGACGCTGCTGGCCGAACGCGCGGCGCCGATCGGCCGGGCCAGCAACAACGTCGCCGAGTACTCGGGATTGATCGCCGGACTGCAGGCCGCCGACGACATCGACCCGGCAGCCGATGTCGAGGTCCGGATGGACTCCAAACTCGTCGTCGAGCAGATGAGCGGCCGCTGGAAGATCAAGCACGACGACATGCGGCGCCTCGCAGGCCAGGCTCGTCAACTCGTCGCGGAGCGGGACGTCCTGGGCGGGACCGTCACGTTCACCTGGATTCCCCGGGAGCTCAACAAGGCCGCCGACAAACTGTCCAACGACGGGATGGACGGTCGCCGCGTCGACCGTCGCCACGAGCCTGGCGGTCCGACCGATCCGGACACGGGGGAGCGGGACGATCCCCCGCCGGAGGCGCCCGCCGCCTCTGGGCCGCCGGATGTGGGTCCGCCGGATGTGGGTCCGCCGGCCCGGATCGTACTCGTCC
>JBDTWM010000145.1:0-6662 GCA_040006675.1 Dermatophilaceae bacterium | reverse complement strand
CGACTAGGCCCGACCAGGACCGACCAGGACCACGGGGGCCCGGTCGGTCCTCGCGATGCGTGTCGGCCCTGTGCGACCATGAACCCATCGACATCGCGGGGGCCGGCGCGAGGGTGCTCTCGCGGGTCTGATGTCCGGCGTACGCGGGGCGCGTACGCAGTGCGTACGACGATGGCGCGTCAGCGGCGCGCCGTTCGGGGGGATAACAGATGAGCAACGCGTACCCGCATGAGGCCCACCAGCCGACGGCGCCGGATCCGACGACCGATCCCGATGGCCCGCCGTCCAAGAGACGCCGAACCGGCCTGATCGCGGCGGTCGTCGTCGCCGGCGTGGTCACGGTCGGCGGGGTCGGTACCGCCGTCGGCATGAAGATGCTCGGCGGCTCAGGCGCGCAACCGGACGAGGTTCTGCCGAAATCCTCGATCCTGTATACGCGGATCGACCTCGACCCGTCCGCCGGTCAGAAGATCTCGGCCTACCGGTTGCTCGACAAGCTGCCGACGGCCAAGAACATCGCCACCGCGCAGGACCCCAAGAAGGCGCTCTTCGAGGAACTGAAGAAGAACGACTCTCAGGGGACGTGGAGCGACGTCGACTACGAGCGCGACATCGGCCCCTGGCTGGGTGACCGGGTCGGCGTCAGCCTGCTCGCCCCCGACGCGAGCGGAGCCGACCCCACCCCGGTACTGGCCATCCAGGTGAAGGACCAGGCCGCAGCGGAGGAGGGATACACCCGGCTGCGCGACAAGGCAAAGAACGCGACCGCCTCCCTGCCAGGCCTCAAGGGGTCCAGCCTGGCCAACCTGACAGCGAGCGGCGGCTCGCTCGGGACCGGCGTATCCACCGCGCAGCCCGGTGAGGACGCGCACTGGTTCAAGGACGACTATCTGATCGTCACGGACAAGAAGTCCGAACAGTCCGTCCGCTCCGCCATGGACGCGGGTGCACTGCGCGACAGCGCCGACTACGTCGCCGACATGGCGGCGCTCGGCGATCAAGGCATCGCGTCCATGTGGACGGACGGCCCGCGCCTGATCGACGTGCTCCCGCAGCAGCCTGAGACGCAGAATCTCATGCGGGCTCTGAAGGACTACCAAGGCCGTTCGGCGTCCACGCTGCGGTTCTCCTCCGACTATGTCGAGCTCGCCTCCGTCGGTCGCGGCGCGGCCAAGCGCCTCGGATCGGGCGAGGCCGTCCGCGATGTCGCGGGGCTGCCCGACAACCCCGTCGCGGTGCTCTCCTTCTCCGGCGGGGGCGACATGGTGACGCAGCTGTGGCCCATGCTGCAGGACACCGCGACCGCCGCGAACGGGGGCCGCGACCCACTTGCCGGGGTCGAGCAGGCGTCGGGGCTGAAGCTGCCTGCGGACCTTGCCACCATGCTGGGCAAGCAGGTGGACGTGGTCGTGCCGCAGCAGACGTTCTCCTCGCGCGACATGCCGGCCGTCGGCGCCCGACTGACCACGGACCAGGCGGGCGCGCAGGCCATCCTCGACAAGGTGGCCGCGCTGGGCGCCGACGTCCCCCGCTCGGCGTGTGGCGACCGTCTCTGCCTGGGATCGACGAACGGTGCCGCAGCACGGCTTGCGGACGCCGGCGCGTTCGGCGAGAACTCGGCCTACAAGGCCTCGGTCGCCGACGCCGACAAGGCGGGCTCGATCATGTACGTGGACCTCGACCAGATCGAGAGCTACTACGTGGACCTGGTGCCGAACGATTACCGCGACCTGGTCAGATCGCTGCGCGCGGTCGGGATGTCCTCGTTCCGCGACGGCGACACCGACCGGTCCACGCTCCGACTGCTCGCCGGTTGAGCGGCCGATCGGCCCCGGGCGCCCGTCAGCGCGCGAGCATCCCGGGGCCGGACACGTCGAACGGCACCTCCCCGTACGAGGGCGTGAAGTCGATCCACAGGGACGCGTCCCCGCTGACCACCGGACCACCAGGGCGGGGCAGGTCCTCCGCCGTCGACGACGGGACGCCGACGAGTAGTGACGCCATGGCGATCGCCCCGCCGAACGAGGCCAACCGTGAACCACGCACAATGCCCATAACGCGCCCCTTGCACAGACGACGTGGCCACCGACCGTACCGGCGGAGCCTCGCCGCGAAGTCTAGGTGCGCGTCCCGGCTGACCTGCGCCGACGCGCCGGGAGCGCCGGGGGGTTAGCCTGGCCGGACGCGCGTTCGTCCGTGCCTCGCCCCTCCCGTCAGGCTCGTCTCGGCTCGCTCAGGCTCGTTATGGGCTCGCTCGGGCTCCTCTCGGCCGCCGGGCCCCGTCCAGGAAGGAACGCACCATGACCGTCTCCGCCGCCGACCTGCTGCGCGACGTGCCCACCCAGCTGCTGCTGGACGGAGGGTGGCGCGCCGGGAGCGACGGCGGCGTCTTCGACGTGACGAACCCCGCAACGGGCGAATCCCTCGCGGTGGTCGCATCGGCCACCGTGGACGACGCGGAGGCCGCCGTGGCGGCAGCCGCACGCGCGCAGGCCGGCTGGGCGGCGACCGCGCCCCGCGAACGGGGGGAGATCCTGCGCGGCGCGTTCGAGGACATCGTGGCGCGCGCCGAGGAGTTTGCGCTGCTCATGACGCTGGAGATGGGCAAGCCGCTGGCCGACTCGCGCGCAGAGGTCAGCTATGGCGCGGAGTTCTTCCGGTGGTTCTCTGAGGAGGCCGTGCGGGTGCACGGTCGGTACGCGTTCTCCCCAGACGGCTCGACGCGCTTGCTCACGCTCAAGCAGCCGGTCGGCCCGACGTTGATGATCACGCCGTGGAACTTCCCGCTCGCCATGGGAACCCGCAAGATCGGACCCGCGATCGCGGCGGGGTGCACGATGATCGTCAAGCCCGCCTCGCACACCCCGCTCACGATGTTGGCTCTCGGCAAGCTCCTGCAGGACCGGGGACTACCGCCCGGCGTCCTGAACATCCTCCCCTCCCGGGACACCGGTGCGATCACGCAGCGGATGCTCGGCGACGCCCGACTGCGCAAGGTCACGTTCACCGGTTCGACGGCGGTGGGCCGCACATTGGTGAAGCAGTCCGCGCACCGGCTCCTGCGGGTGTCGATGGAACTCGGCGGGAACGCTCCGTTCATCGTCTTCAGCGACGCCGACGTCGACGCCGCGGTCGCCGGTGCGATGGTCGCGAAGATGCGCAACATGGGCGAGGCCTGCACAGCCGCTAACCGGATCCTGGTGCACGAGTACGTCGCCGACGAGTTCACCGCGAAGCTGGCCGCGGCGATGGGGGCACTGACCGTCGGGGACGGCACGGCGGAGGGAGTGCAGGTCGGTCCGTTGGTGGACACGGCCGTGCGCGAGAAGATCGAGGAGCTGGTCGGCGACGCGTTGACACGGGGAGCGCGATGCCTCACGGGTGGCATGCGCCTGGACCGTGTGGGCGCGTTCTACGAGCCCACCGTTCTGGCGGGTGTCCCGGCCGACGCCCGCATCATGTCGGAGGAGGTGTTCGGGCCGGTCGCGCCGGTGGTCACGTTCACCGACGACGAGGAGGCCGTGCGGATCGCCAACGACACCGAGTACGGGCTCGCCTCGTACGTGTTCACGCGCGACCTTTCCCGCGCGCTGAGGGTCGTCGAAGCGCTCGACTACGGCATGGTCGGCATCAACCAGGGCGTGATCTCCAACCCGGCCGCGCCGTTCGGCGGGGTGAAGGCCAGCGGCTTCGGGCGGGAGGGTGGCGTCGAGGGGATCGAGGAGTACCTGGAGATCAAGTACGTCGGCATCCGGCCGTGACGTCGCGGTTCCCCGCTCCCGTTCTCGGCGGTTGAACCTCGTCAGCCCAGCGAATCGCGACGGCGGGCGGCCGCGACGGCGATCACGGCGAGGACGATGATCGGAGTTGCCGCGGCGTACACCGAGTCGAACCATCCGAGCAGCAGCGCGACCACGGTGACCAGACAGCCGAACGACGCCAGCACGACCAGGCCCGTCGTCAGACGACGATGCAGGTCGGCTGCCTTACGCGCCTTGTCGACAGCCCGCTCCGCCTGCCGCTCCTGATCGTCCGTCACGGCCCAAGCCTAACCAGCCCGCGCGTCGGGCGGGCCGCTCGCGTCCTCTGCCGGTCACCGAGGTGAGGTCGCGTCGTCGCGGCGCAGCGAGCGCAGCCGCAAGGCGGAGCGCAGCGCCAACAGGGCGAAGATCCCCGCGAGGAGCCATCCGCGGGACGGGTCCTCGATGCCGCCCAGGAGCGCGACGACGGCAGCCGCGATGACGCATAGCAAGGCGCCGACCAGCAGGACGAGGTTGAACCGGCGCAGCTTGGCGACGGTTGCGCGGTCGGAGTGCGGAGGCATCGAGTCGTCAGCCATGCCCCGAGAGTACTCAGAGCGAGACCGCGAACTCGGATCCCTTCAGCCGTCGCTCGTGTGGGGCGCTTGGTCCGCTACGTCGAGAGGCGTCGTGATGCGTTTGAGGATCAGCAGGCTGCTTGCGACCACGCCCCCTGGACAGACGAATTGGGTGAGCCGCGGGCGCTCGTCGACATCGAGGCTCAGCCAGGCATTCTCACCGGGGCGCAGCTCGAGGTCGAGGGTGTTGGAGACGGCCCAGCCCAGTGTGGAGGACACGCGCACGCGATAGCAGCCGGGACCGAGGGTGGCGGCCTTCGGCAGGTCTTCGCACCCGAATCCCGCGAGGCGCCGTCCGTTCACGAGCAGCTGGTAACGCGCCTTGCCACGCAGGGGCAGTAGCGCCCTGGTCCGGCGCGCTTGCTCGTCAATCAGGAGATGCAGCGTTGAAGGCATGCCCATACCCCATGGTAACGAGCAGTGACCCTGGTGTGGGCTGGTGGGGCCCGGCAGTCGCCCATGTCACTCGTCGTCAGCGTCCGCGGGCGTCAGATCCCGTTCGTCACGCAGCGGCCGTGTGGACCAGCTCAGACGGCGGGCTCGGCGGGTTCGGAAAAGCCGGACACCGGCAGCACAACCTCGTTGTGACGGAGGAACCATGGCGTCCACGGCGGGTCGAAGCGGGCGAACCGGGGCGGTCCGATGACCTCAAGCCCAGCCTCTTGCACGGCAGTACGGAGGTCCGCCAACTGCTCCTGATAGATCCGCTCCGACCAGCGTCCGGTGAACCTCCTGGCAGCGGCCACCTGGACCGGGATCTCCCGGACCCTGACACGCGGGTCAGACGGCGTCGGCAGCGTGTCCACAGAGAACTCGGCCGGCATCACGAAAGCGACCACCTGCCGGCCCGGCTCGACCCCGGCCTCCTGGACGACCGGCGAGGTCATCGCGATCGTTGCCTGCTCCTGCACCACCGGCGCTGTCATCGCGACCTTGCCCTGCGAGCTGTTGCGGCCCGAGATGAAGGCCGCCAACACCCGAAACGCTCGATTGCCGGCTTCGGTGAACGAGCTGTCCACCTCGACTTCGGCGACCAGATGCGCGGCGTAGCGGCGAACCTCGAACCCGGGGAACCGCTTGAGAACATCGAAACGCTGCCGCTCCGTCATGCCACCAGCTTGGCACGCTGAACCGCCACCAACACCCTGATGAACCGCGACCTCGACACGTCCTCCGCCTGGCGTTGATCGCGCGGCTCGACCGCGGCTGTCGCACCGCGTAGATGTACGTTACCGCTCATACCGCGTTATGCTCGCGGGATGAGCGAGATCACCGTCAGCGACGCACGCGCCCGACTGGCCGACGTGGTGGACACCGCCCGGGTCGGACACGACCCGGTATACCTGACCAGACGAGGCCAGCGGGTAGCCGCGGTGATCGACGCCGATGATCTCGACCGCCTCATCGCAGCCGCGGAGGATCTGCGCGACATCCAGGCCGCCCAAGCTGCCCGCGTCGAGATCGCCGAGGGTGATCCGGTGATCCCGTGGGAGCAGGTCAAGGCCGACCTCGGGCTGGTATGACCTACCGGGTCGAGATCGCACCCGCAGTGCTGCGTCAGCTGCGCTCACTGGATCCGCCGGCCAGGCGCCGCGTACAGGCGGCCATAGAGCTGCTCAGGGAGCAACCGCGCCCCAGCGGGGCGAAGAAGCTGGTCGGCGGTAAGGGCGAATGGCGAGTTCGCACCGGCGACTACCGGATCGTCTACGAGGTCCACGACGGCGTGCTCCTCGTCTTGGTGCTTGCCGTCGGACATCGCCGAGACATCTACCGACGCCGCTGAATCAACACCCTGACGTGTCGCTGTCCGCTGGCGTGTCCACCTGGCGCGTCGGGAAGGTGCAGTGCGCGAACGTGGCCGGTCCCGGAGAAGCAGAGACGCCCCCGACCGGAGTCGAGGGCGATCGCTGAGCCGCTTGTCGGAATCGAACCGACGACCTATTCATTACGAGTGAATCGCTCTGGCCGACTGAGCTAAAGCGGCGAGTGCACCCCACGTCCGGGCCAGGGAGCCCAGCAACGGTGTGCCTGACTAGTATACGCAAGCCCCGCGGGCCGAATCCAAACACGCCCCCACCTGCGCCGACGCGCTGAGATTCCAGCCGCTCACCCTGACTCCAGCTGTCGTTTCCCGGATCGACGCCTCACCATCCGCAGCCTCCTCGGCGCCCCCCCGAAGGGGTGCCGCCCACGGAACCCACGCCAAGCCGACCGAGACGCCGCCCGGTCCCTGCCTCAGATCAGCACTTCACGTCGGCGTCGGCGAGCTTGCCCTGCAGCAGGT
>JBDTWM010000144.1:0-6664 GCA_040006675.1 Dermatophilaceae bacterium | reverse complement strand
GAGGTCGTGAAGGGGGATGCCGCCTGCGGGGGGTCGGTCCCTTCACAATGTGCTGGAGCGAGATTCGTCGTTCAGCCGACGGCAAGTGCAACGTCCGTGGCCTTTACCGGCACGGTGACCGGGCTGCCCACCTCAGAGGCGTCTGACCTGCTGCGTCACCATTGATTGTTCGTTCGACAGTACCCGTCGCGCACCGACTCCAGTAATTTTTGCGCGCCCATCGCCCGAGACACAGACCAACACCAGGGTCAGGGAGTAGTGCAGGCGCTCCTGGGCGCAGACGCCATCTGCGCGGACAGCCAGTCGGCGATGCGCGAGAGCTCGACGGTGCCGGAGGTGAAGTCCGATGACTGCACCATCATCGCCACCCCCGAGATCGTCCCGTCCGGGCGAACGATCGCGGCGAGCTGCCGCACTAGATACCCAGATCCCGAAGGACCCCAGCCGCCCTTGATCGCGGCGCCGGGCTCCCGGCCGAGACCCCATCGCTGCTCGGGAGTCACCGCCCGCATGAATGCCAGCAGGTCACCCGTACCGGCCAGGCAGGGCAGCCGGGCAGCGAAACGCGACTGGTCCGTCAGGGCCCACACGCTCTGACCGAAGGGGGTGAACGGAGGACGAACCTGCCTGGACTGGACCGAGGTGACCGGATCGCCTCCCCGCACCAACGCCGAGGCGACCTGGCGGGCCGCCTGATCGCCAGAGCCGAGCAAGGACCACAGTCGTCCGGCCGCGTCGTTGTCGGACGTGGTGATCGCCGAGCGGATCAGGGCATGAGTCGACGGCGAGGGATCCTGCGTCCACGCGGCAATGGACAGCGGGACTTTGATCGTGGACCAGGCGACCCCGCTGCGCAGTCCGCCCGCGATGAGCGGCGCGCCTGAGCCCGGTTCGGCTACGGCTACCCCGGAGCGTCCAGCCAGATCAGGGAACGCGTCCTCGAACTCCCGCGCGAAGGCGCCGGCGTCCACGGCCGCCGCGAGGCCCATGATGCCCGTCGCGGCGGGGGCCGTGGCCCCGGGCGGGGTATCCGCTGGCATCTCGTTGGCGTTGGCTAACCAGAGTCCGCTCGTCGAGAGGATCACGATCAGCGCGGCGAGCACGGCGTACGACGGGCCAGACGGTCGCATCCGTGCCATGGCTGCCCTGCTATCCCGCGCTCGCCTTCCGCACCTCGTCCGCGCGTCGTCGCGCTGCCCTCCCAGCTCGGTGCGCCGTCGCGTCATCCCACACCCTTTCACTGCTCGGATCAGCCCGGAACGCCGTGGGCTGACCAGTCCGGTCCAGGTGCGGGGCCATCGTCCGTCTCCTACCCCGCGGGTGCCGTCGAATGAGAGCGGACCGGAAGCGGGCCCTTCGGGGCGGCCGCCCGTGCCAACAATGTCACCAGTTGTCCGTTCGTCGCGGCCGTACGCAGCGACTGTCTCAGCTCCGGAATCGACGACGGGAAGGCACGCACCGGGCCTGGCCTCCCGTGCTGGCGCAGCCCTACACGATGTCGTGCTCCGGACGGCAGCCCACGCGCTGCCGCGGCGGACGGTGCGGTCGTCTACATCTACGGTGGCCGGTTGCGCATCGGCTGTAGGGGCGAGGGGGTGAGGGGGCGAGGCTACGTGACGCGACCGGTACGGCCCAGTCGCCATCTCGTACCTGAGGTGAACGCAGCGGACAAGGCCACCAGCATTGCCACGGACAGCCACCAGGTGGCGGATTCGTGCTCCCAGAGCGGGTCTGTGGTTCGCACCGTCGTGGGCGCCGCGGCGGGAGCGGACGAGTCCGCAGTGGTGCTGACGGGTGCCTTCGCGGTCGCCGGACCGGGCACGGCGGCGGGCGTACCGTCGCCTGTGGACGAGGCGGCGCTCGCACCGTCGGCGTGAGGCGTCATCGGCAGTTTCGCCAGGACGTCCACGGTCGAGGCCGCAGCGGCGTACCCCCACCGACTGGGCGAGATGTAGGCCACGTGCTCGAGGCCTGCCCGATCGGCGACCGGGATGAGCCCGCCGCAGAGCACCAGCTGGGACATCAGGGTCACGATGAGAAGCGGCATCACCTGCTCGGGCGTGGACACAACCGCGCTGATGAGCAGGCCCAGGGTGGCGCAGGCGAAGGTGGTCAGCGACACGGCCACGAGAATCTCGAGCGTGCCGTGGCCGAGCGCACTCGCGGTGTCCGGTCGCGGCTTGACCAGCATGACCAGGCCGACCATCACGAGCGACTGCAGGAGGGCCAGCCCCCCGAAGACGACGACCTTCGCGCTGAGGTAGGCGCCCGGTGCGAGCCCGACCGCACGTTCTCGTACGAAGATGGGCCGCTCTCCGACCAGGTCCCGGGCACTCGCCGCGAGCCCCATGAACGCGGCCCCGACGAGCAGGACCACGAGCAGCTGAGTGGGTTCGCTGGTAGGCGGGGTCTGCGCGGGCCCGAACCCCGCCTCCCCAGGGACGGTCATCACGAGCGCGGCCATGACGATCGGCAGCGTGGCGATGAATGCCGCGTACGAGCGGTCCGCGACGAGCACCCGCAGGTGTCGTCGGACGAGGATCATCGTCTGTCGCCATCTCGTTTGCTGGCGCAGCGGCTCCGCGGAAGGCCCCGGATCATGATGTCGGTCGGCTCCTCGTGGCACGCGGGCCGCGAGCGCCGCGAACCGGGCGGTCACCCCGGCTGGGTCCGCCGTCACGGCCTCGAAGACATCCGAGTAGTCCCGGCTCCCAAAGTAGGGGAGCACCTCGTCGGGCGGTCCCACGTACGCGACCGAACCGCCCGGGGCGAGCAGCAACACCTGGTCGCACAGGCCGAGGTTGGCGACGCTGTGCGTGACCACGATGACCGTACGACCGTCGTTGGCCAGTCCCCGCAGCGTCTGCATGACCGACCTGTCCAAACCCGGATCCAGGCCTGAGGTCGGCTCGTCCAGGAAGAGCAAAGACGGGCGCGTGAGCAGCTCCATGGCGACGCTCGTGCGTTTGCGCTGGCCGCCGGAGAGCCGGTCGATTCTCGTGTCGAGGTGGTCGCGCAGGCCGAGCTCGCTCACGACCTGCTCGATCCTGCTCTCGCGCTCGCGGCGTTCCAGATCGGCGGGGAAGCGCAGCTCGGAGGCGTATCCGAGAGCCTGGCGAACGGTGAGCTGGCGATGCACGACGTCGTCCTGCGGTACGACGCCGATGCGGTGGCGCAGCTCGTGGTAGTTGTCGTAGAGGTCGCGGCCGTCGAAGAGCACCTGCCCGGTGGTCGCACGCCGTGCGCCGGTCAGGGCGCCGAGCAGGGTGCTCTTGCCCGCGCCCGACGGCCCGATCACCGCCAGCAGGCTCGCCTCGGGCAGCTCGAAGCTCACGCCGGCGAGGATCTTCTTGCCCTGCGGCAGGACCACGTGCAGCTCGTCCGCGACGAACGAGACGCGAGCGCGGGCCGGGGTCATCCGCAGTCGGCCGTCGCCGTCGATGCCGAACTCGGCGTGTCCGAGGGTGAGCCGATCTCCGGGACGGAGCAGCGTCGAGGTGATGGGGGAGCCGTTGACGTACGTCCCGTTGAGGCTGGACAGGTCTTCCACCCAGAAGCCGCCATTCGCCGGGGTGACCCGCGCATGGTGACGGGACACCAGGAGGTCATCGACGACGATCTCGTTGTCCGCCCCGCGTCCGATCGACGCGGCGCGACCAATCAGCGGGTCTGCGCCGAGAGGGTGGGGCAACGGAGCGGTCGGCGTGGCTGCGACCTGAGAGGCCCGCTGTGGGGCGGAGGGCCGAGGAATGGGGGGCGCCGGGCCGGGGCTGGTGGGCTTCTGCGCGCCGCTGCCCAGCACCGACATCGTCGGTGCCCGCGTCGCCGGTCCGAAAGCCACCACCACGGACGGATGAAGCCGCACCAGCGGGACTCGGACGCCATCCACGTAGACGCCGTTCATGGATCCCGTGTCGGTGAGCGTCCACCCGGCGGACGGGTCGAAGCTGATCCGGGCGTGCCGCCGGGACACCTCGACGTGATCCAGTCTGATCTCACACGAGGGGTCGCGACCGACAGCGAAGGTCGCGCCGGGCCACAGGACCCAGGACCGGTCGTCCGCAGCCACTTCAAGCCCGTCGCCGTCGGCATTCTCCGGGGTCGCCGCGCGGTGGGCACGTCCGTCGTCACGTGGTGTCCCCACTCGCCAAACCCCCGTCTCGAGGTCCCCGCCGACGGAGGACACGCCGCGTACGCGCTACCTAACGGTACCTACGCCTCGGCCGAAGAGGCGGCAACTGAGCCCTCGTCGGGGGTTGGGGGGTTGTGGCGCCTGGATTCGGCGGTCTCAAACAGGCGTCCGATGCCCTGCTTCAGACCACTGGAGGCTGAACGTGCGTCCTCATCGGCACCACTCGTGCGAGCGCGCTGCCGTACAAGCGATCTCGGAGGGTTGATCTGAGCCTTTGTCGGTGTCCGGAGGGGGACTTGAACCCCCACGCCCGTTAGAGGGCACTAGCACCTCAAGCTAGCGCGTCTGCCATTCCGCCACCCGGACCCAGGTGATCGCAGGCCAGGTGAGACAGCTGCGACAGCACGAAACCCTAGCACGCGTGTCGGGCCGCCCGAAAACCGTCAGGATGCTCCGTCAGGAGATCGATGCACAGACGATCAGGCTCACCGCCAGCATCGCCGCGGCCGCGACCAGCGTTCCAGGGTGGAAGTGCTCGTCCACCGCGATGGCGCGCAGCGAGCCCGGCGTCACCGCGTCCAGCACCAAGAAGCTCACCGCCTGCAGCACGATCCCCAAGACTCCGAACCCCGCGGTCCACCCGAACGCCGCTCCGGAGTTCGCCGCACCGTTGGTGTAGATCGCCGTGGCCTCGATGGCCCCCAGGCCCAGGAAGAGCGCGCTCACGGTCAGTGCCGCATTCATCGAACGGTCCCGGTAGATCCGCTCGCCCAGTCGCCCCGGGGTCATCGCGTCGAACACAAAGAATCCCGCCACGAGCAACGCCACCCCCAGCATCGCGTAGCCCGCCCCATAGATCAGCGCTGTCACCGTTGTCGCCCCTCACCTCGCGGTCGACCTTCAGCAGGCGCGTCTTGTACGGGGGAGTCGCGCCCACCCAGCGTCAACATCGGCCGCGGCCCCTCCCGGGCTAGCGAGTCCTGCACGTCCCCAGCGTCATCCGAGGGCACCGTGTCTTGCACGACCGCGCCTGCGTCGGCGAGCCACGCCTGCTGCACTGTCTCGCTGGGACGCCCGGCGTCCAGGACATGGGGTACGAACCGCGCGTGATAGTCGGTCACCCAGCCGTCGCTCTCGCGGATGCCCGCGCCGGCTGCCAGTCCGTCCACCACCCAGGTGCCGACCACCGCCTTGTTGCCATCAAAGTCGGGAAGCGGCGCCCATTGCTGGTAACACCACCCCTCGGACCCATACGGCCCACCGCGCTCCTCGACCACCCCCGCGGCGTGGATCCGTATGTTGTCGCCCTCGCGGCCGTGCAACGGCTTGGCCACCCACTGGGTGAGCGGGCCGGGGGAGTCCAGGTAGGCCGGCAGGAGCAGTTCGTCGTCCGGGTACAGGTGCCACAGTGCCGCCAGCAATGCCTTGTTCGAGGGCAACACCTTCCATAGCGGCTCCAGCCAGGTCGTCGCCAACTCTGAGAGCGGGACCGCCTCGACGAACCGCCCGAACTCCTCGGCGAGCATCTGCTCCCACGGGTAGAGCTTGAAGCAGGTGCGGATCGGGACGAACTCCTCGTCGACGAACGCGAGTAGCTCCCGGTCCCAACCGATCTGGCCGACAGTGATCGACGCCGTGTCCAACCCCGCCTGGTCGGCCGTGTCGCGCAGATACGTGACCGTCATCAGCTCTTCGCCGGTCGGTTCATCCTCGTGATGCGCGAAGTAGACGGCGCCCGGCGCGAAACGGGTCGCCAGCTTCTGCCACCCCAGGAGCAGCCGCTCGTGGAGCGAGTTCCACTGGTCCTGCTCCGGGTGCAGATCCTCCAGCCAGTACCACTGCGCCACCGCCGATTCGACCAATCCGGTGGGCGTGTCGGCGTTGTACTCCAACAGCTTCGGCGGGCCCTGCCCGTCCCACCGGACATCGAACCGCCCGATCAGGCTCGGCGGTGAACTCGCCAGCGACTCTCCGGCCTTGCGCAGCGATCCGGGCGGCAGTCCGAGGTTGCCCATGGCGCCCGTCGCGAGGAACCGCGCCGCTTCCACGCACATCCCATGCAGTCGCTCGGTCGCAGCCTCCAGGACATCGACCTCGTCGGACGTCAAGACGTACAGTGCGCTCTCGTCCCAGTAGGGGATCTCGCTCCCGTCCGGCCGTCGCGTCGTCGGGAAAACCAGGCCCTGGGCGCGAACGCGCTCCTCCCAGTCCGACCGCGGCGAGCTGACGTGGCGCTCCATCAGCTGCCGGCCTTCGCGCCGGAGCCTCCGAAGCCGCCGCGCGACGTCGTGACCTTGCCTCCCTTGACCGACGAGGAGTTCACGGATCCACCGGTCTTCGCCATCCCACCCTGGGACACGGTCGCACCCGCCGGCGGTGCGTAGCTGCCCGTGGTCGCCCTCGACCCAATCGGTGGCGCCCACAGGCCGAAGGGGATGAAGAACCATCCGTGGGACGTACGCGGCGGCGGTGACGTAGTGGTCGGGGATGCGGAGGTGGTCGGGGATGCGGTGGCCGTGGGGGTCGTCCCCG
>JBDTWM010000143.1:0-6810 GCA_040006675.1 Dermatophilaceae bacterium | reverse complement strand
GGGCAACCACGGCCGGGTATCGGGTGTGTCGGCCGACCCGGTGACCGAGGACCCACCCACCGTCGGGGCCGGTCACGGCGCTGGACCATCGTCCGGCACGCCGTCCCAGGGCGCGAGACGCCCCGCGAGGTCAGCGTGCCGAGGACCCATCCGGTGCGCCCGACGCCTCCCGGCCGGGGGTGTCCGGCGGCTGCGCATCGGGGGATGCGGACGTCTCTTCGCCCCCGCGGCTCGCCCAGTACTTCCGCTCGGCCGCCTGGATCCGCGGTCGCTGCCCCAGCCGTGCCCGGGTCCTCACGGCACGCCGTTCGTACGAGCGAGCCTTGCGGACCAGGCGCCGACGGGCCCACCAGCCCGCCCCGTCGTAGGGAATCGGGGTGCCGTCGGGGCGGACGTCGTCTTGGGTGGGCCGGTCGTCCTTGACCGCGCGGGGGCGCGTGCCCGGGCGCAGCGAGACGTCGATGTCGATCTGTCCGCTGACGTCCTGGTACTCCCAGGCCAGCGTGGCGGGTGCCGACAGCGTGACGAAGTTGGGCTGCTCGTTGAAGTGCACCTCTTCAGCGGACTTCGGTTTCACCGGGGCGGGCGGGTTCGCGGTGAACGAGGCCACGAACAGCAGCACCCGCGAGAGCAGGTTGACGAACAGCAGCAGCGTCGCGATGGACGCCGACGCTGCGAGCAGGGGATTGTCGCTCACCGAGGACACCAACGACGTGCCCAGGAATAGCACGAACTGCACGGCCACGCCCCCGACGACGGAACCCAGCGCCAGGTCACGCCGCAGCGGCCGCACGGCCGCCGTGACCCTGAACAAGAACGCGAAGGTGAGGGCGGCGACGGCCGCCGCCACCGCCAGGGCGACGATGCGGATCAGCAACGACGCGACCGGATCGTCCTCCAACCCGACCCACTGCATGATCGCGCGCCCCATGGTGCTGGCGGCGGTGCCGAGCATCGCGGAGGTGACGATGCCCAGGGCCATCGCGACGAACCCGCCGAGATCGCGCAGCTTCTGTAGGACGAAACTCTCGATCGGGGCCACGATGCCGAACATGGTCTGCACGGCCATGCGGATGTTGGTCATGATGCTGATCGCCGTCCACACCAGCACCAGCGTCGAGACGATCGAGGCCACGTTGACGGCCGAGTCCAGCACGAGACGATCCGGATCGATGATCCCGCCGCCCCCGCCGTCCTGGAGGATTCCCGGGAGGACCTGGTTCACCGCCCGAATGACCGACGAGCGCATGTCGGGGTTCCCACCGAGGGTGGCCATGAACACCGTCCAGGCGAGCGTGAGCGCCGCCACGATCGAAAACAGCGCGGAGTAGGCGATGCCACCCGCGAGCAGGCCGCCGCGCGCCTTGCCGTACCGCTGGACGGAACGCACGATCCGCGTCTGCAGCGCCCAGGCGAGAAGCGCGCGAGCCTTCGCGCCAGCTCCCTCGTCGTACGGTTCCTGTCCGCTGGCATCCGGGGCTTGTCCCGTCGCGGTCGCTTCCTTCGTCCTGCGTGTCGCGGTGGGGGTAGCCATGGGCCCAAGGCTAGGTGGGCCACCCCCGCACGGCACGGCGGACCGGCGCACACTGGCGCTCGGTCAGGTCGCGAGCCGGTCGAGCGCCTCCTGGAGGTCGGCGGGGTAGGAGCTGGTGAACGTCACCCATTCCCCTGAGCCGGGATGTTCGAACCCGAGGGCCATGGCGTGCAGCCATTGCCGCTGCAGGCCCAGCCGGGCGGCGAGCGTGGGATCCCCCCCATACACCGGGTCGCCCACACACGGGTGACGTACGGCCGCGAAGTGCACCCGGATCTGGTGGGTGCGGCCCGTCTCGATCCTGGCCTCCACGAGGCTGGCCGCCCGGAAGGCCTCGATCACCTCATAATGGGTGACCGCCCGCTTGCCCGATCGCATCACTGCGTACTTGTAGTCGTACGCCGGGTGCCGCCCGATCGGAGCATCGATGGTGCCCACGACGGGATCCGGCAGCCCCTGCACGAGCGCGTGGTACGTCTTGTCCACCGCGCGGTCGCGGAAGGCGCGTTTGAGCATGGTGTACGCGTACTCGCTCTTGGCCACCACCATGAGGCCCGACGTGCCCACGTCCAGTCGGCTCACGATCCCCCGCCGCTCCGCCGCGCCCGACGTCGAGATGCGGTATCCAGCGGCCGCGAGGCCCCCCACGACCGTCGGTCCGGTCCACCCCACGCTCGCGTGGGCGGCCACGCCGACCGGCTTGTCGACGACCACGATGTCGTCGTCGTCGTGGACGACGCTCATGCCTGGGACGGGCTCGGCGATGATCTCCAGACCCGCACGTGTCACCTTGGGTAGCGCGACTTCGAGGATCTGTCCAGCGTGCACGCGCTCGGACTTGCCGACCGTCCGTCCGTCGAGTGTCGCGTGACCCTCACCGGCCAGGTCGGCCGCTCTCGTCCGGGACAGCCCGAACAATCGGGCCAGAGCCGCGTCGATCCGTTCCCCGTCCAGCCCGGCCGGCACCGGAAGTGTGCGCAGGTCACACATCGGCGCGCTCCGACGCCTGGGCCGGACCGTCCTCACCGTCTGTCCGGGACAGCGCGGGGACCCCCAGCACGGTCGCGATCGCTACGACGACGGCGCCGGTCACGATGGCCGAATCCGCGATGTTGAACACAGGCCATCGCGGCAGCTCCAAGAAGTCCACGACGTGCCCCACGCCGAACCCTGGCTCCCGGGTCAGCCGGTCCGTGAGGTTGCCCAGAGCGCCACCGAGCACCAGCCCGAGCCCGACGCGCCATGGCCAGGTGCGCACCCGGAAGGCGATGCCGAGGATCGCCAGCGACACGGCGGCCTGCACGATCGTGAAGACCCACGTCGAGCCGGCGCCGAGAGAGAAAGCGGCGCCAGGATTGAAGACCAGATGCAGCTGCAGCACGCTGCCGAGCAGTTCTTGCGGCTCGCCGAGGCTGAGGTTGGAAACGGCCCAGGCCTTGGTGAGGCGGTCGAGCAGGTACACGACGCCGGCCACTGCCACCAGGGTCGATGCACCCAGCGCGGAGCGCGTCGCCGCTCGAGCCCGGTGCCCCGAAGACGCCGGGTCCGCCCGGTCCGGCGAGGACGGGCGATGGTGCCGGGGCGCACTCGCCCCGGCCCCCCGGGGCAGGTTCAGCGCCGCTCCTGCTTCTGCTTGCAACTCACGCACAAGGTCGCGCGCGGAAAGGCCTGCAGGCGTGCCTTGCCGATGGAGCCGCCGCACGCCTCGCACACCCCGTACGTCTGGTCCTCCAGGCGCCCGAGCGCGCGTTCGGTCTGCTCGAGCAGCGACCGCGAGTTCTGGGTGAGCGTCAGCTCCTGCTCTCGTTCCAGGATCTTGCCGCCCGTGTCTGCCGAGTCGTCGCCCGATCCGTCGCCGAAGTCCCGCATCAACCCGGCCAGATCCTCCTCGGACTCGACCAGATCCTCACGGAGTCGGTCGCGATCGGCGATGAGTTCGTCGTGCACCGCCGTCAGTTCCTCGGTCGTCCAGGGGTCTTCTCCCGCACGAACGGCGAGCCAGGACTCCTCGGTTGCGGAACCCGGCTGTCCCTCGGCCGTCGCCGGCTGGTTCGTCCCGGGCATGCGCACCTCACTTGTTCGTCGTCCCGACCCGGACAGGATCGGTGCAGGACAGGATAGACCCGTGCACAGCACGGCGCGTCATATGGTGGAGGCTCAGGCGTCCCCGTCCTGTGCGCGGGCGTCGCTTGGCTCCTGATCCTCTTGCGTCGCTGGGGTCTGCTCGCCGTTGGGCTCGACGCTGGCCTCGCCCATCAGGGTGTGCAGCTGCCCCTCGATGTAGGCGCGCAGTCGTTGGCGGTAGTCCTGTTCGAAACCGCGCAGCTCGCTGATCCGCGTGGACAACTCGGTCTGTTGGCGCTCTAGGTCCTCCAGAATCGAATGCCGCTTCTGCTGGGCCTCGGTGACCATGTCTGTGGACCGCTCCCGCGCCTCGGTGATCAGGCGCTCGTGGGTCTGCGTCGCCTCGGCGAGGAGACGGTCGTGCTCGCTCTGCCCGCTGGAGAGCAGCTCGTGGTGGCGCACCTCGGCCGTGCCGAGTAGCTCGTCGTGACGGGACTGAGCCTCCCCCAACAGCTGCTCTCGACGGGTGTTCGCATCGCCGAGCATCTCGTCGCGCTGGCTGGAGGCCTCGAACAGCATCTGGTCACGCTGACTCGTGGCCTCGACGAGGAGGCGGTCGTGCTCGGTCCTGCCCTGGGAGACGTACTCGTCGTGCAGTCTCTGCGCCAGCGCGATGACACCCGCCGCGTCCTGCGCTCCGCTGGGGGCGGGCTGCTGTTCGTCGCCGGACTGCACGGACGGCACGGACTGCACGGACTGCTGCTCGTGGTCGTCCAGCGTCTGGTCGGCGTCGCGGAGCCCCTGCTCCGCCTCCTCGACCTCGGCGGTGGCCCGCTCGATCCGCGCCGCCGCCTCCTTCTCGGCCTGGTCGGCTGCGGCACGGGCCGTCGCGATGCGGTCCTCCGAGTCGCGCTGGATCCGCTCGACCTCAGCCTTCGTGGCCGCTTCGGCGTCGGCGACGACCTCGCCTTCCGGCTGGGTCGCTCCGCCGTCGTGAACCGCCGACCCGGCAGCCCCGAGCTTGCGTCGCAGCTCGGCGTTCTCGCCGAGGAGACGTCGTAGTTCCACGACCACCTCGTCGAGGAAGTCGTCCACCTCCTGCTCGTCGTAGCCGCGGCGGAATTGTGTGGCGGTGAAGTTCTTGTTCAGGACATCTTCGGGCGTGAGCGCCATGTCGTCCCTTCCGTCGGAGCGTTGTACCGGACGTCAGCCTACCCAAGCCGGGGCGTCCCGCCATCATGAGAGCTCTTCGGCGCACCTTATGAAGCCCATTGTGTTACAGGGAAACTCACTGATTAACACGACGCGCGCTAGGCGAGGAAACCAATCAGCAGCCAGACGACCAGCAGCACCACCATGAACGAGAGATCGAGCGCGACAGAGCCCATCCGGAGCGGCGGAATCACCTTGCGCACCGCCTTCAACGGCGGGTCCGTGGCCGTGTATACGGCTTCGGAGGCGATCAGCAGCGGCCCCCGTGGGTGCCAGTCCCGCGAGAAGAGCATGATCCAGTCAAGGACGAGACGCCCCATGAGAAGGATCACGTAGATCTGGAGTACGAAGACGAGGACCTGCCGTACGAGCGTCATGCCCCCATTATCCGTGCGGCTGCCACAACCCCGCGGATCCGTCCCAGAGGGCGCGTCACCGCTCCGCCACGTCAGCTCTGGTTGAACAGTCCACGTGCATTGCTGGAGGTTTCTCCATCCTCCGAGGTGACCTCCACGTAGGAAGGAGACAGGAGGAAGACCCTGCTGGTGACCCGCTCGATCGTGCCCTGCAGGCCGAAGACCAGCCCGGCCGCGAAGTCGACGAGGCGCTTGGCATCGCTGTCGTCGAGGTCCGTCAGGTTCATGATCACGGGCGTGCCCTCGCGGAACGCCTCGCCGATGTTCCTCGCCTCGTTGTACGTCCTGGGGTGGATGGTGGTGATCCGGTTCACGGCGGTGACCTCCACGTCGTTGACGACCTGCGCGACGGGCGTCCGACGCAGCGGAGTGACCGGGGCGTGCTGCGCCTCGTACTCCTGGTCGTCCAGATCCTCGTCGTAACGGTTGTCGTAGGCCACCGCGGCGCTGCCATGCGACACCGGGGGGTGGCGCGTGGTGACGGGCGCCGCCGGCGCCGCGTCGGCCGCGGAGGCCAGACCCCCGTGCGCGGCGTCCCGCTCACTCGCCGCGTCGTCCACGTTGCGGTCGTCGTCGACCAGACCGAGGTAGACGCTCGCCTCGCGGAAAAAACCCATCACCTGCTCCTCATGTCGCTCTTGGTGTGGCTCGCAGCCCAGGACGGCAGTCGCCGCCACGGTCTCGCGCCGAGTCGTCGGCTTCGACGCTACCCGGGGGGTGCTCGCGATCCACGTATTGGGATGCCGACACGCTCAACGCGCTGCCGCTGGGGACCGTCCAGACGCCGCGCGGTCCGCGACCGGGGCCGGGCCGTCACCGAGCACGACGACGCCCGCGAATCGACCGGTGACGCCGCTGCGGCGGTAGGAGAAGAGGTGGTCCGACTCTCTGGTACAGCCGGGGCGCCAGGACGTGCTCACGCCGGCGCGGACCAGCTGCTCGACCACCCCCGCGGCAATGTCCAGCGCCGGGGTGCCTGTCCAGCTCATGGTCGCGCTGAGAGGGCACACCTCAGCGACCTCGCGCCGCAGCTCCTCGGGAACCTCGTAGCACCGTCCGCACACGGACGGGCCCACAACGGCCTGGATCGAGCGGGCGCCCAGCTCCTGCATGGCTCGCACCACGGCTTCCACCACGCCGCGGGCCAAGCCCTGTCGCCCGGCGTGCGCCACCCCCACCACCCCCTGGTGGGGCGCGGCGAGCAGGATGGGGACGCAGTCCGCGACGAGGACTCCGAGGGCGAGTCCGGGGCGCGTGGTCACCATCGCGTCGGCCGGCGGAGGAGCCGCGTCGCGCGGGCCGTCCACCACGTCGACAGACACTCCGTGCACCTGCGTCATGAACAGCAGGTGGCTGGGGTCCAGCCCGAGATCGTGCGCGACGGCGGCGCGATTGGCCGCGACGGCGGCCGGACGGTCACCCACGTGGTCGCTCACGTTGCCTCCCTGGAACGGGCCCGCGCTGGACCCGCCGGGCGATGCGGCGGTGAAGCCCCAGCGAAAGGACTCTCCGCCGTCCGCGGCGACCACTTGAGCCCAGTCCCACACGGTCACACCCTATGTCCGAGCGCGATGTCCGGGCGCG
>JBDTWM010000142.1:0-6860 GCA_040006675.1 Dermatophilaceae bacterium | reverse complement strand
GCCACTACAGACGCAGAGAGCAGCAGTGACCCCGATCTACGGCTGTAGTACTAGCCCGGGTCAGCCGAGATGGACGACGGTGTAGCCTCCGATGACCTGGCCACCCTGGCTGGCCGTGACTCGGTAGACGTGCGCCTGCCCGGTGCGTGGTGGCCCGTCGGTTGGTGCGAAGAGCACCTGCGCGTCGTCGCCGTGTGCCGTGAGTTGTCCGGTCTGGTCGGCTCCGCCGGGGTGGGCGAGGAGCAACTGTCCGGTGGGGACGGCCTGGGCGGGGAAGGCGCCCCGCTGTCCGCTGTGCAGCTGCAGCCAGGGCATCGTCGCCGGGGCGTGCCGCTCGACGGTGACCGTCGCGGGCGTGCCGTACAACGCGCCGACAGATAGCCGCAGGGGTTGGGCTCCGATCGGGTTCGGCCCGAGGCCTGCTGCCGCTCCGACGACGTCGGCAGCGCCGAGGCCGGTTGCCCGACCTGAAACGCCGGCCAGCGCCCGTCCAGCCATCGGCGCGGCCGCCCCGAACGTCTGCCCGGGTGGGACGACGTGGATGTTGCGCTGCCCGAGGTGCCGGTTGATTGAGGCGTCCCACTCGGGTGTCGTCAGCGGGTCGGCGGCGACATCCCAGGCCCGCACAAGCAGGCACTCGTGCCCGCGGTTCAGGAAGGTCGGCACCCACGATGTCGGGCACTTGACGACCTTGTGACAATCAGCGTCTCGTCGGCTGCCCAGCCACGTCACGGTCGAGCCGACGAGGTGCGCGCCGACTGGATTGAAGCCCAGCGACGGGTCGCACCAGTAGAACTCGACGATCACTTCGCGAGCAGGACCGAGACCGAGGTTCCACACGTGGGCGTAGACGGTGTTGTCCTGGCCGGCCAGAGCGGTCTGGCCGAGCTGCGGGGGCACCGCCGGGGCGACGGACGGATGAGTGCCGCCGAGGATGTAGACGTCGGGGCTCTCCCAGAACGGCCCGATGACTGGCCGGGTCCCCGTGTCGCCGGGGTTCGCACGCAGGAACAAGAACGGCAGCTGCATGTCTTTTCGCGGTCCGGGCCAGTGTCCAGGACGAGGGGGGTGGTGCAGCACGCCCGGGGTGAGGGGGTTGCCCAGGCCGCCGTCGTCAGTGCCGGGGTGGCGCGTGGGGCGGCCACCGTGCCCTCCGTCGTTTCTGGCGCAGGGGCAGCTGTCGACGCAGTCGCACCCGCATCTCGACCCGGACCCGTCGACAAGGTCGACGACCATCTCGACCAGCTCGCGCACGTCCTGCGCTCGACGTCCGGCGCCGCACCCGCAGTCATGGTCGTGTCGCGCAGACATCACTGGACCTCCTTCTGTGCTGCCGCAGGGCTGGGGTGGACGCTCTCGCGTGGGCTGGGGATGAGCTCGGGCCGCTCGAGGTAGCGCTGCTGGACCGGCACCTGGACCTCGTCCGGCGCCGCGCCGTACCAGTCGGGCGCACCCTCGGACTCCACCATGGGCTTGGGATACGGCTGACCGCGTCCGTTCGTGCCGGTCGCGTCGCCGCGGATCCAGTCCCAGCAGCGGTAGCCGTAGCCGCGGTCGGCGTCGAGGTTGAAGTTCGGCACACTCGGCTCGTCGGGGTCGAGCACCCGGCCCATGAGGTAGGCGCTGAACGGGATCGAATCGCCCAGCGGCGAGTGGTCGGTCTGCGGCGCGCGACCGATGAATCGCTCGTTCAGAGCATCGGTCACCGCCGGGCTCACCGCGATCTCGTACGCCGTCCGCTCACCCGGGGTGACGGACTGATCGGTGCGGAAGAACACCTCGTGTGGCAGTGCGCCCGTGGGGTAGGGACCAGAGATGGTCGTGCCTGCGTGGCCTCCGAGCTCCTTGCGAATGACCGCTTGGGTATTCCGGTCAACACCGGCGAAGTCGAGCTCTGCCTGTACGTCGGAGAGCTCGGTCGGGGTGACATAGAGCGGGCCGTTGTTCGCGCGGCGCGATAACAGTGGGTAGGCCCATGGACGGTGGAACTCGTCGGCGTCGGTTCCTCCGGTTTGGGTGGGTCGCACCGGCAGGAACGGGTAGAGGTCGTTCCGCGGGTTGGTCGGCTCGATGATGAGCGACGGGTCGCGGTCGAGGTTGCCGAAGGGGTCGGTCGCGTCGGAGAGGGCTTGGAGGAAGGCCTGGTCGACGGTGTTGCCGAGCTGGATGAGCGCGTGGTCGATTTCGTTGGGTTGGCGCAGCTCCCCGCCCGAGTCGACCAGCTCGCCGTGCGGGATCATGAAGCCGGTGTGGGCCATGATCTCGTGGGTGTTGTTGACGATGTCCCAGGCCCACATCGCCAGCTGATAGAAGGCCCAGCGGATCGGGTAGGTCCCCGGGGAGGCGATCGCCTTGATGATGTCGCCGATGAGCTTGCCGATCGCCTCGATCTCGTGGCCGAGCCACTCGAAGAACGACACGATTGCCGAGCACACGTCCTGCACCGGGTCGCCGCTGCTCGGGCCGCTGAAATCAGGCACGCTGGTGATGTCCGTGATGTCCGAGGCGGGCGGCCAGATGATGAAGTCGGGCTTCTTGGGCTTGTCCAGGTCGAAGCCGCCCCAGAAGGACAGCCGGTAGAAGGAGATCATGAAGCGGTACGACGTCTGCACCTGCCACGGCAGCGGGTAACCTCGCGGGACGTCGAAGCCGGGTTCCGGCGCCACCGCCGTGATGACGTCGTCGATGGGGCGATCCAGAGAGATGCCGGCCGCGTCGAGGATGTCCTTGAGGAGTCCCGTGGCGCCACCGATTCCGGCCTGGAAGACGCCCCCGCCGAGGTTCGCCGGCTCCACGTCCACGCCGTCGAGGTTCGCCGGCTCCACGTCCACGCCGTCGTGGTACGTCGCGATGAGGGCTCGGGTGATCCCCTCGGCCAGCCAGGCGGGCATGAAGCCGTCCTGGTCGACGGCGTCTTTGGCCGCCGTCGGGTCCTCCGGCAGAGACGTGGGCCGTGGGAAGCCGTTGGGGTGTTCCTCGTCCAGCGCAACGGCGTACACAAAGGCACTGCGCGAGAGGTCGGGGTAGACGTCGTTGGCGGCGAGGTCGTCGTGGGGCAGCGATCCGCCGTCGCCCGCCTGGCGGTAGTTCCACGCGTCGATGTGGTTCTCGACCAGGTGGTGGCGCTGCCAGTGGGTGCGGAACGGCCCTCCGCACTGCTCGTTGACGAACGAGTGGTCGATGGTATCCGTGCCCAGGTGCGCGACCCAGCCGAGTGCGAACGCCTGGAACTGCTCGAACTTCTCACGGTCGCCGTCGATGTCGAACTGGCGCTGGGCCTCGAGGAAAAGGTTGCGAGCCATCTCGGTGGTCTTGCGGTAGTGCAGCATGTCCGACCAGACGAAGGACTTCTCGTCCCACCCGGCACGCATATTCGGTGAGAACCAGGAGAAGATATCGACGAAGGTGAGCAGCTCCTCCTCGGCGACCTGCTTGAGGGCGGTCGCCAGCTCGCTGAGCGCCTCACCGGCGGCGGAGAGGATACCGCCGGTGAGGTCATCGAGGATCTCTGCCGCGGTGCTGACGATGGGGCCGATGGTCGCGGACCAGACCGCGACGAAGTCGTCCCAGATCTTCTTGAGCTTGATGAGCAGCCGGACGATCCGCGCAAAGGTCTGGTCGACGTCAGCAAGGATGACCAGCAGCGGCTCCCACTCCTCGTCCTTGGCCTTGTCGACCCAGTAGTAGACCGCCATGGCGAGCATGAGCAGGTCGTCCTCGAACTCGAACGCCGCCAGCGGACCGCTGCCGTAGTCCTGGCAGAAGAAGAACAGGTCCGGTCCGATCGCGCCGATGTTCGTGTAGATGGGCCAGGTGGTCATCACCTCGCCACACCGTTTGGGCGTCAGGCCCTGCAAGCCACCCAAGATCGCCGGGATCTGCTCACCGGCGTCAAGGGGGTTGAACTGTTCTTGCTCACCGAGCCACTCGGCGAGCCTGCGGGCTGTGTAGACGTGCGTGAAATGTCCTGGCATCAGGTGCTCCTCGAGGTGGAGATGCTGGCTACTGAGAGGAGAGCCGAGCGGTGGCTGTGATACATGCCACATGCGCGGACTCAGTACACCAGACGCATATGCGGGGTGGCTGAGTCGGGACCGGACCCATGAGGTGTGTCTGAGTTAATGTCCGACTTCCACGATCTATTACCCAGCATCGTGGGGTCCTGGGATGGGCCTGAACTGGCGGCGCCATTCTGCAGGTCAGAAATGGTGAGACGAAGGGATCGATGGCGGGGTCCGAGCGGATATCTCAGTGGTAGTTGCTGCGCTCACTGCGATCGGCGAAGTGAGCGCCAGTCGGCCCCTCAATCTGCAGAATTGAGGGGCCGAAGTGAAACTCCGAAAGGGGCGGTGAGCACATCGATCGTAAGCACCGTCGTGGCTTGGTCGGAGGCAAAGACCTCGTCGGCTTCGGTGAATTCTTCCCGTCGAACATTGCTGACGAAGACGACACCGTCGTTCGACGTGCAGTCCACGTCTGCCCGGGCGTTCGCGTACGTGACCATCAGTGCGCCTACCTCTCGGTTGAAGCGTGACTTGTGACATCGAGCCTCGGTGCGACCGGCCGCCGCGCGCTGACAGCACGTCGCTCAGCCAGCCGTGACGTCCACCATCAGTGGCGTGGCCTCTCGTCCGACCGGGTCGACGAGGATGAGGGCAAGTCTGGTGGCCGGGTCTGGGCTGGCGTGGTTAAAGGACGTCGTCATCGTCCCGGTCTCGACTTCGCCGTGGTCCGGGACCGGTGTCCACGAGCTGTCGCCGATCTGCCAATGCAGCTGCACCGTGAAGCCTGGTTGGGCGCGCGCATTCGCGAGCGGCCCGTCGCTGAGCTGCACCGTCACGGTGAACATGCCGGGCAGCGGGCCGGGGACCGCGCTCGCTGTCACGGTGGCGCCGAGGAGCGTGGCCACCTTGGCCGGTACGTGATTTTCTCAGCTGCCATGGCTGCCGTGATTTGCATCGAACCGTCCCGGATACGTCAAGTTTCAACTCAGTCGTCTGGTTCGAACAACATTCTGGAACCTGGCGGAGCGGGCCGTCAAGAGGGTTCGAGTAAGAATTGGCTTCTAGTGGGAGTTTCGGGCTTTAGTCTGATCTTGAGGTCTTTCGACTGACCCGGCGGTGGCCCGGGTGCGGCCTGTGGCCTGGGTGGATACGCCTGTTGGTGGTGGATTTGCCGGGCCGAGGGTGTATTACCCATATATGACATCGATCATCGGGAAGAAGCGCGGGAATCAGACGTACTACTACCTGGTGACCTCGGCGCGGGTAGAGGGCAAGTCTCGGATCGTTGAACAGCAGTACCTCGGCACCAGCCAGGAGGTGCTGGCACGCCTGTCCGGTGACCAGGCTGAAACGCCACAACGGCTGCAGCACAAAGGATTTGGGGATCTGGCCGCGGTCTGGACGACCCTGACCCAGCTCGGGGTCGCAGCCACGATCGACGACGCGGTTGGTGCCCGGCGCTCTCACGCGGGCGCCTCGGTCGGCACCTACCTGGCGTTGGCGATCGCGAACCGGGTAGTGGCACCGTGTTCGAAACTGGCCTTCGCGGACTGGTGGGCCACCACTGCCGGGCCTCGGTTCACCAAGATCGCCCCGGCGGTGTGCGGGCACCGCAACTTCTGGGATGCGATGGACACCCTGGACGAGGGCACCCTCGCGGGGGTCGAACAGGCGATCGCCGCGCGGATGATCGCCGAGTTCGGGTTGGACCAGTCCGCCCTGGCGTTGGACATGACCAACTTCGCGACGTTCATCGACTCGACCAACGAGCGGGCACCGATCGCCCAACGCAGCCACGCCAAGCAGAAACGCACCGACCTGCGCCTGGTCGGTCTTGGGTTGGTCGTCACCCGAGACGGCGACATCCCAGTGCTCTCGCACGCCTACACCGGCGCCCTGCCCGATATCACCCAGTTCACCACCGTCATCGACGAGCTGGTCACCCGCTACGGCGCCCTGGCCGACCCGGCGGGGCTGTCGGTCGTCTTTGACGCAGGGCAGAACTCCGAGGCCAACTTCAGCCACCTGGACACCGCCGCCCTGCACTGGGTCGGCTCATTGCCCCCCAGCGACCATCCCGACCTACTGGCGATCCCAACCCGCCGCTACCGCCCGATCGACACCGACCGGTTCGCCGGGCTAAGCGCCTACCCCACCCGCGCCCACGCCCTGGGAGCCGACCGACGAGTCATCCTGACCCACTCGGCGACCCTGCACGCCGCCCAGTCGGCCGGGTTCGACCAGACCCTGGGCAAGGCCATCCGGGCCCTGGACGAACTGGCCGCGACCCTGGCCCGGGGCAAGACCCGCCAACCCCCGGCCGCCGTCCAGACCGCGATCGAGGCGATCACCCGGCCCCGCTGGATCCGTCGGGTCCTGACCACCACCCTGACCGCCGACCTACGCCTAACCTGGTGCATCGACCCCGCGGCCCGCCGTTCCCTGGAGAAATCGATCTTCGGCAAACGGATCCTGGTCACCGATCACGACGACTGGACCATCCCCGAGATCGTGGCCGGCTACCGCTGCCAATCCGAGATCGAGTTCGGCTTCCGCCAACTCAAGGACCCTCACGTGGTGTCGTTCTCCCCGATACCACCCTGGACCGACTCCAAGATCCGCGTCCACGTCTTCTGCTGCGTCCTGGCCCTGGCCGCCGCCCACCTGATGCGCCGCGAGGCCGCACGCATCGGCCTGCACCTGTCCGTGCGCGAACTGCTGACCCTGTTAGGCGACATCGAAGAGACCGTGCTGCTCTATCACGACGGCGCCAAAGGCCGACCCCGCACCCGGCGCATACTCACCGACATCGACCCCACCCAGCAACGCCTCTACGACCTGTTCAACCTCGACCAG
>JBDTWM010000141.1:0-6936 GCA_040006675.1 Dermatophilaceae bacterium | reverse complement strand
AGAACAACGTGCTCGCGGCGAACTACCCGTTCGCCACCATCGAGCCCAATGTCGGTGTCGTGCCGCTGCCCGACCCTCGGCTAGACACTCTCGCCGAGATCTTCGGCAGCGAGAAGATCCTCCCGGCCACCGTCTCGTTCGTGGACATCGCTGGCATCGTGCGCGGCGCGAGCACGGGGGAGGGGCTGGGCAACAAGTTCCTGGCCAACATCCGCGAGGCCGACGCGATCTGCCAGGTCATCCGAGTCTTCGCCGACGACGACGTGACGCACGTCGACGGCAAGGTCAGTCCGAAGGGCGACATCGAGACCATCAACACCGAGCTGATCCTGGCCGACCTGCAGACGCTGGAGAAGGCGATTCCCCGCCTCGACAAGGAGGTCAGGGGCAAAAAGACCGACAGGGCGGTGCTCGACGCGGCGCTGGCGGCGCAGGAGGTGCTGGAGGCGGGCGACACGCTCTACGCCAAGGCCGCGGACGCCGGGATCGACACCGAAGCGATCCGCGAGCTGGGCCTGATGACCACCAAGCCGTTCCTGTACGTCTTCAACCTCGACGAGGATCAGCTGACCGACACGGCCCTGCACGCTGAGCTGTCCGCGCTGGTCGCTCCGGTCGAGGCGATCTTCCTGAACGCGAAGCTGGAGGCCGACCTGGCCGAGCTGGACGACGCGGAGGCCGCGGAGCTGCTCGAGTCCGTCGGAGTGAGCGAGCCGGGCCTGCACCAGCTGGCCCACAGCGGATTCCGCACGCTCGGCCTGCAGACCTACTTGACCGCGGGCCCGAAAGAATCGCGCGCCTGGACCATCCGCTCGGGGTGGACCGCCCCGCAGGCCGCGGGCGTGATCCACACCGACTTCCAGCGCGGCTTCATCAAGGCGGAGGTGGTCTCGTACGAGGTCCTCGTCGAGGCCGGGTCGATGGCGCAGGCGCGGGCGGCCGGCAGGGTGCGCATGGAGGGCAAGGAGTACGTGATGGCCGACGGCGACGTGGTGGAGTTCCGTAGCGGCTTGGCCTCAGGCGGCAAGAAGTGAGCGGTTTCCGGTTTCCGCCCGCCGCGCTGTTCGCGGGTGCCGCGGCCAGTCAGCATCTCCTGGCTCGCCGCCGCGCGGTGAGGCCGACGACATTTGTGGCGGCTGCGGTTGTCTCAGCGGCGTCCGGATGGCTTCTCGCGGGGAGCGTGCGGGAGTTTCGTCGTCAGGGCACCGGCTTCGATCCCATCGATGTCGCTGGGGCCACGTCTCTCGTTGTCCGGGGCCCGAACAGGTTGACGAGGAATCCGATGTACGGCGGTCTGACCGGCCTGCTGGTCGCGCATGCGATCCTGCGGCGCTCTGCCCTCGCCGCGCTGCCGGTGGCCGCGTTCGTCCTGGTGATCGACCGCGCTCAGATCCCCGTCGAGGAGGGTGCGTTGAGCGCCAAGTTCGGGGATGACTTCGAGCGCTACCGCAGGTCGGTGCCCCGCTGGTTGGACCGACGCTCGGTGGAGTTCCTTAGAACACTAACGTCAGGCGGGAAGCCGTGAGAGTGGGACTGCTGTACGGATAGGTGACACCGAGTCGGTGGTGTCGTGAGCTGTCACCGGGGAGGATGTGCACCATGCCCAAGGCGTATCCGAAGGAGTTCCGCGACAATGTCGTGCGGATCGCCGGGCAGCGTGGGGACGGGGTGTCCCTGAGGCAGGTCGCCAAGGACTTTGGGGTCTGTTAATCCTGTGTGACGAATTGGATGACCCAGGCTGATCGTGACGCACAGGGACCAGCCGTGCCCGCCCTGCTTCTACACCCATCCGGCGTGTCACCCCACCAACCACGCCGCGACACCGACTTTGAACAGGCCCTGGGTGGTGCCTGGGTCGGTGGTGCTGCTCATGTGATCATCCCTATTCGCTAATTGACCGTGTTGCGTGGCGAAGCTGGCTGCTGGCACCTGTTATATGGAGGCGGCTGTCGCGATCAGTTCGGCCACCTCGGGGTGGAGGATGTCGGAGTGGGCGCCGGCGAACGCGGACTGGCCGGTGTCGGCGATGACACCGTTGGCGTCAACTCGGTAGAAGGTGCCAGCAGCGAGTGCTTGGCCGGCCGGAAGTGGAAGCGTGAGGTCCATGCTCGGTGTGGAGCCTTGGTAGCCGTCGGCTCCCATGCCTGACCATCGACCCGGGCCGACATAGTCCTGGGAGTCCTGGCCCGCCAGGCACGACGCCTTGGGGTACCAGATGCCGACGGCCCAGTCCGAGCTGGTGAACGTGGCGGTGAAGGGACCGTGGACTCGGTCGGTCATGTCGCTCAGCCCGCCCGCGTTGCCGAATGGGTTGGCCGTTTCGGGCGTGAAGCACCAGTGCGAGAAGGCACCTTGGACCAGGTTGAGGGAACAAACCGGGCTGGCGTCGGGGGAAGGAATCCCGGCCAGGGCGTAGGACACCAGGCGGGCACCGAAACTATGTCCGATCAGGTGCACGGCAAGGGTGGGGCAGGTGTTGTGCAACGTGGTGAGGAAGGGCCCGAGTCCTTTGGTTCCGATGGTTCCGGCGCGCGCCTTCATCGTGTAGTAGCTGCCGATCCGCAGCGCGTCTTTGGCGCCGTTCCAGATCTTGCCGAAGATGTCGCCGATGTCCTGGGCGTCTCCGGCAGGTGGGGCGCTGCCCATGACCTGGGCGACCTGCTCGTACGCTGCTGTCGGGTTCGCGGCAGTTAGCAGTCGATTTTCCCCACTGTCTTCTTCGGGTTGGGCCGGAGCGGCGAAGACTGTCTGGAAGAGGCTGTGGAACTGGTCCAGTGCCGCGCTGTGGTCGGTGGGTGTCCCCGACAGCACGGCGGCTACGCCTTGGTCGACCAGCGCGCCCATGTGATGGAGGGCGTCGGCATGGTCGGGAAGCGACGCGGCCAGGGACGTGGCGATTTGGGCGCCGCTGAGGGCGATGTCGGCTTGGCCCGGCGCGTTGGCCTGAACAGCGGCGGCCACCTGCGCGGCGTCATCAGCCGGCGGGTCGGGGAACCAGACAGATGGCCAGAAGACCCCGAGGAAGCCAAACGAGGGTGACGTTTGGCGTGCGGCCCGGATGAGCGAAAACATCCCGGCGTAAAGGTTCTCGGCCTGAGTCTGGTCGTTGTTCCAGCCATGGCTCATGACGAAGAGGTCCTGGACGCCACTGTCCTGGATCCGTGCGATGAGTGCGGTTGGATCCGCTCCGAGGGGGGCGCCGTCTTCGTCGAAGGTTAGGCGCCAGTAGTCCGTTGCGGTGCCTGTGCCCATGGCTGCCTCATCTCAAATATGGGCGTGAAGGTTCATGGCGTCGACGAGCCCCGCACCTTGCGCGTACTTGTCGCGGCCAAGGTCGATCGCCGTCTTCACGAGCATGTCCTTGACATCACTGGGCTGGCCGATGAACTCCGGCCTGCTGGAGAGGAACCCAGCGACCAGCCCGGAGACGTGCGGAGCAGCCATGCTGGTGCCCGACAACTCGGCATAACAGAGGGCCGGATTATCTCCGGTGATACCGTTCAAACCGGCCCGATTTCGAACGACCCCTGTTGCCGCGGAGCAGATCCATTCCCCGGGAGCCACGACGTCCGGCTTCGAACGACCGTCGAGGGTTGGCCCCTTGGACGAGGTCCAGGACACCCCGAACACGGTGGGCGCGTCGCGATGGGTCGAGCCGACGGTAATACAGTCCCCGGCGTGTCCCGGCTCGGTGATCGAGGCGAGCAGCCCAATGTTCTGCCTGGCCGAAGCCGTTGACTGTGCCGACCCACCATTGCCCGCCGAGACCACGACGACCACTCCTGTCGCGACCAGCTGATTGATCAGCTGGCACAGCGGTGACTGGCCCGCCGCGTAATGACTTGGATCCCAGTCGCAGCCCAAGCTCAGATTCACCCCGTGGATCCGCAGCGCGCTCTCACTCACGTTGACCTGGGCGCGCACGTACTCCAGTGCGCTGATCACTGCCGCGGAGGACGTCACAGCGACGCCGTCGAGACGACGAAACACTTTCAGGCTCACCAGCTCACACAGTGGTGCCATCCCTTGGATCAGCCCCACGTGAGCACGCGGCACATAGCCTCCGTCCGTCGGCTCGTCGGAGGTCGCCACGTGCGGTGCCAGGCCCGGTGGACACGACCCTGCGATGATCCCTGCCACGTGGGTCCCGTGGCCGTCCTCGTCGGTCAGCGCGGAGACGGACGCGGGTCCGGCGCGCTGCGGCTGCACCAGACTGGAAAAGTCTCGGTGCAGCCCTCCGGTGACCGGAGCTGAGTCGTCCGCCGCTCCCCCTCGAGACAGCTCGAGCGACGCGAAGTGCGGGTGGTCGGCGTCGACACCGGTGTCCACCACGGCCCAGACGATGCCGGCGCCGTTGCTGTTGAAGACCCTTCGGGCCGCGTCCACCTTCACGGTGGGTGCAGAGCGATCAATTTGCGGGTACAGGTCGTAGTCCGGCCACACCCGAAAGACAACAGCCGGGTGACCGGGACCCGCCACGTCAGCGCCCAACAGGACCGCCAACCCGCGCCGGGTCAGGACGCACTGATACAAGCGGACCGAGATCCGTGTGCGTCGCAAGAGCACCGTCGCGTGCGTTGATTCGACATGCCGGGCGACCAATTCGTGCCACAAGGCATCGAACGCCGCTGCGCAATCGCGCGGCCCCCCGGGGTAGCGCACATTGAGCTCGACGATGATCACGATGGTCTCGTCGGGGTCGCTTGGCCACGCACCAGGATCGTCCCGGAGGTGGGACCAGCCCGGGCCGGAACTCCCCTCAGAAGGCAAGCCCAAGTCACCCACCACGCGGGTGCGGCGAGCGAAGCCGGCGGGTAGGCCCGCGCCAGTGGTCACCACCGCGCCTTCTCCTGGCTCCAAGGGGACCAATCTAGGGTCGAGTCCGTCATCGGGCCGCTTACCTTTCTACGAGGACATGAAAACGTCAGATCATGAGAAGAGAGGCGCATTCATTGAACAGAAATACATCGATCCCGGCTCTCCGCAATCGAGGGTGTAGCGGGCGGTGATTGTGATGTCTCGGGAGATCGTGCACAGGTGCGTCTCAGGACATCGTGGACAGACCCGTGTCTCAGGACTTCGTGGTCGGTGTCCTCTGTTGTCCGTGCCAGCCGCGGCGGTGGTCGGGCTTGGCGTACTGCGCGATGGTCGCGCCGTCCGTGTCTGTGAACGCGGACGACTTTGTCGGTCTGGAAGGACTCATCGACATCGTCGAGGTGTGACGTGGCGGCCTTCGGTAGTGGAATACACCCTTCTGAACACCATCGTCGCGTCGTCACCCGAGTGACGTCGACGCCGCGACGGCCTGGAGAGCGTGCTCAACGCCGGGCTGGCTGCGCAACGAGGTGCTGAGCGCTTCGAGTCGACCCCGCGGGGCGCCGTCGAGGGCGAGCAGCCTTTCGGCCACGGCACGAATCTCGCTCGACGTGGCCGCGTTGGGGTCCAGCGCCTGGCCGAAGTCGGCCTGCTCGAGGGCGGCGGCTCCGGCGAACTGGTCGGTCGACAAGGGCAGCAGCACGAGAGGCACACCGGCCGTCAGGGCCTCGGTCACGCTGTTGTTGCCCCCGTGCGACACCGCGAGAACCGACCGCTGCAGCAGCCGCACCTGCGGGAGTTCGGGGCGCACCAGCCAGCCCGTCGGCACGCTGCCGAGCTCGCTACGGGAGGTTGAGCCGCTAGCCATGGCCACCCGCACCTCGAGCGGGCGCAGCGCGTCGACGGCGCGCGACAGCACGTCGGAGCGCACCGACAGAAAGCTACCCAGGCTGACGTAGACGACCGGACGATCGTCGGTAGCGAGCCACTGCTCGACCTCCTCGTCGGGCGCTTCCTGGCGCACCGCCGACCCGAGGAAGGCATGGGGCGGGAGCAGGGCCGTACGGGCGGCCGGATGCAACCCTGCCGGGTAGTTGAGCAGCAGCACGTCACCGGCCTCGGCGAAAGCGTCGTCACTGGGCGGCGCCGCCGGGTCGAGGGTGAGCAAGGCGTCGTTCCATTCGGCCGTGAACGTGTCGCGCACCTGTTCGCAGAGGTGCCGCAGCGACGCCAGCTCAGCGGCATCGGGTCTGATCGCTCTCGGGAAATCCGGGGGGTAGCCGTACACCTCGTCACCGACGGTGAGGGCCGACGGGTGGCCCAGCACGACGTCGGCGTGCCGCGTTCCGGCCGCGGTGAGCGCGAGGCGCGCGCCGAAGGCCAGGTGATCGACGATGACATCGTCGGGTCGAACCTGCTCGATCACGTCGTGAACGGCACGGGCGACGCCCACCGGGTTCCACAGCAGGTCGGCCCCGCGGGCCCGGGCCTGGAACTGCAGGGTGGCCACCGCGCCCCGGCGGGTGGCGGCGAAGAAGCCGCGTAGGGCGTCGTCCTCGCCCTTCGGCTGGGCCTCGGCCCGGATGACCCCGGGGTTGGACCCACGCCCCAGCTGGAGCCCCACCCGCTCGAACCCGAACCCGCGCACGATCGCGTCGGTGGCCGGGCCGGTCGCGACCACGACCCGCTGCCCAGCGTCACGCCACGCCGTCGCCAGCGTGGCGAGCGGGTAGAGGTGTGAGGCGTAGTCGGGGCTGATCACCAACAGGGTCACGACGCCGCCACCGCCTCTTTTCGTCGCCGGGCCCCGTTCGTGACCACCCGGTGATAGACCTCGGCCAGGGCGGTGGCCATCGTCTCGATCCCGAAGCGCTCGCGCACCATGGCCTCCGCTCGCCCCGCGCGTTCGTCGGCATCGGGGGCCGCGGCCAGCTCGAGGGCACTCGAGATCGCCGCGCCCAGCCGGCCGCGTGAACCGGTGTCGGTGAGGATGCCGGTCACGCCGTCGACGACGTAGGTCGCCGGACCGCCCGCGTCCGGAGCTACGACGACGAGGCCCGTGGCCATGGCCTCGAGGATCGCGATGCCGAACTCCTCCTTGAGGCTGGCCGACACGTACAC
>JBDTWM010000140.1:0-7129 GCA_040006675.1 Dermatophilaceae bacterium | reverse complement strand
ACATCGTCAGGTCTACGGATACGGGATGGGCGTGACCGCCTTCTACACCAAGATGGTCCTCGAGGACCCTCGTCGGCTGGGTACGCTGATGCGGCTCCTGCCACGCGCGGTCAGCGATCTGCTGTTGCAGTCCTCGGCGCCGGAGCCGTCGCCGGAGATGACGGTCCCGGGGATTCGCTCCGCGCGCTTCCAGGGGATGGCGGCCGGTCCGAGGGCCTACCTGCGCAGTCGGTCCGAGCAGCGACGCGTGGCGGCCGGCCGATGAGCGCCGGGAGTGCGCCCCTTCCCGGGTGCCGCCACATCCTTATGTATCACAGCGTGTGCCGTCGGCCCGGGATCGGCAGTTTCCGACGCCTCGTCGTCGACCCGGACACACTTGAAGAGCACCTGGACCGGCTCGCGCAGGACGGCTGGCACGGCGTGGCCGTGGAAGACCTCGACGGGGCGGGCCCCCGGGATGTCGCGCTGACCTTCGACGATGGGTATGCCGACTTCCACGCGCACGTCCTGCCGCTGTTGCAGCGTTACGGCGTTCGCGCCTCGCTCTACTTGCCCACCGCGTACGTGGACGGGCGTGCCAAGTTCCTCGAGCCTGGTCCCGACGCCGACCGGCGGCTGCTCACTTGGTCGCAGGTGCGTGAGCTGGCCGAATCGGGCCACGTCGAAATCGGTGGCCACGCGCACACGCATCCGCAGCTGGACCGGGTGGACCCGTTGCGGGCGCGCGCCGAGGTGCGGCTGTCAAAAATCCTGCTCGAGCAAGAGTTGCAGCGCGAGGTGACGAGCTTCGCGTACCCCTTCGGATATCACGATCGTCGCTGCCGGGCCGATGTGTCCGACGCGGGCTATCGCAGGGCCGTCGCCGTGTCGGAGCGTCCCGTCGGACCGCACGACGGGGAACTGGCGCTACCGCGGCTCACGATCGAGCTAGGCATGGACGCGGCGACGCTCATGGCCATGCTGCAGGCTACCCCCGCCTTCGCAGGACGCGCGACGGCCGAGGCCAAACGCTGGCTGTGGCGAGGGATCCGCCGGGCACGCCTTGAGGTGGCGGCCCCCAATCCGCTGGAGGGCTGATGAACACCGATGCGATGACCGTGGTGCAGGCTTGGCCACCGTCGAACCCTGACGGCGGACCGCCGCGGGAGGCCCGGGGCACGCCGGGGGGCGGGGGGAGCGGGCGGCGACCGGGCGCGTCGGCCGACCCTGTTCCTAGTGCTCGGGAGGCGCTACGGGCGGAACTGCGCCGCATGCCGGTCATGGGCGTCCTGTCTTTTGTGGGCGTCCTGCTGATCGCGACTGCATACTCGTTAGGCCGCTCCTCCGGCACGATGGACTCGGTTCCCCTGATGTGGATCGGGCAGCTCCTGCTCGTGGCACCGGTGATCGTGCGGCTGTCCCACCGCGACTGCTCGCCGCGGGAGGCCCTCGGCGGCGCAATCCTGGTCGCCGCTGGGTGCTACCTGGTCAAGTTCTCGTTCAGCCCGATCGGGTTCCGTTTCCCCGATGAGCTACAGCACATCCGCACAATGACCGACCTGCTCGCCTCGGGCGGGATAGCGACCCCGAACCCGGCGCTGGAGATCAGCCCCTCCTATCCGGGGCTCGAGCTGCTCACTGCGGGGTTCCTGCAGCTGGCGTCGTTGCCGCTGTTCCCGGTCGCGGCGGTGCTGATGGGGCTGTTGCGCGTGATCACGGTGTGGGGCCTCTTCCGCCTCTTCACCAGCGTGGGGCTCGGCCACCGCGCGGCAGGCGTGGGCGCGCTTGTCTACGCCACGCAACCGCACTTCCAGCAGTTCGACGGCATGTTCGTCTACCAGACACTGGGTCTGGCGTTCGTGGTCCTGTGCCTGTGGGTCTTGGCCGCCGCCGACGGGCCCGCCGAGCCCGTCACCGTGAAGGGGGCTCCTGACGCGGCCGTCGAGCAAGGTCAGCAGGGGGCCGACGGGGTGCCCCCGCGCCAGCGCCTGCTTCGCGTTGCGGCAGCGGTGTGTTTCGGCTTGTGCGTCGTGCCGACGCATCACGTCTCGACCTACCTGCTGCTGGCTGTCATCGTAGTCGCGCTGCTCGTGCACCTCGTCTTGCGCCAGTGGCGTCAGGCCGTGAACACCGCGATCGTGCTGGCGAGCGTCGGTGCGGCGACCGTTGCCTGGGTGGCATTCGTCGGCTCAACCACGATCGAATACCTCGCCCCGGCGGCGAACCGGCTAATGGACAGCGTGGCGTCGTTCATCCAGAGTGACGGCAAATCGGATGTCGCTCCCGCGATAGTCGGCGACGCCTTCGATCGTGGCCTGTCCATGGTCAGCGTGCTGCTCACCGCTTTCCTGGTCGCACTCGGCCTGTGGACCCTGCGGCGACAGAGTCGGCGCAACTCCTGGCTGTGGGCCATGATGGTCAGCGCCCTGAGCTTCTACGGCCTCGTCGTCATGCGGATGGTGACCTCGGACGGTGCCGAACTGTACGGCCGGGCGGTCTCCTTCGCGTTCATTCCCGTCGCGGCGGTGGTGGCGCCGGCGCTGTTCTCGGCCCGGCGCGCGTTCCGACCTGAACGCGCGTTCATCGTGAGCGCGGTCGTGCTGCTGTGGCTCGGCGGTGTGGCGGCCGGTTGGCCTCCCGCCTGGGAGCGTGTCCCCCACGGCTATCAACCGGGCGCTTATGAGGCGTCTATAGACGGTGAGTCGACCGCGGCGGCGCGGTGGGTCGGGGACAGTGTGGATCCATACAGCTACTACTGGGCCACCGACCAGATGAACGGCGTCGTGACGAGCGCGCTGGGGAGGCAGATCGCGCTGCGGGGGGCGGGGCCGATGTTCACCTCGCCGGTGCTGACCGACGACGATCTGCGATTCGCTAACCAGCGAAACGTGCGCTTCATCCTTGCAGACGACCGACTCACTAGGGCGCTGCCGGCCGGAGGACGTTACTTCGCCGCGGACCCCAACGAATACAGCTACACAGAGCCACTGCAGCTCAGTCAGCTCCACAAGTTCGATGCCCTGCCCGCTGCCAGCCGGCTCTACGACGCGGGCGACATCACCATTCTGGACGTCACGGAGGTCACCGATGCGCAGCGTTAAGGCAGCCCTCGCTTGGGTTGCGGCGGTGTGGGTACTCGCCGCGGGCGGTATCGCGTCGACAGGAACGCCGGTCCTGGCAACTCTGGTCGGCATCGGATTACTGGTGACTATGGGTGTTCTCGGCTGGCAGGTAGGACGCCGCCGCCTGGCAACCGCGCACCGCGACGAAGCCGCGTTGGGTGTGGTGGGCGCTGGGCTGGTCGTCATGCTTGCGCTCGGGCTACTGGCGGCGGCGGGTTCCCACGTGACCCGAACCTGGTGGTGCGTGGGGCTTGCCATCGTCGGGACCGTTCTGGCGCTGAGCCTCGCCGGCGGTAGAGACGTTGTCCCACGCGAAGACCGTCCGGCACCCGCCTCGACAGAGCATGAGGCGGAGAGCCGGATGCGTCGGCACGTGCTCGGGGTCGCCCTGGCGACGATGGTCGCTCTGGGCGGCGGTGCAGCGGGTATGTCCATCATGAGTGCGGCGAACGAACCAGTCCCCGCGTTCAGCGAGTTCTGGGTCGTTCCCGGATCGGCGGAACAGCGCACCAATGTGGACGTCGGAGTGCGCAGCCACGAACCGAGCCAGATCCGCTTCGAGGTGGTGGTGCAGTCCGAGGCGACTCCTGCCGCGGCAGGTAGTGTGTTCGGCCGGTGGACCGTGGTGCTTGACCCCGGGGAGGACTGGAGCGCTCAGCTCCAGCGACCCAGCGACGTGCGAGTCGTCGCAACCATGACCAAGCAGGACGACCCCACCCCGTACCGGACTGTCTGGCTAGCGCCGCTTCCGCCCGCGCCCGCCAGTCCCTTACCCGAGGCCGGCGGGGCATCGTCGACGACCAGCGTACCTGGCGCCCGGTGAGCGTTATGCGATCTTTCCTGCGTGGCAACGGCAGCTTGCTGAGCATGGCCGGTTCCCTGTTCGGGACGACGGCGGTGACCTCGGGACTGGGTTTCATCTACTGGTGGGGGGCGGCCCGCCTCGCCGACCCGTCGATGGTCGGCTATGCCACCGCGTCGATCAACGCGATGCAGTTGGCGGGCACGATCGGGATGCTGGGACTGGGCTCGATGCTGATCGGCGTGTTGGAGTCGGGGCGGCGCGCCAACCCCGGCCTGGTTACGGCGTCGGTATGCGTGGCGGGCGCCGCTTCCCTGGCGATCGCGTTTGGCATCCTGGGATTCTTCGCAATGACCGGCGAGCGCGTGTTTGCCGAGCCACGACTGTCTCAGGCCCTGTGGTTCGGCGCCGGCGCCGTCCTGACCGGAGCGCTGGTCGTACTCGACCAGGCTCTGGTCGGTAGCGGCGCCGGCGGGCTCCAGCTCCTGCGAAACACGGTGTTTGCGAGCAGCAAGCTGGTGCTGTTGTTCCTGTTCCTGTCGATGACCTTCGCGCCTGCCGACGAGGGCATCCTCGCCGCGTGGGTGGCCGGCATCGTGGTGTCGCTCGCGGCGATCATGATCGCGGTACGGCGCCGGGGTGTGGCCGGTCGGCACCCCGACTTCGGCGCGCTGCGTCGGCTGTGGCGGGCGGCGATGGCTCACAACGCGTTCAACATTGCGAGTCAGTTCTCGCGGTTGACGGTGCCGATCGTGGCCTCCACGTTGGTGTCTCCGGAGGCCGGTGCGGCGTTTTTCATGGCGTGGATGATCGCCGGTTTGGCCTACATCGTCCCCTCTCACCTGAGCACCGCCCTGTTCGCGGTCGGCGCGGGGCGACTGGAGGAGTTGCGCGCCAAGCTGCGCGTGGGTCTCGCGACCGCCACCGGTCTCGGGCTGATCGGAGTCCCCGCCCTGTGGCTCGTCTCCGACCCTATGCTGCGGCTGTTCGGGGTGTACTACACCGAGGTGGCGACGACGCCGCTGCGGATTCTCGCTGTCTGCTATTTCGCAATGATTGTCAAATACCACTACATCGCCGTGACCCGTGTCGAGGGACGCCTCGCGGTGGGTTCTGCGATGGCGAGCGTCGGCGCCCTCCTTGAGGTCGGGGGCGCGGTGATCGGTGCACTGTCCCACGGCATCTTGGGGCTGACGATCGGCTTCGGCATCGGACTGGTGTTGGAATGCATCGTCATGGCGCCCACCGTGTGGAGCGCCGCGACGAGACACTCCGAGCCCGTCGCAGTCGGTTCCTAAACAGTCCTTGAAAGTACTCCGGAAAGGTCCTCGCTGAGAGGACCTCAGGTTGTCGAAAGATGTGGGAGACATGCGGGGGAATGAACGCGGTGACTACGCCCTGACGGCCGGAATGAACGGTGATCGCAGGGCGCGTGTAGATGACTCTCGTCGGCCGACCCAGGAACGAGCGCAGGACGCGTACAGGTCCATGGGTGACGCGGCCGATGCGAATCAGGGCGCGGATGTGACGGTGGTCATCCCCTGTCACGACGTCGCGCGGATCGACGGGGTGCGCGCGGCCGTCCAATCCATCCGTGCCCAGACGTCCCCGCCCCGGCGGATCGTCGTGACCGTAGACCATTCGCCCGAACTCGCGCGACAGCTACGGGAGCTGGAGCCAGACGTCGTGATCGTGGAGAACATCACAGGAGACCGGGGCGCCTCGGAGAACAGGAACCGAGGCGCGCAGGACGTCGACACTGAACTACTGCTATTTATGGACGGCGACGAGACGGCCGAATCGACGTGGCTCGCCGAGCTGGTGGGTCCGCTGCGGCAGCGCCAAGTAGTCGGGACCGGTGGGCGGGTGGTCGCTGCCTGGGAGTCTGGGCGTCCTGACTGGTTCCCTCCCGGCTTCGGGTGGACCGTCGGCACGCACGACGAAGCCACCCCGAGTGGACGCGTGCCGGTACGCAATGTGTGGTCCGGCAACATGGCCTTGCGAACGGAGACCTTCCGCCGGATCGGCGGCTTCCGGGTAGGTTTCGGAAAGATCGGGGAGGTGGCTCAACCCGAGGACACGGATCTGTGCATTCGAGCGTCTGCGCTCGAAGGCGGGTCGTGGCTGTTCGTTCCCTCGGCGGTGACGTATCACGCGGTGCCGCACGGTAGGCACAGCTTTAGCAATTTCGTGCGACGGTGCTACGGCGAGGGACGGGGCAAGATCATGTTGCGCGGTCTGTACGCTCCTGACGCCCGCCAGAGGGTGCTCGATGCTGAGGATACGTACCTGCGCTCCGTAGTGCCTGGCGTCGTCCGAGCCGAGATGCGTGGCCTGGGTCAGCATGCGAGCCGACTCGGCGCGATTGCCGTCGGCCTAGGCTTCGCGGGCGTCGGCGCCGCGAGCGGTCTGGCCCATCAGGCGCGAGCGGATGCGGGGGCGCGGCGAGTTCGGCGAACGCAGGGGTGAGGCGAAACGTTGCCAGAGATGCCCGGCGGGAACCCGGGCGGAGTGGGACTGCGCGCCGGATGGATTGCGCACGTCGACGTGAGTTCTGTCCAGTTGCCGGGCAGCCCCGCCCAACAGCTATGCTGTGATCATTTCCGTTAAGGGCGAAGGGCAGACACGCGAGTGCCCCCCTGCTGCCAAGGTCACGATGCGCTCCTCTTGCATCAGTTTGTAACGACGCTCCGCCGTCAACGCGGGAGGTGACATGGACTCGTCGGTGACACCGCCCATTAGTCGTGGCGCGGGGCGAGGCGTATGCCGTTGCGGACACGAGCGGAGCGTCCACGAGCACTACCGGCCGGGTCTGGATTGCGGGCTGTGCTCGTGCGCACGCTTCCGTCCGAGCACCGGCCCTGGCACGTTTCTCGCGGTCCTAAGGTCCCGTTGTCGGCGCGGTCAGGCACCGACGGTCCGACGCTGAGCCCCTTGCCGCGGCATGCGTTGTTCTTGAGAAGCCCAACGCGGCCGCGGATCCGGTCCCTCACGGTGGTGGAACACGGGGCGCAGGCCCAGGTGGCCTTTCATGTCTCGCCAGCCACGTTCGACGGCCAGGCGTCGTCGCGGAAGTCCTTGGAGTGCCCGAACGCCCGCGCCCCGGACTCGGTGGGGCAGCTCACCTGGTCATCACTCACGTCCCCCGTCAGGTCCGCGACGTCGTTGGGTACGTCGACCTCGAAGTAGGTGCTGGTGGTGTCCACGAACACGATGTCCAGGTCCA
>JBDTWM010000139.1:0-7150 GCA_040006675.1 Dermatophilaceae bacterium | reverse complement strand
GCAGCAGCGAGCAGCCACCGGCTCCATTGTTCACGTCGAGTCATCTCGCCCTGCCGTTCATCGACCGATGGCCGCCTGGTCAGCAGCCAACTCGGGCGCGGCCTGATCGCCAGCAGGTCCTTACCGAGGATCTGACCATAGTCTCTTTTATCAGCTGCTTTACGGCTTGGTCATTTTGTCGCTTTGTTGCACGCCGCCTACCATCGGGCATGGCCTATCACGGGTATGTCGGGGTGCAGGGACGTGGCGTGGTGGCGCTGCCGGTGGAAGTACGTCGGCGGTTGCACCTGGACGAGCCGGGCGCTCAGGTGGAGATCACCGAACGTGAGGACGGCGTGCTGGAGTTGCGTCCCTCGTTGCCGATCCCAGCCGTTCAACGCTGGTTCTGGACCCAACGGTGGCAAGACCGCGAACAGGAGGTCGATGGGCACCTCGCGGCGGGACGGGTCAGCGTGCACGACGACGGCGACGCCGTCTTGCAGCATCTGGCCGCGCTCCAGACCCCAGACCGGTCGTGAAGTTCGAGACCACCCCGGCCTTCGATGGCGACTACCGCCTCCTCAAGCCCGAGCACCAGACCGCGTTCCGACGCGTACTACGCGAGAAGTTCATCCCCGCCTGCGACCGGCTCGCCACCAACCCCGCCGCCCCGTGGCCCAAGTCCCTGCGCGTCAAGGCCGTGCGCGGCGCGCCCGGGGTCACGGAGATGACCTGGTCCTTCGCCAGCCCCGACGGGCGGGCCACCTTCGAACTTGTCACCGTCGACGACGAAACTCGCTGCCGCTGGCGGCGCATCGGCGACCCTGACGTCTTCACACAACCCTGACCCGGCCAGAGGCACAGGACCCGGGACATGACCGACAAGCGCCGGGTCGCGGCGCCTGGCCCTCCCCCCTCGTCGCCACTCATCGGTGTCAACGTCGTCGCACCACTTCGTACAGGTCACGCTCGAAGCCGGACATCTCTGACTCGACGGCTTGGGTCAGGGACGGGTTCCGGACGACCAGGCCGAGTTCGACATTGAGGCGCTCGGCACTCATGGAGAAGTTGGCGCTCGTCACCAACAGGAACTGGTGGTCGATGGCAAGGAACTTCGCGTGGTTGCGGACCCACGAGCCGGCGTACCTCTTCGTCCGCAACACCGTTGCCCCCACGAGGGTGTCCGCCACGTCCTGGGTCGTCGGCGTCGTGACGGTTCCGTGTGTGTTCCGGTCCGCCGCTCGCCGGTCCATGTACACCCGCACCTCGAGTTCCGGCCGCGCCGCCGCATCCGTGAGCGCGGGCCACAGCGCTGACGACTCTTGCAAGTTGAAGGTCGAGCAGACCACCGACTCACGAGCGGCCTGGACGTGGTGGTGGACGGACGATCCCAAGGACCCGTACTTCACGAGGTTGCCGGGAGCCGTCCACACCGCGTCGATCGTCACGGCCCGCGAGTGGGCGCCCTCGATCGCGCTCAGCACCAAGACCCACGTCTCGACGCCTCCCACGCGATCGAGCAGCTCCCTCACTCGCTGGCGGCGGGGAGCCGCCACGGCCCGGATCGCCATGCTGAGCGGCCGACCGGCACCCAACTGCGTGGCCAACTCTCTGGCCTCGGAGCCTGTGAGGTACGCCGCGAGCTTCCGGCAGGCGCTGACGTCACCAGGCATATGGGTCGCCGAAGAAGCCAAGATCACTTCCCGGCAGGGACAGCAGGAACCGGCGGTCCAGGAACCGGTTGGCGCGCTCACAGGAGGTCTCGGAGGCCATCACGCAGCAGTGGCACGCGGCACCGTGGAGGAAGTCCTCAGGCTCCTTAGGAGTCCGCACGGCGCAGACCGGGTCAGACGAGCACCGTCCTGCGTGATGCAGCGCCGAGCGCAGGATCGGCGCCAGCAGATGGGGTTGGCTCAGCCGGACCAGACCTCCCAGCGTGCCGTCGCTATCCGAGGCGGTGGTGCAGATGAGCAGGCCAGCGGCAGCCGGGCGCGGAGCCTCTCCCCCGCGTTCGCACCACGCGTAGACGCGCTCGGAGAGGCTCGCGGCCCCGTAGCCGCTGTACATCGCGAACTCGCGAATAAGTACGTGGCCGAGCGTGTGCAGGAGCCAGTACCTGGGCGGTCGCATCCGGTCGTCCGGGTCGATGGGGCCGGCTGTCTCGGAGAATCGTCGCTCGAAGTTGCGCCGGTGCGAAGCCACGTGCGCTGACCACAGCGGCGACTGCTCGACCCTGGCCTCCCATGCCGACACGGCTTGCTCGTCGAGCTGGAGGAAGATGCCTTCACCGCGATCCTCGGTCGCGACGGTCCAGGCGGGCCGGTCGGTCCGGGTCAGTCGGACGAGCCGACCACCGAGATCGTTGACGCGATCCATCTCGTCGATGCGGGTGAACCCGGTGAGGGCGTTGACCTTGCGCAGTCGGTCGACCGCGAGCACACGGGCCACGACGCCCGACATGTCCGGGTCAAGGGCGCGGGGCGACAATGTGAGCCCGCTCAGTCGATCCTCGTGGAACTGACCGGCCGGATCGATCTGGAGGTAGCGCCATTCGGGCACGAGAAGGTCGACCGGGTCCCAGTTCTCACGTCGGGCGTGCCGAGACTCCTCGGACTCGGGTGGCTCGAGGGCGAGAGCCACCATCTGCTCAAGCTCGGTGTCCGACATGGCGGCCACGTCGACCCCGCCCATGACGAGCAGGGCTCGAATGACGTCCAGCTGGCCCTTGAACTGATCCAGCTGGGCCCCGAGAACCACTCGCAGTCGATCCGCCAAGTCCCGGGCGCGCTCGGCGGGGTCCAGCCGGGGCATGTCGATCACGGACAGCAGGGCCGGGAACCACAGGTTGGACGCTCCGACGAGCATGAGCCGCGGCTCGGCATCGCACGATGGGTCGAAGCCGCGCAGGTGCGGCATCCGACCACGACACCGTGGGAGTTTCGCGCGCCCAGCCTCCCCCTGTGCCTCGCCCATGCCGCGGGTGGCGTCGCACGACTCACAGATGATCGTCGCCGAGGCGCCGCGCCCGCCGGTGTGGTCGACCATCTTCAGCACCGGCGAGTCCACTCCGGCCGGGCACTGCCCCCCCTCATGCACCCACCAGGCGTACGGGAACTCGTCGAGGTGCCCGTTGGTGCAGGCGAGCAGATACCGGGCCGTGACGACGGGTTGCCGACGCGGCCCGCGCTTGCCGACCCCTCGCTTGCCGACCCCGCGGCGGCCGTAGCACGTGGTGTGCTCGAAGACGGCCTCGTCCGGCCGGAAGGGATGGGTGTTCTTGTAGTCGAAGGCCGCAATGGGCGCGAGCCGGTCACAGCCGGTGCATCGCATCCATTGCGGGAAGACCTCTGCCGGCACGCCGAGGTCGGCGCCTTCGCGTCCGTATGCCGTGGCGTTCGGCTGGTTCGGGAACGGGCGCAGCTCCGCGACGTGATGCCCGAGCATGAGCCGGACCGCCTCCAGGAGCCTGGGTGCATGGATGCTGGGCGTGCCGTCGCGGCGATCCCAGATCCGGTCCCAGTCATCGAGCCCGGACGGCATCACCGTGAAGTGGGGCAGATCCATGATCGCGCCCGGACCGTAGGTGTAGAGCAATGACGACGGGCGGCCGGAGCCGACCTTGGCGAAGTTGCGCTTACCCCCGGCGTCCGCGAGCCGGTCGGCGTCGCCGAGGGGGTCGAGGGCCTGCGTCGAGTCGTAGAGGAATGCCTTCTCAGTCATGTGACCCACCTCCCGTCCATCGTGGCGCGATGAGCGGCTCGACATAGTGCAGCCTCTTGGGGTCGGGGCTCACGAGAAGGTTGATCTCCGGCTGCACCTCACGCATCGAGTTGGCGACGACGAACGGTGCGTCCCTCGCGCCGGCGCCACGGGACGAAACGCTCTCGGCGCTGCGCAGGAGCGGCCCGTACTTGCTCGGGTCCGAGATGCGTTCGTAGGCCAAGGACTTGCCCTCGGCGATGACCTGGGTGCGGCGGTTCTCCCACTGGCCGAGCCGGTTGACCAGTCGCTGTCGGGCCACCTCGGCGGCGTCCTCGTCGGAGGCGCGGCCGACTCGTGCGACCAGGGCGGTGATGAGCGCCTCCACCATCGACCGCTGCTCGACGATGCGGCCCGCCGAACGCTCGGGGGACAGCCCGTTCGGCACGCCGGCCTCGAGGACGCGGGCGGCGCTCACGAGCACTCCGTCGAGGCCGCGTTCGAGCGAGGTGACCGAGAACGGCGTGACCGACAGGGCCTCGACCTGGGAGTAGAACGTCTCGTGGTAGTGCCGGAACTGCTCGTAGTGCGCCAGGTCCCGCGGCCGCGCCCAGTTGCCCAGGGTCACGACGAGGCCAGGCCTGTCTGCATCCCGGCCGACGCGCGACGACGCCTGGATGTACTCCGCGGTGTTCTTGGGCTGTCCCACGAGGAGCATGAGACCGAGCCGGGTGACGTCGACGCCGACCTGGAGCATCGAGGTGGCCAGGATGACGTCGTAGGGGTTGACCTTGCGCTCGGGCACCTTCTCGCCCCGGTCGAGCAGCTCGCGCCGAGCCTGACGACCCTCGCTGGAGTCGAAGGCCGGATCGAAGGTCACCGCCATCTTGTCGAGGGTCTCGGTGATGCCCGCTCCCGAGACCCGCGACGTGAGCTCGTCCATGTTGAGCGATCCGTATGCCGTGCCGGTGCGCCGAGGGAGGCCGATGGACGGGCGGCCCTTCGACAACGCCGTCTGGACGTCGTCCTGCAGGTAGCGCGACATGCCCGCGAGCTCGCGGGTGGCGTTGAAGTACCCGACGAGGGTCAGGTACGGGTCGGCGACCTGACCGCAGCGGTCGAGGACGAGCTGCGCCCCGGCCATGAGCACCTCGGTGATACGGATCTCGGCCGTCGTCAGGCGCACACCGGTGGTGCTCACCCCGACGTAGCGCCGCCCCGGCGTCTGCCGGGTGACGGGCACCTCGCGGGAGAAGTAGGTGTCGGCCACGTCGAGCACCTGCGGCGGGAACACGGTCACGTAGCGGCCGTAGAGCCCACGCACCTGGTCGACGGCATTGCGCACCGTCGCCGTCGAGGCCACGATCAGCGGCTTGGCCGTCTTGCCAGCGGGCGTCTTCCACGTGGTCAGCGCGTCGACGGCGACCTCGAAGAGCCCGACCGTGGTCCCGAGAGCACCCGTGATGAGGTGCAGCTCGTCCTGGATGACGAGGTCCGGCGGTCGCAGCCGTGAGTGCGGGTGCACGGCGGCGGCCGGGAGACGGCCCTTGGCCGGGTGCTTGCTGCCGTCCTTGATGTCGCACTGGGGATAGTCGGGGTGGACGTACCCGTGCCGGGCGCACCACCGTGACACCCGGCCGAAGAGGGTCGCCGCGTGACCCTCCCGGGCCAGGCGGGCGAACTTGTCCACCGTGGCGATGACGAAGCTCGGCGCGAGACGGTAGATCTCCTCGTCGACGGTGAGGATCGGCAGGCCGTCGGTGACCGCGCCGCCCCTGGCGAACGGGCAGATCGCCAGCTTGTCGCCGCAGTGGACGAACACTCGCCGTAGGTCCGGGTCGACGCGGACGGTCGCGGCGTCGATCCTCGTGCCGCACCACGGGCACCGCTGCACCTGCAGCACGGTGAGGCGGTGACCCTGACCGGCGTTGACGCGTTCGAGCTCCTTGGCGGCCTCGTCGACGCGTTTGGGTGAGACGTCGGTGCCCACCCACAGGCCGATCCGGAACGGCTCCTCGCCCCAGGTGGCCGTGTCATCGCGTCGCGCGAGCTCCGCCGCGCAAACGAGCGCGGTCGCGCGCTGGAACTGCTGGGCCGTGAGCAGTCGCAACGTGTAGCGCATGAGGACCGCGACACCGGACTGTCCGTCGAGTGGGCCGTCCGGTGTGACCAGCAGGCCTTGCCGCCGACGAATGCCGAACGTGTATGCCGCGAGGCCGAGGTAGGCCTCCGTCTTGCCACCGCCGGTGGGGAAGAAGAGCAGCTCGACCGACGACAGGCCGCCCGAGCGCCGGCTGAGACCCGGCTCGCACATCGCGCGGATCTGCATGACGATGAAGGCGATCTGGAAGGTGCGCCACGAGTGCGCCTTCGGGCCGCGCGCCAGCACGGCGGCGCGGGCCCCGTCGATGGACAAGGTCGGGTCGAGGGCTCGCTCGGCGGCGACCTGCGTGTGGATGCGCTGGTCGGCCATGACCCGGTTCATGAAGGAGAAGCAGCGCAGCGCCTCCACGTGGCTCACCAGGTAGTCGAGCCCTTCGGCGAGCTGCGCGTGGACGAGGCGCGCCTCGCCGATGGCGTCACCCGCCTCGCTCCGCAGATGGTCGGGCAGAGCGCTGGCGGCCGTCACTTGGGTGGCGAGCCAGGCGGCGTACCCGTCGACGATCGGGCGCAGCCCCGCGTCGATCTGCGCGGGCGACGCGTCGGCGAGCGCGAGCATGTCGAGGACGACCCCGTCCGGGTCGATGGCCGAGGTCTGAGGCGTCTCGGTGACCGGCAGCCAGGTCGTCGACACCTGGCTCGCCCGCCGCGCGCCGTCCTCCACGACCCAGTCGGCCGAGCAGGTGCGCCCGATCGCGAACTCGAGCCGGTTGCGGTACTGCAGGCCGAGCCGCCGCAGCTCATCGTCGGTCTCGACCCGGGTGTCCTCGATGACGTCGCGGACGGGGAGGAAGACGGCTCCGGCGTCGGTGTCGACCTGCAGGTGGGTCTGGAAAAGCCAGGCGTTGACCGGGATGCGGGCCGGTGTGACCCTGTCGTTGCACAGGGCCACCTCGATCAGGCGACGACCCAGGACCTCGTCGAGGTGGGTGTCGACGCGCAGCACGACATCGTCCTTGAGCGGGTACTCCGTCGTGGTCCCCGGCACCAGGTCGGTGAGGCTCATCGGCACGGGGATGCTCACGGACGTGCGGACGAACCGGCGGATGGCGCGCCCCTTCGCGGTGACCTCGCCGGTGGCCTCGGGGTTGTACGTGCCCCACGATGCGGTGACGACGATCGCGTCGAGATCGAGCGGCACCTGGAACCGCAGACCCATGGACGCGGGGATCATGAGCCCACGCCGGACCCCGTGGTCCTCGGCCGCGTCCTCGTCGGCGTCGGCCGCGGAGTCATCCTGGTCGCCGACGGGCACCCCACGAGATTCGCGGGCGTCGAGGTCGTCGCCGAGGTCGAGGGTCGACTCCTCGTC
>JBDTWM010000138.1:0-7175 GCA_040006675.1 Dermatophilaceae bacterium | reverse complement strand
GACGCAGTGGTGCCGGACGCAGTGGTGCCGGACGCAGTGATGCCGGCCGAGGAGGCGACGGCTCCCGACGGCGGCGACGATGTGCTGGACGATGCCCGCTCGGGGGAGGCGGAGGAGGCCGGCGCGCGGTCGGAAGCTCAACGCACGGCGGAGGACTCGCCGGGAAAGCCCGCTGCAGGTGCCCCCCGGCGGCCGGGTGAGCCCCGGCACGACAGATCTGAGCGGCCGGTCACGCTGTGACGCGATCCCGGCCGCTCGTGCGCGTCGCCGCGCTCACGGTTGCGTGTATGGCGCTGGCCTCGTGCGGGGGTCTGCCGGACGACAGCCCGGTCTTCCGGGGGATCGAGGTGGGCACGCCGGTGGCCCCGTCCGTGCGTCAGCATTTCGCGGACCCGACGCCGGGAGCATCACCGGAAGTGATCGTGCGAGCCTTCGTCGTCACCGGCGCGGCGCCCGCGGAGAACTACGGGGCCGCCCGCAAGTATCTGGCCCGCAACATCGTGGACACCTGGGCGCCCCGGTCGCGCCCTGTCGTGATCATGCAGGGCGTCGATGACATCGCGGTGCAGCCGATCTTGTCGACATCGTCGACGCGCGTCGTCCGCATCAGCGGTCCCGCGAAAGCGGTCGTCGCCGTGAACGGCAGGCTCACCGAGCTGGCCGACCAGATCCGCAGCGTGCAGATCGAACTGGTTCGCCAGGACGGCGACTGGCGTGTCTCGGCCGTTCCGGCTGACTTTGGCCTCTGGCTCGACCAGTTCGACTTCGACGCCGCGTACGGGGTGTTCACGATCGGGTATGTCTCCACGACGTCCCGCACCGTCTTGCCCGACCGGCGCTGGTTCCCGATCACGAACGCCCTCCCCACGACGCTCGCGCGGGCCCAATTGGAGCCTGTCCCGCCGTATCTGTCCGGAGCCGCCGAGTCCGGTTTCCCGCTTTTGACGCGGCTCCGTGTCGATGCGGTGACGGTCACGGACGGCGTGGCGAACCTCGACCTCACTCCACAGGCGCTCGGCGGCACGGCGGACGACCGGCGAGCGGCGTTCGCGCAGGCGATCCTGTCGATGACTCAGGCGCCCAGTGTGCACGCCGTGTCGATGCAGGTCAACGGTCAGAGCGTAGGCGTCAGCGGGATGCCGGACGCTCTGTCCAGCCTCGTTGACCTCGGGTACGAGGTAGCGGGAGCGCCCCCCGCGGAGCGGGTGGTGCTCCGGCGCGGCACCGCACTGGACGTCGTGCTGATGGGCGATCTTCGCGCCGGGCAGTCGCGAGCCGAGGAGCCCTTCCTCCCGGCGCTGGACGTGGCCTGGCGCGGCCTGGCGGTCAGTCCGGACTTCAAGGATCTGGCGGCGACGTCGGGTGACGGGAAAGGTCTGCTGCGCTGGCGACGAGACGGCGCCGCCCCCGGCGGTCCGGGTCGCTCCGCCCTGCAACCGCCGTTCGCGCGGGATCTGGTGCGCCCCTCCTACGACGCCTCTCAGGGGTTGTGGGTCGGGGGAGCGACCGAGGCGGGCGAGGCGGGCATCTGGGTGATCGACACGCGCGGCGAGGTGGGCCTCGCCACGCCGCGACGGATCCCGGCGACCTGGTTGGCGGGTTCGCGGATCACGGCGTTGAAGGTGGCTCCGGACGGGCAGCGTGTCGCGCTGCTCCTGGCGCCGCGCACCGGGCCGGCGCGACTCGCGGTGGCCGGGATCGAGCGCGGTGAAGACGGCCGGGCTGCCTCTCTCGCCGATCCCCTCTACGTCGGGGGGAGCCTGGTGAGCGCCACGGAGGTGTCGTGGGAGTCGGGCTACAGTGTCGCGGTCGTAGGCCGTGCTGTCGGCATGATCGAAGACCACGCCCTGCTCGTGGGGGTCGACGGACGCCTGGATGGCAGGCTCGGCAAGGTGCCTGCGGACGCGGCCGGCGGCCGTGCCGTTGGCTCCGGTGCGGCTCGAGGCCTGCTCCTGGTGACGCGGTCGGGCAAGGTCTATCAGGCGATCGCGGGAGGCTGGCGGGATCTCGCGACGGCCGGTGACCTGGTCGTGCCGGGCGGCTGAGCGCCACCAGCCGGCGCCGAGCACGGCGAACGGGAGGCGGTCATCCACACCCTCACCGGCCGAGTCGGGACATCCACAGGGAGACACCGCGTGCGAGCGGTCGAGATCGCCGCCGGGGGAGCGTGGGCGGGTGATGAGCGCACGGGCCGGTCTTCGGGGTTCTTTTCGCGCCGTGCGGGCGATGACCGAGTTGGCGATGCCGCCCCGCTGCGCCGGGTGCGATCGGCCCGGCGCGGCGTGGTGCGCCTCGTGTCGGGCTGCGGTCGCTCGGCTCCCGCGGGCCCGTCGCGCGGCGCCGACCCCCGTGCCTGTCAGCTTCCCGAGGACGTGGGCGTCGGCCCCGTACGAGGGCGCCATCCGACGCGCGATCGTGGCGTACAAGGACGAGGGGCGCCGAGATGCGGCGGATGTCTTGGCGCCGCTCCTGCGCGAGGCGGTCGTCGGCGCGGTGGGAGCGACGGTGCGGACGGTGGAACACGGGCTGTGGGTGGTCGCCGTACCCACCTCCAGTAAGGCCCGCGCCCGGCGCGGCGACGCGCCGTTGGAGGTGTTGGCGCGTCGCGCGACATTCGGCGTCGAAGGACTCGTGCAGGCGCCCTGGGCGCTGGCGGTCCGCCGAGGGGTGGCGGACCAGGCGGGGCTGGACCATCGGGCGCGGGCCGCGAACCTGTCCCGGGCGATGCGCGCGGACCCCGCGTCGGCGGGACGCACGGTGGTGCTGGTCGACGACGTGGTCACCACGGGAGCCACCCTGGCCGAGGCGGCCCGGGCGCTGCGGGACGTCGGGTGCTCGGACGTGGTGGCCGCCTGCGTGGCGGCGACCCGCCGTCGCACCACAGATCATCGAGATCGCATCGATCGAGCGAGGGAAGATGGGACCGAGGGGATGGGCCACGGAGTCTGGCCGCCCGCCAGGGCGTGAGAGCGCCGACAGTACGGCGTCGCGGCTGGTCACGTACACGAGAGGTGGACTATTGTCGATCCTGGTGTCCTTGTACGGAAGGTGCTCCCTTCGGGCGGCGACGCGGCCGTGGCTCGTCCTGGCCGGGGGTCGCCCGCAGAGTGCCGGGCCCGCTGACAGTTCGCCAGTGTGGAGGGAGGTGTGGCCTACGCGGCAGTCCTCGCCGATCATTCGTACGCTGCGCATCCGTCTCCCTTAGGAGGATCCCCATGGAGATCACCGTCACCGGCCGTCACATCCAGGTCTCTGACCGCTTCCGCCAGGTGCTCACTGAGAAGCTCGTCAAAGTCGAGCAGTATGCTCCGCGCACCCAGCGCGTCGAGGTCGTCGTGAGCCATGAGACGAGCAGGGCCGCTCCGAAGGGCAGCGAGCGTGTCGAGATCACCTGCCTCGCGAGGGGGCCGGTGATCCGGGCCGAGGCCTTCGCCGAGGACAAGTACGCGGCGGTGGACATGGCGCTGCAGAAGCTGTCGGAGCGCCTGCGCCGGGCTGGGGACAAGCGCAAGGTACGCCGTCGTAGTGGCCCTGACCTGGTCAGCGCCACGGCCGACCTCTCCGTGGCGGCTCTGGGCGGACCCGGGTCGAACCGCACCGCGGTCACACCGCCGGCCGAGGACGAAGACCCGGGCAAAGCGGTCGATGCGAAGCTGGGCGCGCAGGGCGAGTCGCCTGTGCAGGTGCGTGAAAAGAGTCACGCGGCCTCCCCCATGAGCCTCGACCAAGCCCTGTACGAGATGGAACTTGTCGGCCACGACTTCTTTCTCTTCATGGACCGGGATTCGGGTCGCCCGAGCGTCGTCTACCGGCGGCGCGGCTGGGACTACGGCGTGATCTCTCTGGAGGTCGTTGCCGCTTCGTGACGGCGTGAACATGAGCTGCGCCGGAGAGGTCGCCCCCGCCCTGGGGCGACCTCCTGCCCCTCGGCAGCTGACGCGACCGTCGAGCGTCGGCATGAGACCATGACGAAGTGAGCGCGTCGGGCGTGGTCAAGGAGGCCCATGATCCGGATGAGATCCGAGTCGTGATTGTCGATGACCATGTCCTCTACCGCCGCGGGCTGGACCTGGTCCTCGGCCAGGAGGATGACATCGTCGTCGTGGCGGAAGCCGGCGACGGGCAGGGCGCGCTAGACGCGGTTGAGACCTACCGGCCAGATGTCGTGATCATGGACGTGCGGATGCCCCGGATGAACGGCATCGAGGCGTGCTTGCGGATCAAGGAGTCGTGGCCGGCCACGCAGGTCATCATCCTCACCACCAGCGACGACGAGAAGGACCTGTGCGACGCCGTGCGCGCTGGCGCGAACGGCTACCTGCTCAAGGACGTGCCTCCGGAGGAGGTCCTCTCCGGGATCCGCACGGTTCGCTCGGGCGGGTCACTCGTGTCTCCTACTATGGCGGCCAGCCTGATGCGGCAGTTCGCCTTGCTGACGCGTGGCGGCGACGATGAAGCCGACGAGCCCGTCGCGACCCGGCTCACGGATCGGGAGCGGGAGGTCCTGGTCCACGTCGCCCGCGGCCTCCCCAACCGCGAGATCGCTCGAGCCCTGTTCATCTCCGAGAACACAGTCAAGAACCACGTTCGGTCCATCCTGGAGAAGCTGCAGCTGCACAGCCGCGTCGAGGCGGCGATGTACGCGGTGCGCGAGCGCCTCGTTGACACGCCTCGCCCGGAGGCGGCCGCGGCACCCCGCCGACGCTCCTGAACCCGCCGGGCCTCCTCAGCACCGGAGGTGCTGCACCCGAGCCGCGAGGAGTGCCTGGATGCCGTGACCGGCCGCCGCGTTCGCCCGGCTGATGGCTGGCCGGTCGTCGGTGGCGAGCACCTCGAACTGAACCATGTCGACGTGGTCCCCCTCGCGACCGGCCCGGCGATCGGGCCGGTCGCCCCGTGTCCATCCGGTGAGGGTCATGCCGCCACGCAGCATCGAGCGCACCGATCCGTGGTTGTCGACGTCGGCCAAGGACTTCACCCGGGCCAAGCCCATCCCGCCGCGCTCCGTCGCGGTGAAGGCGTGGTCCAGTACCGCCGGCAGCGCGGCGGCGAATAGGCCGCGCCCACGTCCGCTGGGCAAGACGAAGGCGAGGATCTCGGCCGTTCCGGGCCGACGCACCCGGTCGATCCCGAACAGGTGGAGGCCCCCACGGGGCGCGTCGGTGGCGGGGTCCGCGAGGCACCACACGATCCGCTGGCCGAGCGCCATGTCCTCGCGCCACGCGTCCCAGAGCTCGAGGAAGTTGGCCGACGTCGGCACCCACGCACCCAGGCGGTGCCAGGACTCGGGGTCCCGCTCGCTCGGCAGGCGGCGTCCGTCGTCGTCGCGCCAAGGCCGCAAGCGCACCCGGACGCCGTCAGCTGCCTCGACGCGATGGTCCGGGGGTTCGTACCAGGGGTGAACGGGCTCTATCGGCTCCCCGGCGCGCCAGGACGCCTCCCACCCGTCGACGTCGCGGGCGCGCGACCCGTCGTCCGCCAGACGCGGGAGCGAGCCCCGCAGCGTGCCCTCGTGGGTGAAACCGCAAGCCCAGGCGACGCGACGGCTGCTCCAGTTGCCCGCGTACGCCTGCCAGCGCAGCGTGTCCACCCCGGTCTGTGCCGCGTACGCCATGGCGAGGCGCGTCGCCCGCGACATCACACCGGCGCCCCGGGCGCCGGCATGGAGCCCGAACGAGACGTCGGCGCCGCCGCCTCCCGTGCGCCGTATCTCCACGGTGCCCAGAAACGTGTCCTCGTCCGTGCGCGTGATCGCCCAGAACCACCGGGCGTCGGCGACCTCGGCCGAGGCGTCGGTCCAGCTGTCCTCGATGAGCTGCAGGAAGACGCGCGCCTCCGGTTCGTCGTACGGACGCGGGACGACGGTCCAGCGCAGCGCCTCCGGATCGTTGCAGGTCTGGACGATCCGTGGGATGTCCGACGCGCGGTGCGCGCGCAACGTCACCGTGCCGTCGGTCAGGAGGGGTACACAGTGCGGGTACGAATCGGCGCTCACCGCATCAGCCAAGCGGGTACATCGCGGGTGGGGCAAGCGAGCCACCGCCGACGCCGCCGGTGGCTGGCTGCGGCGCTGTTCGACGCGGCGCGCTGTGCCAGGGTGGGTGCATGTCTGATGTGACCGTGACCAAGAACGAAGCTCAGTCTCGCTGGGAGGCGCAGGTGGACGGCGAACTCGTCGGCACGGCGTCCTACCGGGTCGCCGGCGACTCGATCGTCTTCGACCACACCGATGTGCCGACGAAGTTCGGCGGGCGAGGGATCGCAGGTCAACTGGCGAAGGCCTCGCTCGATGACGCGCGCGCCCAGGGTAAGAAGGTCGTACCGCAGTGCAGCTTCTACGCGAAATACATCGCGAAGAACGCGCAGTACGCGGATCTGACCTAAGCGCCGGATAGTTCAACGCTGAGTCCGGGAGTGGCTGTCCGGGACGTCGCCTCTGGTCGACTACCCTGAATAGGTCGCCGACGCGGGCGACGCTGGACCCCGAGTGCCATCCCTGGGAGTTGTCGTGCCGAAGATTGTCGATCGCATCCTGCGCGCCGGTGAGGGCCGCGAGCTGCGGCGACTCCAAGGCTACGCGGCGGCCGTTAACGCTATCGAGGCCGACTTTGAGCGGCTGAGCGATACGGAGCTCAAGGAGGAAACGGCCAAGTTCAAGGCGCGGCTCGCGGACGGCGACCAGCTCGACGCGCTGCTGCCCGAGGCATTCGCGGCCGTGCGGGAGGCCAGCAAGCGCACGCTTGGCAAGCGTCACTTCGACGTGCAGATTGTCGGGGGCGCGGCCCTGCACTTCGGCAATGTCGCTGAGATGAAGACCGGTGAAGGCAAGACGCTGGTGGCGACCCTGTCGAGCTACCTCAACGCGCTGACGGGCGACGGCGTGCACATCATTACCGTCAACGACTATCTGGCGGAGTACCAGTCGGAGCTCATGGGCCGTATCCACCGCGCGCTCGGATTGGAGACCGGCTGCATTCTGTCCCAGATGCCGCCCGCTGCCCGTCGTGTGGAATACGGCAAGGACATCACGTACGGCACGAACAACGAGTTCGGTTTCGATTACCTGCGCGACAACATGGCGTGGTCGCTGGACGAGCTGGTCCAGCGTGGTCATCACTTCGCGATCGTCGACGAGGTGGACTCGATCCTCATCGACGAGGCGCGCACGCCGCTGA
>JBDTWM010000137.1:0-7281 GCA_040006675.1 Dermatophilaceae bacterium | reverse complement strand
AACATGCCAAGCAGACTGACGCCGTCGAAGCTCATCACATGAGCGACCACGTCCCGTACACGCCAGCCCTCACAAAGCGACGGCGCCTCCCACTGCTCGGGCGTCAGAGTCGCCAGAAAATCGGCCAGGTCTGTCCGCTCGGCGGTAGCCATCTCGAGACCGTTCACGACATCACTTCCTAGAGCCCGTGCTCACTGGAAAGAAGTCTGTCGCTAGCTCAAGACTCCTGTCCACACATGACTGCACACCGCTGCGCGCGAGGCGGCACCTTCGGCGTCACCACACTCGACCGGCTGGCCCGGCCCGTGCTCGACGTGCGCGACATCGTCGACGAACTCACCGCATCCAGTGTTCGCGGGTGTGTCCCTTGCTCCTCTGTCAAGCAGCAAGGATGAGGTGCTCAGCTTGGTCAGTGCGGAGCGCCCCGCTCCCTAAGGCGGCGGTGGACGGCGCCGCCCACGCCGGGGCGTCAGCGGCCCGAGACGCGCAGGGGCGTATGCGCCGGGTCGACGACCTCGGCGGGCAGCGGCGGAGGCGGCGGGGTGCCGCCGGCACCCCACGTGTCGGTCGGCAACCGATCGCGATCGTGCGGCGTCAGCAGCCCGTCCAGGCGCGGCCCTCTCGGCACGATCCGGGTGGGGTTCAGATCGGCGTGCACGATGTAGTAATGCTGCTTGACCTGCACAAAATCGATGGTGTCGCCGAAGCCGGGGGTGCTGAACAGGTCCCGCGTGTACCCCGACAGATGCGGCAACGACGCCAGCGTCTGCCGGTTGCACTTGAAGTGCCCGTGATAGACGGCATCGAAGCGGATCAACGTCGGGAAGAGCCGGACGTCGGCCTCGGTGATCGACGGGCCCATCAGGTAGCGACGGGTCGACAGCCTCTCCTCCAGCACGTCGAGGGCGGCCCACAGCTCGTCGTACGCCTCGTCGTAGCTGTGCTGAGACCCGGCGAACCCGCACCGGTACACCCCGTTGTTGACATCGCGGAGCACGAACTCCATCCACTCGTCCATTTCGGGGCGCAATGCCTGCGGGGTCAGGTCGGGGGCGCCCGGCCGGTGGTACTCCCGCCACTGCGACCCGAAGTCGAGCGTCATCTGCGCGAAGTCGTTCGTGGCGACGGCGCCGGTCGTGGTGTCGACGAGGGCAGGGACGGTGACGCCGCGCGGATAGCCGGGCTGGCGCGTGTCGTAGGCGTCCCTGAGGTAGTGGATCCCCAGCACAGGGTCGCGGCCGTCCGGGTCGAGATCGAAGGTCCAGCTGCGCGCGTCGTGCGTCGGCCCGCACATCCCCAAGGAGATGACGTCCTCCAGCCCGTAAAGACGGCGGGCGATCATGGCCCGGTTCGCCCACGGGCACGCGCGGGCGACGACGAGCCGGTAGCGGCCCGGCTCGACAGGAAAGCCGTCGGCGCCGTCCACGGTCACCCGCGTCGTGATGTAGTTCGTGTCCCGTTCGAACGCCTCGCCGTCGCTCACGTACGAGCTCTGCGTCTCGTTGCGCTCCCCAGCCATCGCCGTGCCCCTCTTTCGTCGCCGTCGTGAGTGCGCTCCCGAACCCCGGTGGTGTGGTCGAGCACGTTCTGGTTGCCCGGCCCGATCACGAGGGAGACGCCGCGCGAGGTACCGTCGGCGGGCCTGGTGACCGATACCTCCGTAAGCGACGTGTCGTCCGGTTCGTCGCAATTTTACATGACGTATCACCGACCTGCCATCCACGCGCCTTCCCACGCACGAGCGCGCAGATCAGGTTCACAGCCGGGATCACCGGCCGTCGGATCCACCGACCGTCCGGTTCACACGCCGTCCGGCGCAGCGCTGAGGCGCCGAGCGGACAGGTCGTACCGCGGTTCCGGCCGGCGCAGCTGCGCACGGGCGCCGGCCACCGACGCCCCCGACTCGTGGGCGTGGACGTCGACGTCCAGCCGCGCGACGTCGGTCTGGTTCTGTGTGAGCTGCGCGATGCGACTGATCAGGTCCTCTATGGCCGGCACGTCCGCAGGGGACAGGTCCTCGCCGCCGAGGAGGTCGTCGCCGCCGCCGCCGAACAGCAGAGGGGCCAGCCGGAGTTCCCGCAACATCGCGGCGACGTCGGCGCGCGTCAGCGGAGGCATCCGGTAGCTGACGTCCTGGAGGATCTGCGAGGCGACACCCGCGATCCGGCACGACACCACCGGCCCCAAGCTCCGGTGCTCGGTCGCCGAGATCCACAGACGGCGCCCAGGTCTGCCCATCCGCTGCACGACGACGGCCGCGGCACCCGGGTCGCCGAACGCCTCGCCGAGCTGCCGCCACGCCACCGCCATCTCGTTTGCGTCCCGGATCTGGCCCCACACCCGCTGGACCGCCGGGCCGCCGACCCGGGCGTGAGTCGCTTTGAGGACGACGTCCCCGCCCAGCTCCACCGCAGCGGCCAAGGCCGCGTCAAGTGTCTCCGCGGGACGGGAGGGCAGCATCGGGATGCCGTAATGCGCGAGCAGCTCGGTGACCTCCTCGTCCGTGAGCGCCCGCCCCTCGGGCGAGTCGGCGAGGATGCCGTTGAGCAGGATCGTGGCCTCGTCGGGCGAGACGTCGGCGAGGAGCGGCACGGGAGAGTCCGCGGTGTCGCGCCACCGCGCGTACTCGAACGCCTTGGTCAGCGCGCTCACCGCCCGCTCGGGACTGCGGTAGAGCGGGACCGCCACGTCCGGCTGCGCCCCGTCGGGGTTCGTGACCAGGTTCGGGTCGCCCGCAACCCCGGGGACGACGGCCAGCAGCGTCTTGCTCGCGGTGCTGCCCACCGCGGCGATCGCGGCGCGGATCTCGCCGATCTGCAACGTCGTGTCCAGCGGGGCGGGCACGAAAACCGCGAGGACCGCGTCGACCGCGTCGTCGTCCATGGCGGCGCGCAGCATCTGCTCGTATGACGTGGCCGAGAGCCGCGCGAGGCCGGGCCACGCGGCGCGCGTGACAAAACCCGACTGCGTGGCCAGGTCGGAGGCGATCGTGGTCAGCCCCGGGGTATCGCCCACGACAGCGAGCCGGTTGCCCGCAGGCAGGGGTTGGTGCGCCAGGAGGAGCCCAGTATCGAACAGGTACTCGATGTCCTCCACCTGGATGACACCCGCCTGCCGGAACATCGCGTCGATGACGGGCGCCGGGGCCGGCCGCCCGGTGGTGTCCGGCAGCAGCCATCCCGCGAACGGAGCGTTCCGCCCGGGGCGCCCAGAGGCCATGACGATGACGGGCTTGTGGGGGCCGATGCGCCGGGCCACCCGGGAGAACTTGTGCGAGTTGCCCAAGGACTCGAGATAGCACAAAATCACCTCGGTCTGCTCGTCCTGCTCCCAGTACTGCAGCAGATCATTGCCGGAGACGTCGCCGCGGTCACCCGCCGACACGAAGCTGCTCACCCCGATGCCCCGGTCGACCATCATCCGCAGCGAGGTCAGGCTGAGCGGGCCCGACTGGCAAAAGAACCCGACCGTGCCACGCTTCGGACGGACGTCGCACAGGGAAGCGTCGAGACGGGTGCCCGCGACGTTCATGAGCCCGAGCGCGCACGGGCCGATGAGGCGGATGCCCGCCGCGCGGCACTGCGCCACCAGGGCCGCTCCCCGCCGCCGGCCCTCCTCGCCCGCGTCCGCGTACCCGATGGACACGACGAGCACGGCGTGCACGTCCTTGGTGGCGCAGTGCTCGATCACCGTGGGGACCTGCTCGGCAGGCACCGCGATGACGGCCAGGTCGACCGGATCCGGGACGTCGAGCAGGGAGGGGTACGAGGGCATGCCGAACGCCGCGCGGATGGCCGGGTTCACCACGTACACGCGACCGGTGAACTCCGCGGTGATCACGTTGCGCAGCAGGCGCCGTCCGACGCTCGCGGGCCGGGCGCTCCCGCCGACCACCGCGACCGATTCCGCGGTGAAGATCCGTAGCATCGAATTCGCCTCGGCCCGATGCTCGCGGGCCGCCACCACCGCCTGCGACACCTGGGTCGGCTCGACCGGGAACGTGAAGTGGAGCACCCCGTCGGCAAGGCTTGTCGACGTGACATATCCCGCCGCCCGCATCGACGCGAGCATTTTACGGTTCTCCGCCATGACGTCGGCGGTCAACATCTCGACGCCGACCTCCCGCGCGCTCTGCGCCAGGTGCTCCAGGAGCAGACCACCGGCGCCGTAGCCGTGGTACTTGTCCTCCACGACGAACGCCAGTTCCGCGTCGGTCGGGGCCGTCCGGGTGAAGTCACCGATGGCGATCAGCTCTTCTCCGATGAACATCCCGAGTGCCACGCGACGACGATGGTCGGCCCCCAAGAACCGGTCCTTGTCGGCGGTCGTGATCGTCGTATGCGGGGAGAAGAATCGGAAATACTGCGACTGCGGCGTGAGCCGACCCCAGAAGGCGACGAGCGCCGCTTCGTCCGGCGGCCTCAGCGGGCGCAGGCGCGCGGACTTCCCATCGGCGAGGAGGACGTCCGCCTCCCAGTGTGCGGGATACGCCTGCGCGCTCATGGGTGTCCTCGGGTGGGGCCGCCGGTGCGGCTGCTGGTGGGATGCGGGGGTCGGCTACCGCGCACCGATCACATGCCGTCGGGCGGGGCGCTGAGGCGCCGGGAGTACAGATCGAAGCGCGGCTCTGACCGCCGCACGTGCACACGGGCGCCCACCACCGACACCCCCTCGGTATGGGCGAGCACGTCGAGCCGGAGGCCCTCGACGTCCGGCTGGTCCTGCTTGAGCTGGGAGACCCTGCTGATGAGGTTCTCCAGCGCGGCCACATCGGCGCGCGGCCGGTCGTCGCCGCCCAGCAGCAGGGGCGCCAGCCGCAGCTCGCGGATCATCGAGGCGGCGTCCGAGCAGGTCAGCGGTGGTAGCCGGTAGCTCACGTCGTGAAGGATCTGCGCCGCCTCACCGGCGATCCGGCAGGACACCACCGGGCCGAGGCGGCGGTCCTCGACGCCCGTCACCCGTACGTGTCGGCCCGACCCGCCCATCGCCTGCACGACGATGCCCGCGGCCCGCGGGTCGCCGCAGGTCTGGCCGAGCTGCCGCCACGCCACCGCCATCTCGTTCGCGTCGCGGATCTGGCTCCACACGCGTTGGGCGGACGGCTCGCCGACCCCCGCGTTCGTCACTTTGAGGACGGTGTCGCCGCCGAACGCGTCCGCCGCCGCGATCGCCGCGTCGAGGTTGTCGACCTCGCGGGAAGGCAGCAGGGGGATGCCGTAATGGCCGACAAGCAGGGTGACCTCGGCGTCGGTGAGCGCTCGCCCCTGCGGAGTCGCGGTGAGCAGATCGTCCAGGAACGCCGAGGCGTCCTCGGGTGCGACGTCCTGCAGGATCGGCACCGGGGATGTCGCCTGAAGGCGCCACTGCGCGTACTCCCACGCCTTGCGCAGCGCCAGCACCGCGCGCTCCGGGCTCCAGTAGACCGGCAACGCCCTCGGCGCGTCGAGGACTCGCGGCGGGCGCGGGTCGTTCTTCGTCTGCGGGATCACCGCGAGAAGCGGTTTGGTCGGGTGGTCGCCCACGCCGGCGATCGCATCCCGGACCTGCCCGATCTGCTCGCTCGTGTCGACGGGGGCGGGCACGAACACCGCGAGCACCGCGTCCACCTCGTCGTCGTCCATCGCGGCGCGTAGCCGCTCCTCGTAACGAGTCGCCGACAACCCCACCAGTCCCAGCCACGACGTCTTCGTGACGAACCCCGCCTGCGTCGCCATGTCGGACGCGATGATCGTCAGCTCGCGGGAGTCCCCGACGACCGCCAGTCGGTTCCCCGGCGGCAACGGCTGCTCGGTCAGGAGCTGCGCCACGTCGAAGAGGTGCTCGACGTACTCGACCTGGATCACGCCGGCCTGGCGCAGCATGGCGTCCGTGACCGCCGCGGGGACGGCCGCGTCGCCCGCGTCCAACGTCGTCGGGGTCGTGTGGCTGCCCCGCCCGGATGTGATGGCGACGACCGGCTTGGTGCCGCTGATGCGCCGCGCCAACCGAGAGAACTTGTGCGAGTTGCCCAAGGACTCCAGGTAGCACAAGATCACGCTGGTCCGGTCGTCCTGCTCCCAGTACTGGAGCAGGTCGTTGCCCGAGACGTCAGCACGGTTCCCGGCAGATACAAAACTCGACACGCCCAGATCCCGGTCGACCATCATCCGCAGCGACGTCAGACTCAGCGGGCCCGACTGGCAGAAGAACCCGATGCTGCCGGGCCGCGGTCGGACGTCGACCATCGAGGCGTTGAGCGAGTTGCCGGCCGCGTTGACGACGCCCAGCGCGCAGGGGCCGATCAGGCGGATGCCCGCCGCACGGCACTGCGTCACCAGCGCCGTCTGCCGCCGCCGCCCCTCCGGCCCGGACTCGGCGAACCCCATCGTCACGACGATCACCGCCCGGACGCCCTTGGCCGCGCAATCCTCCACGACGCCGCAGACGCGCTCCGCAGGGACGGCGACGACCGCCAGGTCGACCGGGTCCGGGATGTCGCTCAAGGACGGGTAGGAGGGCATGCCGAACGCGGAGTCGAGGCCCGGGTTCACCACGTACACCCGGCCCGTGAACTCCCCGGCGATCACGTTGCTGAGCAGTCGCCTCCCGACGCTGCCCTGCCGCGCGCTGCCGCCCACGATCGCCACTGAACGCGACTCGAAGATGCGGCGCATCGAGTTCGCCTCCGCGCGGTGCTCGCGCGCCGCCATGACGGCCTGGGACACGTTCGTCGGTTCGACCGGGAACGTGAAGTGGAGCGACCCATGCGACAGCTTCGCGTTCAGCTCGTAGCCGGCCGCCTTCAGAGTCGTGTGCATCTTGCGGTTCTCTGCGAGCACCTCGGCGACCAGCCGCGTGACCCCCACCTCTCGGGCGATCTGCGCCAGGTGTTCCAGGAGCAGGCCGCCCACGCCGTAGCCGTGGTACGCGTCCCCGACGACGAACGCCAGCTCCGCGTCGGTGGGATCCGAGCGGCTGAACTCGCCGATCGCGATCAGGTCGGCCCGGACGAACACACCGAGCACGACCCGGTCCCGGTGGTCCGCGTTCACGAAGCGACGCAGGTCGGACTCGCTGAGCGCGGCACGAGGGGCAAAGAACCGGTAGTACTGCGACTCAGGGGACAGCCGGTCCCAGAACGCGAGGAGGGCCTCTTCGTCCGCGGGCCGCAACGGCCGCAGACGCGCCGATTCTCCGTCGGCCAACAGGACGTCGGCCTCCCAGTGCGCCGCGTACGGGCCACCGGCCGCGCCGACCTGGGTTGTGCCGTCCCGCGCGTTGCCGTCCCGCGCGTCGCCGTCC
>JBDTWM010000136.1:0-7289 GCA_040006675.1 Dermatophilaceae bacterium | reverse complement strand
TCGATGCGCACGTGGACGCCGAGGGGGTGCCGCAGTGGGCACGCGCGGCCGCGTCGGGCGGACGCGTCCCCACCCCGTACGAGGATGAGGGCGGCGCCTCGGGGAGCCGCGGACGCTCCGGTGGGTCGGGCAACGGTGTCATCCCCGGCTGGGGCGTGGACCGGCCGGGACAACGCGGGGGCGGCGGGGAATCCTCGTCGGATCCCGAGGCGCTCCTGGAGGGGCTGAACCCGCCGCAGCGGAAGGCCGTCATCCACGAAGGTGGCCCTCTGCTCATCGTCGCGGGTGCGGGGTCGGGCAAGACGCGGGTGCTGACGCAGCGGATCGCCTACCTGCTGGCCGCCCGCGGGGTGCTGCCAGGGCAGATCCTCGCGATCACGTTCACCAACAAGGCGGCCGCCGAGATGCGCGAGCGCGTCGGGGCGCTCGTCGGCCCGCGCGCGACGGCGATGTGGGTGAGCACGTTCCACAGCGCGTGCGTGCGGATCCTGCGCCGGGAGGCCGCCCACGTCGGGCTGAAGTCGAGCTTCTCGATCTACGACGCGGCGGACAGCCAGCGGCTCATGGCGATGGTGCTTCGCGACATGGATCTGGATCCGAAGCGATACCCGCCGCGCTCGTTGTCGGCGCAGGTGTCGAACCTGAAGAACGAGCTGGTCGACGACGAGACCTTCGCGTCGCGGGTCGCGGAGGGTAGCCACGCGGATCGGATGCTGGCGCAGGCGTACTCGGCGTACCAGCGGCGGTTGCGCCAGGCGAACGCGCTCGACTTCGACGACCTGATCATGACGACCGTCAACGTGCTGCAGGCCTTCCCCGACGTGGCCGAGCACTACCGGCGGCGGTTCCGGCACGTACTCGTCGACGAGTACCAGGACACGAACCACGCGCAGTACGTGCTGGTGCGCGAATTGGTCGGTCCCGGGGCGGGACGCGCCGTCCCCGCTCGGCCGAGCGGGGAGGATTCGTCGCCCGCCCCGCCCAGTTCTCCCGCCGATGCGCGCGTGCCGCCGGGAGAGCTGTGCGTGGTGGGCGACGCCGATCAGTCGATCTACGCCTTCCGCGGGGCCAGTATCCGCAACATCGTCGAGTTCGAGCAGGACTACCCGGACGCGACGACGATCCTGCTGGAGCAGAACTACCGCTCGACGCAGACGATCCTCGCCGCCGCCAACGCGGTGATCGCCAAGAACACGACGCGACGGGCCAAGAAGCTCTGGACCGACACCGGCGACGGGGCGAAGATCGTGGGGTACGTGGCGGATTCGGGGCATGACGAGGCGGCGTTCGTGGCCCGGGCGATCGACGACCTCGCCGACGAACACGGGACGCGGTACGGGGACGTGGCGGTGTTCTACCGGACCAACGCGATGTCCCGGGCGCTGGAGGAGGTGCTCGTCCGGGTGGGCGTGCCGTACAAGGTGGTGGGGGGCACGCGGTTCTACGAGCGGCGCGAGGTCAAGGACGTGCTCGCCTACCTGCGGGTGATCGCGAACCCGGCGGATACGGTGAGCCTGCGGCGCATCCTCAACGTGCCCAAACGCGGCATCGGCGATCGGGCCCAGGCCTGCGTGGTGCAGCTCGCCGACCGGGAGCGGATCACCTTCGTCGAGGCGCTCGGACGCTGCGAGGACGCGCCGGGCATCGCGACGCGTTCGGTCACGGCGATCCGTGCCTTCACGGCGCTGCTGGAGCGGCTCGCGGGCGTGCGCGACGAGGGTGGCGGCGTGGCCGAGCTGGCGGAGGCGGTGGTCGAGCAGTCGGGTTACCTGGAGGAGCTGCGCGGTTCTCGTGACCCTCAGGACGAGACCCGGATCGAGAACCTGTCCGAGCTGGTGGCGGTGGCGCGCGAGTTCGACGCGGATCGCGTGCAGGCGGGGGTGGCGGACGCTTCGGTGGACGCGCAGGGCGGCGCGGCGTTCGATGCGGGCGCGCTCGACGATTTCCTGGAGCGAGTGTCGCTCGTCGCGGACGCCGACGAGATCCCCGAGGACGACGCGGGCTTGGTCGGTGCGGGCGAGGGCCAACGCGACCAGGGCGTGGTCACGCTGATGACGCTGCACACGGCGAAGGGGCTGGAATTCCCCGTGGTGTTCTTGGTCGGCTTGGAGGACGGGGTGTTCCCGCACCAGCGCTCCCTCGGTGACGCCCAGGAGCTGGAAGAGGAAAGGCGCCTCGCCTACGTGGGGATCACGCGGGCCCGCGAGCGGCTCTTCCTCTCGCGGGCGGTGGCCCGGATGACATGGGGGCAGGCACAATACTCGCCGCCGTCCCGGTTCCTCGACGAGATCCCGGCTCATCTGCTCACCTGGGAGCGGTCCGGGCCGACCTCCTACGGTTCGCCCTCAGAGCGCTGCGCGGACGGGGACGGGCGCAGCTCAGCCTCGTACGCCTCCGGGGTGAGCGTTCGTCGCGAGCCGGCCGTGGCCACGCTGGCAGGGCGACCGGGGGTGCGTTCGCCCGGCAACCGGCCGGTGGTCGCGCTGGCCCCCGGCGATCGCGTGACGCACGACAGCTTCGGGATGGGCACGGTGATCCGCGTGGAGGGCGAGGGGGACAAGGCGATCGCGCACGTCGACTTCGGGGGCGAGCAGATCAAGCGACTCCTGTTGCGGTACGCGCCGGTCGAGAAGCTGTAGCAAGGCGCGTCATCGCGATGCGGCGACGCGGGTGCCAGCGTCGGTCCCCCAGCGGATCACCGGGCCGGGACTCCGTGGTGAGACATCCACGGTTCGGGGTTCGTGGCCTTTCGGCTCTTCGGGTGGATCTCCAGGTGCAGGTGGGGGCCGGTGGAGTCGCCGGTGTTGCCCACCGTGCCGACGCGCGTTCCGGGCCTGACGTCGTCGCCGGCTTTCACGTCGGTACGGCTCATGTGTCCGTAGGCGGACACCGTGCCGTCCCAGTAGAGGATCTCGACCTTGTTGCCGTACCCGCCTTGCCACCCGGCGTACCTGATCCGGCCGGCCGACATCGCCGAGATCGGCGTGCCCGTCGGGGCGGCGAGGTCGATGCCTTCGTGCTGAGTGCCCCATCGGGAACCGAACGGCGAGGTGAACTCACCCTTCGCGAGGGGGCGCACCCACGCCTTCGCCGGATCGATCGTGGGTGGCGGCGGGGACGGCTGCGCGGGGGTGGGGGTCGACGCGGGGACCGCTGACTCGACGCGGGAGGCATCGGCCGTCGAAGCCGGCGTGGAGGCCGGCGCAGGGGTGTCGGTGGAGGCCGTCCAGGTCTGCACGTTGAGGGCGAGCGCGCCGGCGCCCGACGCGTTGGCGGGAGCGCCGAAAGACGTCTCGAGGGCGCCGTGGACGAGGGAGACCGTGACTCCGAGGCCGGCGATCGACAGGGTGATCGGCGTGAGGAGCTGGGACGGGCGCCGAGATCTGAGTCCGGCTCGGCGCGCGCGGTGGTCGTCGCCACGGAGAGCAGGGGACGCGCGGTGGCGGCCGGAGAGGTGAGGTCGCACAGAGGGGTCCTGACAAAGGGTTCGACAGAGGGCTGAGGGAGGCGGGACGATCCGCACTGGTCGGCTCGTTGATGACATCGCGACCCAAACGTTATCTTATCGACCCGCGAGTCTGAGGAGAATCCTCAGCAGATTTGTGCTAGTCGTTCCTGCCGAACGCCGGTACTGGACAGGTGTCGACTCTCTCAACACCGCAGCTCATTGGCGCAGTCGACGCACGTCGTACGCCCGTCGTCAGCACGTCGCCGGCGAGGGTGGGGTGCATCACATGTTCATGGCGTCCACCTCAGGCGGGCCCCTCGATCGGCCCCTGACGGTCCCGTCCAGCGTGGCTACGCGCATCGGACCCGCAGGGCTACTCGCATCGGCCCCGCGGGCCAGTGCTCGCCGCTACGCTGTGGCCCATGAGTGAATCGCCGTTGCGCATCGTGGTGGCCAAGCCCGGACTCGACGGGCACGATCGGGGCGCAAAGGTCATCGCGCGAGCCCTGCGGGACGCCGGCATGGAGGTCGTCTACACCGGCCTGCACCAGACGCCCGAGCAGATCGTCGAGGCGGCGATCCAGGAGGACGCCGACGCCGTCGGCCTGTCCGTGCTGTCCGGGGCGCACATGACGCTGTTCGCCAAGACCATCGAGTTGCTCAAGGCGCGCGACGCGTCGGACATCGTGGTGTTCGGCGGCGGCATCATCCCCGCCGCGGACATCTCCGAGTTGACGGAGCTGGGTGTGGCCAAGGTTTTCACTCCCGGCGCGACGACCATGGAGATCGTCGCGTGGGTGACTGACAACGTCAAGGCGTCCTGACCCCCTCCCGTGAGGCTTAGACGCCCAGCAGGCCCTTGGTGCGGCAGACGCGTCCGGGGCCTGTGGCCTGCTCAGCCACGGTCGGCCCTACCGTCCGGTCAGCGCCCACGAGGCGAATACGCAGCGGTAGGCTCGGGACGCAGGACGGCCGCCGATGAGGGATGTTCGACGGCGTCACACCAGCGATGTGCGGAGTCGACGACCTCCATCGACCAGACTCCACCCACGACCCCATCAACGACGAGGAAGTAGCTGTGGACCTTTTTGAGTATCAAGCCAGGGATGTGTTCGAAAAGCACGGGGTGCCGGTGCTGGCGGGTCAGATCGCCACGACTGCGGCCGAGGCGAAGGCCGCCGCGCAGGCCATCGGTGCCAAGTCCGGCGGCGTGACCGTCGTCAAGGCGCAGGTCAAGACGGGCGGTCGCGGCAAGGCGGGCGGCGTCAAAGTGGCCAAGAACGCGGACGAGGCCGAGAAGCTGGCCGGCGAGATCCTCGGCATGGACATCAAGGGCCACAGGGTCAACGTCGTGATGATCGCGCAGGGCGCGAAGATCGCGGAGGAGTACTACTTCTCCCTGCTGCTCGACCGGGCGAACCGCACTTACCTGGCGATGTGCAGCACCGAGGGCGGCATGGACATCGAGACCCTCGCGAAGGAACGTCCCGAGGCCCTCGCGAAGGTTCCGGTCGACCCCAACGTCGGGATCGACGAGGCCACCGCGAGGCAGATCGTCGACCAGGCCGGCTTCTCGGCTGAGACGGCCGCCAAGGTGGCCCCCGTCCTGCAGAAGCTCTGGGACGTCTACCACAACGAGGACGCGACCCTGGTCGAGGTGAACCCCCTGGTGCAGGTCGAGAGCGGCGAGATCATCGCCCTCGACGGCAAGGTGACGCTCGACGACAACGCGGACTTCCGCCACCCCGACCACGAGGCGATGCACGACAAGTCCGCGGAGGACCCGCTGGAGGCCAAGGCCAAGGCGCTCGACCTCAACTACGTGAAGCTCGACGGCAATGTGGGGGTGATCGGCAACGGCGCAGGCCTGGTCATGAGCACGCTCGACGTGGTCGCGTACGCGGGTGAGAAGTACGGCTCCTCCCCGGCGAACTTCCTCGACATCGGCGGTGGCGCGAGCGCCGAAGTGATGGCCAACGGCCTCGACGTGATCCTGCACGACCCGCAGGTCAAGTCGGTCTTCGTGAACGTGTTCGGCGGCATCACCTCGTGCGACGCGGTCGCCAACGGGATCGTCGGCGCGCTGAAGACCCTGGGCGATGAGGCGAGCAAGCCGCTCGTCGTGCGTCTCGACGGCAACAACGTGGAGGAGGGTCGACGGATCCTGGCGGATTTCAACCACCCGTTGGTGACCATCGAAGCGACCATGGACGGTGCGGCCGACAAGGCCGCCGAGCTGGCTGCGAAGTAAGGACAGGACACACAGACATGGCTATCTTCCTTAACTCCGACTCCAAGCTGATCGTCCAGGGGATGACCGGTTCGGAGGGCATGAAGCACACGCAGCGCATGCTCGCCTGCGGTTCCAACATCGTCGGCGGCGTCAACCCGAAGAAGGCGGGGACGCAGGTCGAGTTCGACGGCGGGGTCGCGGTTCCCGTCTTCGGCACCGTGCAAGAGGCGATGGACGCCACCGGCGCCAACGTCTCGGTCGTGTTCGTCCCGCCGAAGTTCGCCAAGGACGCGGTCGTCGAGGCGATCGACGCCGAGATCCCGCTGCTCGTCGTGATCACGGAAGGCGTCGCGGTGCGCGACTCCGCGGAGTTCTTCAATTACTGCAAGGCCAAGGGCAAGACCCGGATCATCGGTCCGAACTGCCCTGGCATCATCAGTCCCGGGCAGTCCAACGCGGGCATCACGCCTGCTGATGTCTCCGGTCCCGGCAGGCTCGGCCTGGTTTCCAAGTCCGGCACGCTGACGTACCAGATGATGTTCGAGCTGCGCGACGTCGGATTCACCACCGGCATCGGCATTGGCGGCGACCCGATCATCGGCACCACGCACATCGACTGCATCGAGGCCTTCGAAAAGGACCCGGACACGATCGGCATCGTGATGATCGGCGAAATCGGCGGCGACGCCGAGGAGCGGGCCGCGGCGTACATCAAGGAGCACGTCACCAAGCCGGTCGTCGGCTACGTCGCGGGCTTCACGGCCCCCGAAGGCAAGACGATGGGTCACGCGGGCGCGATCGTGTCCGGCGGTGCGGGCACGGCGGCGGCCAAGGCCGAGGCGCTCGAAGCGGCCGGCGTGCGCGTCGGCAAGACGCCGTCCGAGACCGCCCAGCTCATGCGGGAGATCATCCAGAGGATGGCCTGATCATCGGCTGAGTAGGACCCCGGCGGGTCCGGCTGGGCCTGCTAGACCAGCTGGACCGGCTGGGCCTGCGGCGAGCGCGACACGGGCGAGATGCCCCCTTCGCACGAAGGGAGCATCTCGCCCGTGTCGGCGTTGGTGTCGGTCGGTCTGCTCGTTCACCCTCGACGGCACCGCGATGTGTCTGACGATCAGCGCCGTTCAGCCGGGCGCGCAGACGCCCAGCAGCGCGCCGGCCACCATGGCGGGCCCGAAGGCGATCGCCGAATCGCGTCGGGCTTGTCGTCTCGCGAGGAGGACCAGAGCGGTCAGGCCGCCGACGAGGAACATCGCGTACGACCCGCCCAGCAGCCGCCCCCACGACAGCCAGGCCAGCAGCATCCCGAGCGGAGCGGCCAGCTTGACGTCGCCCAGCCCGAACCGCCCCCGGGACAGCAGGTGGAGAACTCCGAACCCGGCGACCAGCAGCAGCCCGCCGAGCAGGGCGCGGCGGTAGGCATCCCACGTCCCGCCCGCGGCGGAAGCCGGCGCCAGCAGGGCGGCCACCAGGGCCGAGGCCGGCAGCGTCAGCCGATCGGGCAGCCGGTGCACGTCGCGATCGATGGCCGCCAGCGCGGCGAACAGCGGCACCGGCAGCACGTAGGCGAGCGCTGACAGCGCCGCCGCGCCGAGCGGGCGGTCGGGC
>JBDTWM010000135.1:0-7313 GCA_040006675.1 Dermatophilaceae bacterium | reverse complement strand
CCAACGCCACCTTGAAGAGCTGGCGCGCGCTCACCCGGGTCCGGATGAGTCCCGAGCGCATCACAGACCTCGTCCACGCCGTCACCACACTCATCACTGCAGGTCACTGACGGGGTTGGAAAAGGCTCCGGGTACGCGGCCGGCTGGGCGCTGGTCGTCAGCTCCACCTGTCTGATCAGCCACTTCGACCTGTTGGGGATTCGGCAGGCATTGGCCGCGCATGCGACGCGCCAGTACAGCCCCCCTCCATTCACCGAACGCGGTGTGTATCGGCAGGTTCGGCATCCGTTGATGACCGGTTTCCTGTTCGTCATTGCCGCTACCGGCTACATCCTGGTCGGCATTGCCTTCGAAGAACGTGACCTGATCCGGAACCTCGCCGACAGCTACGCCAGTTACCGTTCCCGCGTGCCGGCGCTGATCCCGCGCCCGTCGCTGCTGCGTCGGCGGTCCAGCTCAGGGCCAAACGGCCAAACGGCCAACCGGCGGAAGCCAAGCAAGATGAGTAGCTAGTCAGCCACCAGCGCAGCAGACCCAGCGCCGGCAGCAGCCCGCACGAGGATGCCCGTGCGGGTCGGCATCCACCCGCCGATAGGCCTAATCCGGCAGGGCCCGGAAACTGCCAGCAGGTTCCTCACGCAGGTGGAGCAGGCAGGGATCGACCATGTCTGCTGCGGCGACCGCGTCGGTTTCGCCGGTATCGGTTTCAACGGACTCGTGCAGGCCAGCGCTGGGCAATGCTTCATCCCGCGCTGCCCATCTACGCCGGCGTGTACTTGCTGCCGAGTCGTTTCAGGTCGGTTGAGTTCGCGTTGAGTGGAGGACCCTAGCGTTGGTTGAACGTGAAACCAACCTTCTTGGTCCCGGGGACTTGCACCGAGGAGAGGAGACGCGAATGACCACGACCGAGATACCGACCACGGATCTGGAGCCCGAAGCGGACACGCATTTCATGCGGCCCAGGGTGACTCAGAGCAGTACACGCGACAAACGTTCACCACATCACCATCAGACTCCAAGCACGAACGACAAGGGAGAAAATCATGCGTAAGACACTCTGGGCGCTGCCACTGGCGACCGCGCTGGCGATGGGGATCGGTGGTATCCCGAACGCCTCAGCCTCCTCCACCACGCGGTCGATCACAGTCAACAACCGCTACGACTCAACAGGCGACAGCCAGGTCACAAATGTTGCCCCCATAAAGGCCGGCGACTGCACCATGTACGGGATTCTCGCCGTGCACCGGCCCAACCCCAGCATCAGCCGCGCCGACGTCACGTTCACTTCCAACACCTGGACCTCGCACACGACCAACTACGACCAGTGGCACACCTCGTGGAATTTCCACACCTTCGGTGGATCTGCGATCGCACCGCTGGAGACCATCGACGGTCGGAGGATGAAGACGAATCAAACCTATTTCACAACGATCGAGTGGACTGTTCCGATGACCGTTAGCCAATGGGAAAACATCTCGCAGGTCACCTGGACCGGTGCGTGCTGACCGCCCGTTGCTCCTGCGTAATTCAGCCGGGACTATTCCTCTGTAGAGAACGATCCAGGCCAGCCCGCCGGAACCTCGGGTAGTACAGATTCGCTACCGCCCCCAGGTCCTCAGGTAGAAGTTGACCGGCTCTTCACAATCGAGGATGTAGTCGAGGTCTTCCAGATGGGCGGCGTCAGAACCTCCATCATCGGAAGACCTCGACACCCGCGCCGACCAACTCGACCCACCCCGGCGGCATGCGATGCAAGTGTGGTGCGAGCTTACCGAATCTAGAAGGCTGCACACTCCTGTCTCGCACCAGCAAATGGAGACTTTCTACCAACTCCCGTTGGAGCGCTTCGGACGCTACTGCCCCTACGGAACTGCCGCTGATATAGCCGAGCACCTCGCCCCCTATGCCGCCGCGGGCTGTACCGAATTCAACCGCATCCCGCAGTCACTCAACCCCGACCAGGGCATCACCGACACGTCAGCCGTGAGAAGACTTTTTGGCGGCCCAATGTCCGCCCTCCGACGACGGAATCGCCCTAGAAGCCACCGGCCCGCGCAACCTGTCCGCCAGAGCCTCCGCTCTGAGGGCGGAATCTGGTGTGTGAGTGTGGCCCCACCCCCCGGTTGCCTTCTTCCTTACCGCCCACCACTCACCTTCCATTTTCCGATCAGCCAGGAGCCGTCGTGCCATTGCTCACCGATGTCAGCATCACCTTCGACACCCACGACGACAACAAGGACCGGGACACCGTGGTCCATGTGTTCGTCAAGAACCGCCAGAGCACCACCGCCACCCCCGAGCAGGACTCGAGCTTCATCTCGAACAGGCTCGCCTACGGCCGATACCTCCCAGGCGGCGACCTGCACGACCACGGCAGGAACCCGTATGTCGCCTCGGGCATTGGCCTGGCCGCGTCGCAGCCGTTCGGCGACCCCTCGTCGCACACCTTCAGCCTCGAGCTGCGCCCCGGTGGGATCGCCCGGGAGGAGATCGTGCTGCCGGTCGTCAACATCCACATCCAGCCGGAGGGCAACGACCGGTGGATCTTCAACTACACCGTCGAATTCACCTTCGACGACGGCAGTAGCTTCGCCTTCTCCTCGGCCGACGGGCTCGTGCCCGGGATCATCCTGGACCAGGACCACCTGAGCCACTCCGGCATCGGCTCGGAGAACCCGCTGGTCCCGGCGCCGCTGCCGCCCAGACCGGCGTCCACCGCGACGCTGCAGAGCGTCAGGCTCGACCTGGCGACGCACAACACCGGCGGGGACGACGACGACGGGAAGGACGGCGACACCCGGCTCGACGTGTTCATCGGCAACCGGGTGGACAGCTCGACTCTCCAGCCGATCGTCGAGGCCCCGGACATCTTCCCGGGCCAGCCCTTCGACAACCCCAGCACAAGGTCCATCACCTGGATCGTCGGCCCGGGCACGCCACAGATCACACCGGTCGCCATGGCCGACATCGTGCTGCCGGTGATCACCATCGTCATCACCCCGCATGGGCACGACCGGTGGTTCTTCGACTACCGGCTGACGTTCACCTTCACCGACCCCGCCAACGCCAACCAGAAGGGCCTGGTCTTCGCCACCACGACGACGGGGGTCATCCTCGACCAGGACAACAACGTGCACCGCGGCGTCTACCAGGGGGCGTCCTTCCCCACCGAGACACCGGCGACGGCGCCGGTGCTCTCCAGTCGCCCGATCGACCACCTCACGACGCCCAAGCTGATCCCCGTCTCCCTGCTCCAGGCCAAGCTCGACGAGCTGGTTAACAACCGCAACGAGACCGAAGGCGGCCACTTCGCACCGCTGCGGAAGGTCCGGCTCGACAACTCCGGCAGCTTCAACGCCGCCACCCTGCCCGAGAGCTACCTCGACGTGCGCTCGATCACCGCCATGCAGGGAGGTGTCGCCTACGTCAGCAGCCCGACGAGCCTCGGCCAGCTACGGTCCCCAGGGCACATCGACGACGTCTACTTCACCCGGATCGACAGCGCCTCCCTCGCCGCCCACCTCGATCCGGCCGACCCGGCACCCCTCACTATTACCCTGACGTTCGACACCGACAGCAGCGACGACGAGCTGGTCACCGCGCTGCTGGGCGGCGTGGACTTCCTGGACTTCGAGATCACGCTGCGGCTGACCCTCGGCGTGACGCACCGGAGGAGTCGGTTCGGCGCGCCTCAGAGCCTGGTGGACCTGATGACGTGGATCCCAGACCTGCACGACCTGACGGTGACCGTCGACCACGTCGACCACAACCAGGTCACCTTCTTTCGCTACACCGGCACGTTCCTCGGGCAGCCCGTCGACCTGCTCGCGACCTCCGGCGACAAGAACAAGGTCTTCGGCGGGCAGGTGGTGCAAGTGCACCTGACGACCCGCAGCGGCTTCGACCCCGGGGGCACCGTCCGCCAGCGCATCCGCGACGAGATCATCAGCAGGCTGGGCACGCCGGACGCCATCACCGGGGACAGCCCACGGGACAGCATCAACGCACTGGTGACGAGCCTGCTCCTCGGCGGCACGGCGGACGACGAGCACAACATCGACGGCAACAACACGGTGCTCCACCACCTCGGCTTCGAGGGCGACAACCTGGCCCTGTTCTACACCGGGGCGCCCCAGGGCTTCGTACCGCAGACCCCCGCGAGCTTCCCGGCTGAATGGGACTTCTCGCCGGGGACACTGGCGAACATCGACCACCTCGTGGTGCTGATGATGGAGAACAGGTCTTTCGACCACATGGTCGGCTATCTGAGCCTGCCGGTCGCCCAGGGCGGCGCGGGACGCACCGACATCGACGGCCTCAAGGGCGGCGAGTCCAACACCTTCGACGGCACGACGTTTCCATCCTTCCCGCTCACCAGCACCTTCTTCTCACCGGACCCGCCGCACGGCCACGAGCCGACGCACCGCGCGATCAACGGCGGCCTGATGGACGGGTTCGTACGCAGCTGGGTCGAAGAGTACGGGCCCGAGCACGCGGCCCAGATCATGGGCCACCACACGGCCGACACGGTGCCGACCTACGACGCCCTCGCCCGAGACTTCGCCGTCGGCCACCGTTGGTTCGCCAGCCATCCCGGCCCGACCTTCGTCAACCGCTTCTACGAGCTGACCGGATGGCCCAATGTCAGCAGCCGCGGATTCTGGGAGTTCCACGACTCCAGCCCCATCAGGCCGGCCTTCACCGAGACGATCCTCGACCACCTGTCCGACACCATCGACCCGGCGACCGGGAAGGCTGTCACCTGGACATACTTCGAGCAGGGGTACTGCTTCCTGCGGTTCTTCGAGAAGCACACCTTCGACGCCGAGCACATCGTCACCCTCGACGACGCCGACCGCGGCTTCTTCACCCTGGCCAAGTCCGGCAGCCTGCCGAGCGTGTCGTTCATCGAGCCGCACTTCATCGAGCTGCCTCCGGACGCCAACGCCGACGGCCCGATCGCCGACGTCAAGGACGGCCAGGCCTTCGTCCAGACGATCGTGGACGCGGTGATCGCGAGCCCCGCCTGGGACTCCACCCTGCTGCTGGTGGTCTACGACGAGCACGGCGGCTTCTACGACCACGTGCCGCCGTCGGCCGCCGCCCGGGTCTCGCCCGACCTGCCCGTCGACACGCACGGCGTCCGGGTCCCGGCGTTCGTCGTCTCGCCGTGGGTGGCCCCCCGTACCGTCTTCGGGCACGACGGGACCGATGTCTCGACCCCGGTCCACCGGGGCGACCTGCACTTCGACCACACCTCGATCCTCAAGACGATCGCCCGCCGTTTCCTGAGTGCGAATCCGCCCTACCTGGGTGCCCGCTACGCCGCAGCCAACGACCTGTCCGCGGTGCTCAGCGCCCAGCGGCAACAGCACCAGTTCCGACCGTTCATCCCTCACCACCTCCAGTTCGTGGCCACCCAGACCACGCTCGGCCCGAAGGACGGCATCTCGTCCGCCAAGGCCGCCGTGTGGCAGGTCGCGAGCGACGGCACGCCGGGGCAGGAGTTCTCCTTCGAACAGGCCGGCGACTCGGTGTACATCCGCAGTCGGGCCAGCAACCTCTACCTGACGGTGGACAGCCCGGCTAGGGCCTTGACGACAACGCCGCCACCGATCCCGCACCCGGCTCCGCCGGGTGTCATCCAGGACGTCAAGCACATCCCGGGTCCGGCGTCGACCAGCGCGGGTCCGATCACCAACCCGCCCGAAGACGCGCGGCAGAAGTGGCAGCTTCGTCCGGTGTCCCTCGCCGACTCCGCCGACGACCTGTTCGTGATCCAGAGTCTCGCGGTTCCCGGCGCGTTCCTGCAGCCGGTCGACTCGACCCGGTCCGGTCCGGTGGTGCTGCGCGCCAACCCCCTTGCCGACGGCCTGGACGCCCAGCTGGCCTGGAAGGTCACCAGTCCGCTGCTCGGCGTCTTCCCGCTCGGCTCTGCGTTCTCGGTGGCCCGCAACCAGGACGGACGACTGGAGTTCTTCGGGATCGACGACGCCGGCAACCTCTGGAACACCCATCAACGAACCGCCAGCGGAGACATGGTGCGCTGGACGATGCTCGAACAGGGCCCCGGATGGCAGTCCGTCACCGCGGCCAGCAACCAGGACGGGCGGATCGAGCTCTTCGCCATCCACGGCTCGGGCACCGTCACCCGCCGCGCGCAGACCGCCCCCAACAGCAGCACCTACACCCAGCCCCAACGGTTCGACGGATCCTTCGCCACAGCGGCCGCGGTCACCGACCAGTGGGGAGGCCTGCACGTCTACACCAACCTCCGATCGGGGCTCATCCAACACCGCTGGCAGGACTCCCTCAACGACGACAGCGCGACGACCGGATGGTTCACCCCATGGACGCAGCTCGCTGGTGCGCTAACCCGCATGACCGTCAGGACCGGCAGCGACGGGCACGGCGTCCTGATCGGAATCACCGAGGAGGGAACGCTCTTCCAGCGCAAGATGAACGTCCCGAACGCTCAAACCGAGAACGAGTGGGGCGAGATGATCCCACTGGACGGCCTGCTCGAGTCCGTCGAGCTGGCTCTCAACAACGACGGACGCCTCGTCCTCTTCGGCACCGACTCCGACGGTCAGCTCTTCCAACGCATGGAGACCGCCCCCCACAGCGCCAGCTGGGGACCATGGATGCTGATCCCGACGCAGTTCGAGGGAAGAACCCTGCGGATGCGACACGTCGCCGCCGAGAAGAACGGGGCGCGCGAAAGAATGGAACTGTACGCAATCGACGACACGGGGATGCTTTACCGCACCAAGCAGAACGCCCCCAGCAGCAGCGCCTGGGGCGGCTGGCTCATTCTCAACTTCCACATCGCCTGGCGCACCGCTCGCACATCCGCACGACCCTGAATAGGCCTTCGGTGACCAGCAGCATGCGGAGACGGTAGGGGCACGATGGCAAGGCCGTCGGCGAGATGCAGGGAGGCGACGAGATGGAACGAGCTCGGGCAGGCCAACGCCGTCCAGGGATTCTTCGAGCAGACCTCCTTCATCGTTGGGCCGCTCATGGGGGGCCTTCCGATCTCGGTCACCGGCGCCTGGGTGGTGCTTGGATTCAATGCGCTGACCTTCGTGATCGCCGCGTTCACGGTGCTAGCGGCCCCGAAGGCCGTCCAAGCCGGAGGCCAGGCGCCGACCGCGAGGGAGATCCTCCGGGAGATCAGGGAGGGCCCGGGGCACGTGACGACGTCGCCGCAGGTGTTCGGAACGCGGCTCTCGACGACGGGGGTCTGTCAGACCGTGGTGGTTGGCTTCGCGCATGGCATTGACACTGCAGGGCTTGCGGACCGTCATCTA
>JBDTWM010000134.1:0-7431 GCA_040006675.1 Dermatophilaceae bacterium | reverse complement strand
TGACCGCCTGGCGCACACAGGCCCGGAAGGCCTCCTCGTCGCCGACCACGTGGTCGGCCGCGAAAGAACCGATCACCGCGTCGGGGTCGACTCGCGCGATCACCGCGGCGGCCCAGCCGATCGCCGCCATCGAGTCCCGGGGTAGCGGTTCGGCGAGGACGTTGCGGTCGCCGAGGTGCGGCAGCTGCTCGCGGACCGCATCTTCGTGGGCGACGCCCGTGACGACGATCAGCCGATCGCCCGCGAGGGGGGCCAGCCGGTCGACGGTGCCCTGCAGCAAGGTACGGCCACCGCCGGTCAGATCGTGCAAGAACTTCGGCGCTCCCGCCCGTGACAGGGGCCAGAGTCGGGTCCCCGCACCCCCTGCGGGGATCACCGCCCAGAACCCGCCCAACCCGCCCCTCCACGCGTCGCCCCCAGTGGGCGCGTTCGAGTCCACCATGCCCATGACCGTAACCCTGGCCCGCAAGAACACCAACCCACGTGACACCTGACTAGCGCGAGGTCTCCCTCGAAGATTGCGCAGGACGTGTCCCGGCGCGCGTCGAACACTCGAACTCCCCAAGCCGGTACCGTCGCGGTTGCCCAGGAGGCGTCACCCGGCAGGAGGAGCCTTGTGCCTACCCGATTCGTTGGCGTCACGCTCGCGGCGTGCGCGCTACTCGCCGGCCCAGCGCCCGGCTCCGCCGCTGCCCAGGACCGGCTCTCCGAAGCCGGGGTCGTGAGCGACCTCACGGACGGCACCCCCGCCGCACCCGAGCTGGCAGCCACGGCGTACCTGCTCGCCGATCTCGGCTCCGGGAATGTGCTGATCGCCAAGGACGCACACCGGCATCTCCCGCCCGCCAGCACCCTCAAACTGCTCACCGCGCAGACTCTGCTGCCGACCCTCGACGACAATGCCGAGGTCTCCGCGACCGACGACGACGCCCGGGTCGACGGCTCGCGGGTCGGCATGGTGCCCGGTTCGTCGTACACCGTCCACCAGCTATCCCAGGCGCTGCTCATGCAGTCCGCGAACGATGCCGCTGAGGCGCTCGCCCGAGCAGCCGGGGGCACCGAGAAGGCGTCTACCGCCATGAACGAGCGGGCCGCCGCACTCGGGGCGCGCGACACGGTGGCCATGACGCCACATGGCCTCGACGCCGACGGCCAGCGCTCCAGCGCCTACGACCTCGTCACCATCCTGCGAGGAGCCCTGTCCACCCCCAAGGTGGCCACGCTCCTGACCACGCGAACGTCCACTTTCCCCGGCGGTTCCGAGGGCGGCCAGATCGAACTTGCCACGCAAAACAAGCTGCTGCAGTTCTACGACGGGACCGTCGGCGGCAAGGATGGATTCACCGACGCAGCCGGTCACACGTACGTGGGTGCGGTGCAGCGCGGTGACTCGACGTACGCCGTGTCGTGGCTGGGTGCCCGGAGCGCGGACTGGAAGCCGGCCGGCGCCCTCCTGGACTGGGCCTTCGCGCACGGCCGCCAGGCCCGCGCCGTCGGGTACCTGCCCGCGACGGTCCCGCCCGTCGACGCGGCAGGCGTGACACGCCCCGCGGCGGCCGTGGACGACTCCGGCGCAGGACTCCTCAGCGCCCTCGCCGTCGTGACGCGGATGCTGGGGTGGGTTCTCGCCCTGCTGTTCCTGGCCGTCGTCGCGCTGCGGATCCGCAAACTGCGCCGCGACGCGCGTCGGCGGTTGGGCGCGCACGCGGTGCGGGCCTGGCCCGCGGACCTGCCCGACCGTTCCCCAGCCGGCCTGCGCGTCCCGGGCGGCACCTACCACCCCAGCCCGGACGCACCGGCAGTCCGGAGCCGCCCGACACCGGGTGGCAGACCCCGCCGCGGCGCCCCGCCGCAGCCTCGCCGCCACGACAGTCCTCAGCCCTCCGCCGTGGACTGCGCCCCCGTCAACTCGAAGCCGCCCGCGACGCGCCAGGGGGCGCCCGGCTCCAGCACGTACAACGAGACGTGATCGACGTCGAACTCTGCGGTGTAGGTGGCGAAGTCGCGCTGCGCCGCGTCGAGCCGGTCGTCCGCGACGCCGTGCGCCAGGGTGACGTGGGGGTGGTAAGGGAACGCCGCCTCGCCGGCCAGCGGACCGTCCCGCACCGCCCCCGCGAGCACCGCGCAGCCCTCGACGCCCTGCGCGAGCCGTAGGAACACCACCGGCGTGATCGGCCGGAACGTGCCCGAACCAGCGAGCCCGATCCGGAACGGCGCCACGTCACGCGCCACCCGCGCCAGGTGGGTCTCCACCGCAGGCAGCGCCTGCGGTGGCCATGGCGTCGGACCCAGCAAGGTCACGTGCGTCCTCACCAGATCGGCCAACGGATCCCCGTACCCGCGCCGTGCGCGCCGCACGAGACCCGCGTACGGCTCGGGCACGCCGATCGCCACCCCGATCGTCAAGACCTGGCAGGAGGCCACCGGGACTGCCTGCTCCGACATCGCGTTCACCACGTCCAGCGCAGGCCGTAGAGCCCTGGCCCGAAGTCCAGCACCAACGCGTGCAGGCTCGGACCCGCGATGACCATCGGCTCCGCCTTGTGCTGACCGTCGACGACGGTGTAACGCTCCGCCGACAGCGGCATCGCCTCGGCCGGAAACACCACCTCCGTGTGCGCCGAACGCACCGTGCGGATCACGCCCCGCTCGACGAACTGGTCGGTGATCCGCACCTCCGGCATCTGGATCCGATGCTCCACCAGGACCGTCTCCCCCTCCTGCAGAATTCGACCCAGCTGGATCTCGGCGACGAGCAGGCGCTGGTCCGGTTCTGTCGCCAGCCGACCGATCTGGCAGTTGTGCACCGCCGTCAGGTCGACATGGTCGCCACCGCGCTGATAGCGGTAGCACAGCGGGAAGCGGCTGCACCCGGAGCGGTTGGCCACCAACAGCTCCCGGATCGTGTGCGTCATGCCGCACCGTTCTGCCCCGATCTCGATCCGGTCATGCACGGAGATGCGACGCACACCCTCGTCCCAGGACATCCCGAGGCTCTCGACGAGACGGTCCGCGACGCCGCCGTCGTCCAGCAGCGACTCCAGCCGGGCCTCGGCCGCCATCGGGACGGCCCCCCCTTTGCCGACGCCGCGGCGGCGCGACGGCAACCGCCGCGACAACCCTCCCGGCGGCACCCGCAGGACCTCTTCCAGTTGGGCGAGCGCCGCGAGCGATGCGGCCCGTTCCGGGCGGCTCCGCGCCGACTGCCAGTAGCTGAGGGTCGCCACCGACACCTCGTGACCTCGCTGGGCGAGGTGATAGCGGACACGCCCCAGCGACAGGCCCCGCTGGGCGATGGCCGCACGGAGCGCCTGGGCGAATTCGTCGTCCACCTCACCGGTCATGCCCGGCCCTGACCGATCATGCCCACTCCCACTCCAGGCCGTAGACACCTGGGGTCGGGTCCATCTCCAGCAGGTGCAGCGAGCTCCCCACGATCGGGGTTTCGACGAGGAATGACTCCTCGCCGATAACGCGTCGACAGTAGGCGCTCGCGGGCGTCGCCTCCGGCGGGAAGCGCACCTCGACAACGAACTCACGAATGCCCACACCGATCCGGCGGAAGAAGTTCCAGGTCGGGCGCGTCTGGCCGATCGACTCCAGGCGGTGCTCGACGATGTAGGACTCGCCGCGTTCGAGGGGCCAGTCCAGCAGCATCTCAGCCGCCACCCCCACCTGCTCCCGCAGCTCCGCCGCGCGGCCCAGGGTGCAGTTCGACACGGGCAGCACGAACGGGAACGCCTGGGGGTCATCGTGCGTGTACCAGATCGGGAACCGGTCGACCCCGTCGCGATCTGCCACGAACACCGTTCGTACGTCGTGTGGACCGTCCGTCCGGTCCGGACGGATCTCGATGCGATCGTGGTAGCTCACCCGCCGCAGCCCGTCATCCCAGTCCAGACCGAGAACCTCGATCGCAGCATTGATCGCGCCCTCGGTGTACCGCGTGCCCGGCGTGAACGCCGGCCCGGGCCCCAATACCGTCTCGTAATGGCTCGGCAGCGCGCTCGCGACGCGGCTTCCCGGACGACGCGGGTTGATCTTGCTGGTGAGGAAGCCGGCAGGCAACTCCAGCACCTTCTCCAGCTCCGCCAGCACCAGCATCGACGGGCCGCGGTCCGGCAAGCGCCGCCCGGAGCGCCAGTAGCTCAGCGTCGCGACGCTGACGCGCAGCTCCTGCTCAGACAGATACTGCCGCAGATACTCCAGGCTCACACCGCGCGTGGCGATCGCCGCCCTCAGGGCGTCCGGAAACTGTGCCCCGACGATGTCCCGGGGCACGCCGTGAACCTCCGGCAGTCCGGGGGTCATGGGGGCCTGCCTCATCGCCACGATCGTAGCCGCGAAGCCCGCGGGGAGGGTGGTCAACGCTCGGCCGGCCACCCGCGTACCCCTGGGGGATTCCATGTCGAAGAACCCTGAGACGACGTGCGGGACCCACCCGTGCGGGGGTCCCCTCACGCGAAGAAGCGTTTGTCAGATGCCGTCGATGATGGCGTTCAGCGTCGCGCTAGGGCGCATCGCTACGCTCGTCCTGCCCTCGTCGGGCCGGTAGTACCCGCCCATGTCGACCGGTTTGCCCTGCACGCCGATGAGCTCGGCGTTGATCTTCGATTCCCCGGACTCCAGCGCTGCGGCGACCGGGATGAACCGCGCCTTCAGATCGGTGTCGGCGTCCTGATCGGCGAGGGCGCGCGCCCAGTATTGCGCAAGATAGAAGTGACTGCCGCGGTTGTCGATCTGACCGACTTTGCGGGCCGGCGACCTGTTCTCGTCGAGGAATCGGCCGATCGCCACGTCGAGCGCGTCAGCGAGGACCTTCGCTCGCGGGTTGTTCTGGGTGTTCGCCAGGTGCTCCAGGCTCGCGCCGAGGGCCGAGAACTCGCCCAGGGAGTCCCAGCGTAGGTAGTCCTCCTTGATGAACTGCTGAACGTGCTTCGGGGCCGAGCCGCCGGCGCCGGTCTCGAACAGGCCGCCCCCCGCGAGCAGCGGCACCACCGAGAGCATCTTGGCGCTGGTGCCAAGCTCAAGAATCGGGAACAGGTCCGTCAGGTAGTCGCGCAGCACGTTGCCGGTCACGGAGATGGTGTCTTCGCCGCGGCGGATGCGCTCCAGGCAGTAGTTCATCGCCTCGACCGGTTCCTTGATCTGCAGGTCCAGACCAGAGGTGTCGTGATCCTGCAGGTACCGCTCGACCTTCGCGATGACGTTGCGGTCGTGCGCGCGCGCGGAGTCGAGGAAGAAGCATGCCGGCGTGCCGGTGAGGCGAGCGCGCGTCACCGCCAGTTTCACCCAGTCTCGGATCGGGATGTCCCGCGCCCGCGACATGCGCCAGATGTCGCCCTGGGCGACCTGGTGTTCCATGAGGACGGTGCCGTCGCCCTTCTTGACCCGGACCGTGCCGTCCGCGTCGATGACGAAGGTCGTCGGATGCGATCCGTACTCCTCCGCCTTTTGCGCCATCAGACCAACGTTGGGCACGTCGCCCATCGTGGCCGGGTCGAGCGCACCGTTCGCGCGGCAGTCGTCCAGAACCGTGGCGTACATCGGGCCGTAGCAGCGGTCGGGCACCATCGCGAGGGTCTGCTGCAGCGCGCCATCCTTGTTCCACATCTGACCCGAGTCGCGGATGACGACCGGCATCGACGCGTCGACGATGACGTCGCTCGGGACGTGGAGGTTGGTGATGCCGCGGGCGGAGTCCACCATCGCGATCGCGGGCCGCGAGTCGTATTGCGCGGCAATCGCGGCCTCGATCTGCGCCTTCTTGTCCGCGGGTAGCTCCTGAAGGCGGGCCAGGAGGTCGCCCAGGCCCAGGCTCGGGTTGACGCCGAGAGACTCCAGCTCGCCGGCGTACTGGGCGAACACGTCCGCGTAGAAGGCTTGGACCGCGTAGCCGAACATGACCGGGTCGGAGACCTTCATCATCGTGGCCTTGAGGTGCAGGCTGAGCAGCAGGCCTTCGGCTCTGGCGGCCTCGATCTGCTCGCCGTAGAAGGCCTTGAGCGCCTGCGCGCTCATGAACGTCCCGTCCACGATCTCGCCCGCGAGCACGGTGACGTCGTCCTTGAGCATCCTGGTGCCGGATGAGGATTCGAGTTCGATCGCGAGCGTGTCATCGGAATCCATGACGACGGCCTGCTCGTTGCCATAGAAGTCGCCGGAACTCATCGACGTCACGCGCGCCCTGTTGTCGGTACTCCACGCACCGAGTTTGTGCGGGTGCTTCCTGACGAAGTTCTTAACCGACAGCGGGGCACGACGGTCCGAGTTGCCTTCGCGCAGAACCGGGTTCACCGCCGAACCGAGGCACCTGGAGTACCTCGTGTGAATCTCCTTCTCCTGCTCGGACTCCGGCGTTTCCGGATAGTCCGGGACCGGGTAGCCCTTCTCCTGCAGCTCGGCGATCGCGGACTTCAGCTGCGGCACCGACGCGGAGATGTTGGGCAGTTTGACGATGTTGGCGGTCGGCTCCTGGGTGAGCGCACCCAGCGCAGACAGGTTGTCGGGCACCTTCTGCTCATCGCTCAACCGGTCCGGGAACTGCGCGAGGATGCGCGACGCCAGCGAGATGTCGCTGGTCACGACCTCGACCCCGGCCGCGGCGGTGAATGCCTGCACGATGGGCAGGAACGAGTACGTCGCCAGGGCCGGCGCCTCGTCGGTCTTGGTCCACACGATCTGCAAGCTGGTCATGCTTCCTCCGCCTGTCTTTGCCTGGCTGTCCTTCGAGGGCTGGCCTGTCGCGCGATGCCCGTATGTGCCCGATGAGGTGCCCGATGAGAGGGCGCCCGTCCTGCCCAACCTACCGTCCCGCCATGGGCGAGGATGGCCTCATGGCCCGGAACAGCTACCCCCACATGGTCTTCGTCCAGCCGGACGCGGGCCTGGACAAGGAGTCGCTCACGGAGGCGTTGAGCGCCCTGTTCCCCGACGGCGCGGTCGTCGCCCGGCCGCTGCGCCTCGACCTGGACGTGGACGGATACGTCTTCTCCTTCTGGTTCGAAGAGGCCGAGGGGGTCGCCGAGATGTACGCGACGTACCTGCCCGAGGGTGCCCGCCGCCGCTGGCTGTCCCGCTGCGAGGCAATGATCGACTTCCACGGAGCCCCCGACCCGCACGGGGAGCGCGCGGGCGACGCCGTGCGGATCGCGTCCGCGATGTACGACTGTGACGGTGTCGAGGTGTTCTCCGAAGACACCAAGCGGTTCCTGGGCATGGACTACGGCGAGGCCTCCGCGCCCGCCGCCCAGGCGACTCACGAGCAAGAGCGCGTTCCGGCGATGGGCGCCCACCCCTCACCCGTACCGCCCGCGGCACCGCAGCCTCCACAGCAGGAGCCCGCGCAGGCCGCCCCGCCGCCCCCTCCGGAGCAAGAGCCCGCGCAGGCCGCCCCGCCGCCCCCTCCGGAGCAAGAGCCCGCGCAGGCCG
>JBDTWM010000133.1:0-7567 GCA_040006675.1 Dermatophilaceae bacterium | reverse complement strand
CGACGGCCCTTGCCTCCGCGGCGGCGGCGCGTGCGGCGGGCGTCGTCGCCATCCGCCGGATCGCCGACAGCGTCGGTGTCGGCCACGTCCCCCGCCTCGGCGTCGCCGCCGTCGACGACCTCGACGTCGGTATCAGTATCGGTATCGACCGCGGGGCGGGTGCTCGCGCGTCGGCGGCGCGGGGGTGCTGTGATGGTCGGGGCCTGGAAGACGAGCCCGAAGAAGGGCGCGGCCGGCGCGTCGTCGGTGTCGTCGAGCCCGCTCTGGGCGATCAGGTCACGCGCCTGGTCCTCGCCGAGGACCGCGATGTCGAGGTCGGACACCGTCGCCTCTCGCGAGTCGCTCGGCCCTACGTCTGACACGTCAGCAGACGCCGCCTGTGCGGGGTCGGCTTCGGCCAGCGCAAAGGGGCTGGCGGTCTTTCGGCGCGCGGCCCGCTGGCGGGGGGGCCGGCGGGAGCTGGAAGTGGTGCGGGTCTGCGCGTCGGACTCGGCATCGTCGTCCGCGGGCGCGTTGTCTGGGGTCTCGCCCCGCGCCGCCCCTCGCGCGCGGCCGGCCGGCTCAGGGGCGGCGGCCGACTCGTCGGCGGGCGCCGCGGTGCCGCTCTGTTCCTCCGCCGGCGGCGAAGCCGCTGCCGCCGCGCGGGTCGCGCGCTTTCGCGGCGCCCGGGTGCGGGCCGGTTTCGGTGTCAGCGCGCTGTCGGGAGACGCGTCGGTGTCTACGACCTGGGACGCCTGGACCGCGTCGGTAGGGGGTGAACCGTTCGCGTCGGTAGGTGGTGTGTCGTTTGTGTCGTTTGTGTCGTCTTGGGCGTCCATCGGGCGTCCTTCCCGCGCGCACGCCGCGCCGCCCACGCCCGGGAGGGTTCCCGCGTCGCCGCGTGACGTTGCTCATCGGCGTGCCCCGCGATGGCGCGAGACACGACGGAAGTCATGTCGTTACGTCCGGGTCGGCTCGCGTTGGCGCGTCACCATCCCGGGCGCCGGTGACCTCACTTTGCGGCGGCCAGGGGTCGGCCACCGTCGCATCTGCGTTGAGCGGCCCCTGAGCCAGCCGCGTCACCCGCAGGGACGCGACGAAATCCAAGGCCGTGAACCTGCGCAGCGCGGTGAGGATGTCATCGGGGCGTACGGCCGGCGTGGTGTTCCGTACGACCATGTGCAGTATCGCACAGGTGAGCGACGACCCGCCCGTGGCGTCAACCCACAGCCCTGGGTCTGAGCTCGGATCCGCCCACGGCTCAGAACCATCCGGGACGTCCAGGACCGCTAGGCGCACGACCGCGGCGCGCGTGTCGAACGTGCGCGGCGCACCCTTGACGGTCCGTGTCACCTCGGCCACATCGAGGGCGAGGTACTCCTCGCACGCTCGTCGCAGTGCTGTGAGCAGGCCTACGGTGGGACGGGTCGCCGCAGCCTCGCAGCCGAACTCCACCTGCCAGGCGCTGGCCTCCAGAGGTTCCGCGAGACTTCCCGGGCCCGCTTCCACCACCTCGAGCACGTCCAAGCCGTCGGGCAGCGCCTCGTCGAGCACCTCCCGCACCGTCCGAGGATCCATCCGCTGGACGAGGCCGATCTCCACATACTCCGCCTCGCTCGCCGTGCCGGTGGGGGCCGCGTTCGCGTAGCTGATCTTGGGGTGGGGGTGGAATCCTGACGAGAAGGCCATCGGCAGACGGGCTCGCCGTACCGCCCTCTCCAGGGCACGCTGGAAGTCGCGGGTCGAGGAGAACCGCAGGCGGCCCCGTTTGGCGTAGCGCAGCCGCAGGCGCTGGACGGGTGGCGGTGCCGGAGGGCCGGGCGGGACACGCTGTCTAGCCATGGCCCGCACATTACGCACCGTCGTTGTGATCGACCCCACCGCCGCGGGACTCCGGAGCTCCCACCGTCCATGAAACAATCACTCCGGCGTCGCTAATACCGTCCGAACAGTCGGTCGGTAAATGGGTCGTCGAGGGCGGACGATCATCCGAGGAGTGACATGAGTTCCCGTTTCATCGGCAAGCGCGTCATCGTGACCGGCGCGGCGCAGGGCATCGGCGAGGCAACCGCACGCGAGTTCGCCGCGGAGGGCGCCACGGTCGCGGTGCTGGACCTCAACGTCGAACGTGCGGAGCAGGCCGTCCGGGATATCGGTCAAGACCCCCACGTCGCAGCGTCCGGCGGCAGCGCGAAGGCCTGGGCCTGCGACGTGACCGACGAGCAGGGCGTGCAGAGGGTCTTCGACGAGATCATCGACGAGTTCGGCGGTATCGACATCCTCGTCAACAACGCGGGCCTGACCCGGGACAACCTCATCTTCAAGATGGATGTCAATGATTGGCACACGGTGCTGACCACCAACCTGACCAGCGCGTACTACTGCTCCCGCGCGGCCCAGGCGCACATGGTCACCAGCGGCCACGGCCGGATCGTGAACCTGTCCAGCCAGTCCGCGCTCGGCAACGCGGGGCAGGCCAACTACGCCGCCGCCAAAGCGGGCATTCAGGGCCTGACCGCCACGCTGGCCCAGGAACTCGGCCGATTCGGGATCACCGTGAACGCGGTCGCTCCCGGGTACATCGCGACGTCCATGACAGCCGCCACCGCGCAGCGGTCCGGCAGTTCGTTCGAGGAGCACCAGAAGTCCGCATCGTCGCGCATCCCGCTCGGGCGCGTCGGCAAGCCTGAGGAAGTCGCGTCAGTGATCGCGTTCCTCGCGAGCAACGCGGCCTCGTACGTCACGGGCCAGACCCTGTACGTGAACGGCGGCATGCGCTGACCTCACGGGTGAGCGCTCAGTGGCCCTGGGGCGAGCGTGAGCGGCGGCAGCGTGCGCCCCGTCGGGCCGATCTGGATCGCCGTCCCGAACTCGTGACACACGCCGCAGTCGAAACAGCCCTCCCAGCGGCAGTCCTCCTGCTCGCCCTCGCCGAGCGCGGCCTGCCAGTCCTCCCACAGCCAGTCCTTGTCGAGGCCGGAATCCACGTGGTCCCACGGCAGGACCTCGTCGCGGTCGCGCTCCCGGGTGGTGTACCAGTCGACGTCGAGCTGCCACCCGTATCGCTCCCGCAGGTCCGCGAACACGGCGCCGGCGCAGCGCATCCACCGCTCGTACGAGAAGTGCTCGCTCCATCCGTCGAAATGGCCGCCATCGCGCCACACGGCCTCGATGACCGCGCCGACCCGCCGGTCACCACGGGACAGCAGCCCTTCGACGATGCCCGGCTCGCCGTCGTGATACCGCAACCCGATCGCCGAGCCGTACCTCCGGTCACGGTGCAGCGCCCCCCGCAGCAGCCGCAGCCGCTCGTCCGTGGCCGCGGCCGACAGCTGTCCGGCCCACTGGAACGGCGTGTGCGGCTTGGGGACAAACCCGCCGATCGACACCGTGCAGCGGACGTCGCGGCGCCCGCTCACTGCACGGCCGGTGTCGATGACGCGCCGGGCCAGCTCGGCGATGCCGAGCACATCCTCGTCGGTCTCGGTCGGCAGGCCGCACATGAAGTACAGCTTCACCTGGCGCCAACCGGCGGCGAACGCCGCCGCCACCGTGTCGATCAGATCCTGTTCGGAGACCTGCTTGTTGATGACCCGGCGGAGCCGCTCGCTGCCGCCCTCGGGGGCGAACGTGAGCCCTGAGCGGCGTCCGCCGCGCGTCAGCTCGTTCGCGAGGTCGATGTTGAACGCGTCGACCCGGGTGCTCGGCAGGGACAGGCTGGTGCGGCTCTCCTCGTACCGGTCGGCCAATCCCCTGGCGATCTGTTGGATCTCGGAGTGGTCGGCGCTGGACAGCGACAGCAGTCCGACTTCCTCGTAGCCTGTCGCGGCCAGACCCTGCGCAACCATCTGGCCGACGCCGGTGATCGAGCGCTCCCGCACCGGCCGCGTGATCATCCCGGCCTGACAGAAGCGGCAGCCTCGGGTGCAGCCGCGGAAGATCTCCACGCTCATGCGCTCGTGCACGGTCTCGGCGAGCGGGACCAGCGGCGTCTTCGGGTACGGCCAGTCGTCGAGGTCCATCACGGTGTGCTTGGCGACGCGATCCGGTACGCAATCTGCGATGGGCCGGACAGCTTCGAGATGCCCGTCGGGGCGATAGCTGACCTCGTACAGCGAGGGCACATAGGCGACCCGCGAGGCGGCGAGCCGCAGGAGCAGCTCGGCCCGTCCGCCGGGGCGATCTTCCTCCTTCCAGCGGCGCACCAGGTCCGTGACCCGCAGCACCGCCTCCTCGCCATCACCGATCACGGCCGCGTCGATGAAATCGGCGACCGGCTCGGGGTTGAAGCTCGCGTGCCCCCCGGCGATGACGAACGGGTCGTCCGGGCCGCGGTCGGCGGCGAGTAGCGGGATGCCCGCGAGGTCGAGCGCCTCCAGCAGGTTGGTGTAGTTGAGCTCGGTCGGGAAGCTGACGCCGAGGATGTCGAACTCCCGGATCGCCCGGTGGGAGTCGACGGTCAGCAACGGCACCTCGTGCTCACGCAGCAACGCCGCGAGGTCTGACCACGGGCAGTACGCGCGTTCAGCGAGCGCGTCAGGCAGTTCGTTGAGCACCTCGTACAGGATCATGACGCCCTGATTCGGCAGCCCCACCTCGTACGCGTCGGGGTACATGAGCACCCATCGAACGGTGCGTTCCCGCCGTAGCGCCGTGTCCTCGGCGGCGCGGGCGTCGTCCGGTCGGGCGTCGTCCGGTCGGGCGTCGTCCGGTCGGGCGTCGTCCGCAAAGCCGCCGCAGTGCCAGTTCTTCGGCCGAGAGTTCAGTTCGCCGCCGACGTACTGGATGGGTTTGGCGACGCGCTCCAGGAGCGGCTCCAGGTCGGCAAAACGGGACAGTCCACGCATGGGTCCAGGCTAGGCGAGCATTGCTGACACGGCGCGCCGGCCTGGTCGCGACCTCACGGGCGGGCGACGGCAGGACCAGCGGGCAGATCCAGGATCTCGCGGGTGCGCGCCACGTCGCCTCGCATCGTCTCCAGGAGGGCCTCGATCCCGTCGAATCGCAGGGTGGGCCGCAGCCGCTCCACGAACTCCACGCTCACGTACGCGTCGTAGAGGTCAAGATCGTCGCGGTCAAGGACATAGGCCTCGACGCGGCGGCTCGTCCCGTCAAACGTCGGGTTGGTCCCGATGGAGATCGCGGCCGGCAGGCGGCGCAGCGGGTCGTCGTCCGACAGCTCGTCTCGGACCAACCATCCCGCGTAGACGCCGTCCGACGGGACCAGGCCCGACACGTCCCGTTCAAGATTCGCGGTGGGGAAGCCGAGTTCGCGTCCTCGATGGTCGCCGTGGACAACCTGCCCCGCCACCCGGTGCGAACGGCCGAGGATCCGCGCGGCGGCGGTGACATCGCCGGCCAGGATGAGCGATCGCACTCGCGAGGACGACCAGCGCGTCGCCTGCTCTGCGTGGGGCGCATCGCCCTGATCGCGCACGACCTGCACTTCGAAGCCCAGTTCGTCGCCGAGCTGGTGGAGTTTGCTGACGTCGCCAGAGTTGCGCACTCCGAACCGGGTGTCTTGGCCGACGACCACGAGCCGGGCGTGCAGCGCGTTCACGAACACCTCGGAGACGAAGCGCCGCGGAGACCAGGACGCGAGCTCCTGGGTGAACTCCATCACCAGCACAGCGTCGAGCCCTGACGCGGCGAGCAACGCCAACCGCTGCTCGAGGGAGACCAGCTGCGGCGGAGCCGCCTCCGGCCGCAGAACCGCCAGAGGGTGCGGCTCGAAGGTCACCGCGACGGACATCAGGGCGAGTTCGGCGGCGCAGCCGACGACCTCGCCGAGTACGACGCGATGCCCGCGGTGGACGCCGTCGAAGTTCCCCAGCGTGACCACGCACGGTGGCAGACCGGGCGGGATGTCGTCGAGGGCGTTCCATCGCTGCACGTCGACACTCTAGCGACGGCGACGGGGGCGTCGGTGAGCGCGACCAGCCGCGGCGTCAGTGCCCGACCTGGCCGCGTTTCGAACCGAAGGGGAAGATCACGCGAAAACGCTGGAGAACGACGGGCATCGCGTCCGCGAATCCTTGCGGGTTCGACGAGTTCTCTCGGAACCACCACTCATGCACCTCGCGCCAGTGCTGCACTGACAGATCTCCCTCGGCCTCCGCCACGATGTGCTCCGGGCCGACCTCATTGAACGCGACGATCTGCACGCCGGTCGTTTCGATGAGCGCGCGCGGGTGGCCGTCGCCGTCGAGGATGATGGCGAGCGAGCCGACCTCCGGCAACGACTCACTCTCGAACTCGTAGTCCCACAGCGCGGACGCCGTCGCGGTCTTGAGCCCGTTCAGGACGAGGTCGAGCAGTTCGTCTGCCTGTTCTGGAGAGCCCCCGAAGGCCCAGGCGAGCGGAGGCACAGGGTCGAGCTCGAGCGGGCCGCTGGAGCCCGAGACGCGTGACAGCCGGACGCGCAGCCTCGCATCCGCCCAGAATGCCTCGATCTCGTCCTGCTCCATGAGCCAGACGATAACAGGGGTTACGTCAACACCCAGACATCGCTAGGCGGCCCAGACATCCTTTACCCAACTTTGGTCAACCGCGCTCACGACCCGCGAACACCGCGCGGACGTCCACGCGCGCTCCTGCCTCCTCGACGACCGCGATCAGAGCGCCGGCAGGGTCGCAGGCCGCGACCGGTCCGCTGAACCCCAGGTGCGGGGCGGGGAGCCGTACGCCGTGGCCCAACAGACGCGCCGCCTCCGCATCGAGCGACCACGTGGGCATCGCCGCCGCGGCAGCATGGGCCAGATCCACCAGCGGCAGCCCGGAGGTCCCCGGCGCTGCCTCGGCGCGGCATTGCTCCAGGAGGGGCAACGTCGCGGCCCGCGCGACGTCGAACCGTCCTACCCGCGTGCGTCGGAGGGCGGTCAGATGCCCCCCGACCCCGAGTCTCTCCCCCAGGTCCCGGGCCAACGCGCGCACGTATGTCCCTGACGACACGTCGACGACGACATCAAGATCGATCTGTCGGCGCTCCGTGGCCGCCCCGCCGGCTGCCGGCCCGCCCTCTGTCGCAACGTCGCGTCGAGCGAGCACCTCGAACCGGTGCACGCGCACCTGACGCGCGGCGAGCTCGACCTTCTCGCCGGCCCGCACCCGCGCGTGGGCGCGCACCCCGTCGACCTTGATCGCGCTGACCGCGCTCGGCACCTGCGCGATGTCGCCGCGAAGCGACGCGACGGCCGTGTCGATCTCGTCGTCCCGCAAGGACGAGGTATCGGCGATGGAAAGTACATCACCGTCCGCGTCGTCGGTGGTGGTGTCGCAACCCAGACGGATGGTCGCCTCGTACCTCTTATCGCAGCCCACGAGGAACGTCAGCAGCCGCGTGGCGCGGTTGACCCCCACCACCAGGAGCCCGGTGGCCATCGGGTCCAGCGTGCCCGCGTGACCGACCTTGCGCGTGCCGCAGATCCGTCGACACCGAGCGACCACGTCATGGCTGGTCAAACCTCCCGGCTTGTCCACCAGGAGGATTCCGTCACCGACAAGCTCATCCGGCGGCCGCGGCACGCGTCACTTCTCCTCGCCGCCGTCGGCCTGAGTCGCCTCGGATCGGTCCGCCTCGCCGCCGTCG
>JBDTWM010000132.1:0-7581 GCA_040006675.1 Dermatophilaceae bacterium | reverse complement strand
ACTCCACCGGCCCGACGGACTCCACCGGCCCGACCGGCACTGCGGGACAGATGCGGGGCGGAGCCATCTGGCCGATCGGGTTCGTGACGTACCTCGTCGCGACCGTCGGCGGCACCCTCATCGCCGTACGCCGCCTACGCGCCCCTGTGCGGACTCTCCCACGCGGCACCCGGATCGCCTGACCCTCTCCCCGCGTCATCGGTCCAGCGTCATCGGTCCAGCGTCATCGGTCCAGCGTCATCGGTCCCGCATAATCAGACACGACAGGTTGATTCCGGCGAGCAGGAGCAGGGCATGCAGGCACCGCGCGGGGCGCACATCGTCGAGCAGTTGCTGGCCAAGGGGGTGGCGATCCCCAACCCGTACGCGGTGGACATCGCCGACGACGTCGAGGTGGACCGGATCAGCGGGGACGGTGTGACCCTGCACCAGGGCACGCGACTCGCGGGGGCGACGACGGTGATCTCCGCGGGCTGCGAACTCGGGCGGGAGGGTCCGGTCACCATGCTGGACTGCAGGCTCGGGCCACACGTCGAACTCAAGGGGGGCTTCGCCGCCCAGGCCGTCTTCCTCGCCGGGTCCAACATGGGTCTTGGCCATCACGTCCGTGAGGGATGCCTGGTGGAGGAGGAGGCCGGCGGCGCCCACTGCGTCGGGCTGAAGCAGACCATCCTGTTCCCGTTCGTGACGCTCGGTTCCCTCATCAACTTCTGCGACTGCCTCATGGCCGGCGGCCGCAGCCGCAAGGACCACTCTGAGGTCGGCTCGTCTTACATCCACTTCAATTTCACCCCCGCTGGCGACAAGGCGACCCCGTCGCTGTTCGGGGACGTGGCGCGGGGTGTCATGCTCGACCAGGCGCCGATCTTCCTCGGCGGGCAGGGCGGGACGGTCGGGCCGGTGCAGGTCGCGTACGGCACCGTGGTCGCCGCCGGTTCCGTGCTGCGCAGCGATGTGCCGCAGCCGGGCCAGCTCATCATCGTGGGGCCCCCTCCGACGATGCAGGCGCCGTTCGTGGCCGACGACTACCGCAACCTCAACCGGTTGCTCGGCAAGAACGTCGCGTACGTCGCTCAGCTCCGCGCGTTGCGCGCCTGGTACGAGCATGTGCGGGCGCCGTTCTTCGCGGCGCAACCGCTCGGTGAGCTGGTTTTCGAGGGCGCGGTGCAGGTGCTGGCGTCGGCCCAGGTCGAGCGGCTGAACAGGCTCCGGCGGCTCGTCGCCCGGATACGGCCGGACGATGCGGACCGGGCCGCACTCGCGGATCGCATCGGGCCGATGTGCGCGGTGTTCGAAGGCAGGGGCGCGGACGCACCGGCCGTCGGGGTGGCCGCGAACCCTCCGTCGGCGTTGCGCTCCGCGCTACGCGAGGCGGCCGGCTCGGGGATTGACTACATCACGGCCGTCCAGGGTCTGGACCGTGAAGTGGCGGCGTCGGGAACAGAGTGGCTGTCCGCGATCGTCGAGGAGTCCTGGGCAGCGATGGCCGAGCTGCACACGCCGCTGCGACGCCTACCCCGGCTCTGACCGGCCCGGCCCTCGTGGGCGGACTCGGTTAGCGGACATGGGTTAGCGGACATGGGTTAGCGGAATCGACCCCGTCCCGCGGTGTCGCCGCGCGGCGAAATCAGCCGTACAGCGCGTCGAACTCCGCCTCCGCCACGATGTCTTCGTCGGCGTCGAGGCGAATGTGAGACACGATCGAGTGCAGGGCCCGGAGCGCCCCGGCGGCCAGAGCGCCCCAGCTCGACAGGTAGCTGAACTGCCACCACCACAGCGCCTCGCTCACCCGACCGTCCGCGTGGTGGCGAAGTCCGTGCACGAGTGCGGCCGCGACCTCGGTAAGGGTCCCGGACAGGGTGGCCGCGGTGACGTCGCCGCTGGTCATGGGGTCGACGACCTCGAGGTAGTCGTCCAGACCGGTCAGCAGTGCCCCGAGCGAGTGGCGCAGTCCCTCGACGTCGACATCGTCGCCCAGGTCGGGCTCGAACTGCTCGGCCGGCACCACATCGGTGATGGCGCCGAGCCTCGCGCCCGTGACGAGAATCTGGGAGGTGGCGAGCAGCAGGAGAGGAATGGCCTGGTCGGGTGACTCCCCCTTGCCGACCCCGCGGACCACCGCGAGGAACTGCCGCGCCTCCGCCGCCGTCTCCTCGCACAGCAGCGCCAGGTCGGCGTCCACCTGCTCTCTCGTCTCCCCCAGCAGCACCTCGATCGTCTCCGTCGTGCTGTCAGTCGTGCTGTCGATCGCGCTGTCAGGTCGTGTGCTGTCAGGCATTGAGCAGTCGCCTCCCTTCAAAGGCTCGGCCGAGGGTCACCTCGTCGGCGTACTCCAGGTCGCCCCCCACCGGCAGGCCGGATGCCAGCCGGGTGACCCGCAGGGCGAGGGGCGCGAGAAGTCTGGCCAGGTATGCAGCGGTCGCCTCGCCTTCCAGGTTGGGGTCGGTCGCGATGATCACCTCGTCCACGGACCTGTCCGACAGCCGCGCGAACAGCTCGGTGAACCGCAGGTCGTCCGGGCCGACGCCCTCCATGGGGCTGATCGCGCCGCCCAGCACGTGGTAGCGGCCGCGGAACTCGCGGGTGCGCTCGATCGCGACGACGTCCTTCGGCTCCTCCACGACGCAGATCGAACGGTCGTCGCGACGCGGGTCGGTGCAGATCCGGCACTGCTCGCCCTCGGCGATGTTGCCGCATGTCACGCAGAATCGGACGCGCTGTTTTACCTGGATGAGCGCGTCCACCAGTCGCCGCACGTCGATCTCGTCGGTCTGGAGCAGGTGGAACGCGATGCGCTGGGCGCCCTTGGGACCGATCCCGGGAAGCCGCCCGAGTTCGTCGATGAGGTCCTGCACCACGCCTTCGTACACATCCGACACCCTACGTCGTTCCCCCGACAATCACCGAAGGCAGCGCTGACGGCCGTTTCAACGATCTGGTTGCGAAGGGCGGACGTTGTATTCCCCCGCCAACTCCTGGCCCGACATGGCGTGGATCGCGGCCATGACCTCGTCGGCGATCTCTCGTCGGGCCTTGCCGCGCGGCATCGACGCGAATCGCTCGGCCAGGTGCAGGGCGGGACCGAACTCGATGTGCACCTTGGCCGGGTGGATCATGTGCGATCCGATCGGCTGGATCCGCTCGGTGCCCTTCAACGCGACCGGGATGACGGGCGCACCGGATTCGAGGACAAGATGTCCGATACCCGTGTGACCCCGGTAGAGCCGCCCGTCCCGGCTGCGTGTGCCCTCCGGATAGATGCCGAACGCGCCGTCACGCTGCAGCACGTCGAGGGCGATGTCGAGCGAGATCTGCGCGGCGCGGGTCTGCGTGCGGTCGACCGGGATCGCGCCGACCGCGGTGAAGAAGGCGCGGCGCACGGCGCCGATGACGCCGCGGCCCGTGAAATATTCGGCCTTGGCGAGGAAGGTGATGGGCCGCGGCGAGGTCGCGGGCAGGATGAGGCTGTCGAAGAAGGACCGGTGGTTGCTCGCGATGATCACGGGCCCGTCCAGTGGGACGTGGTCGGCACCGCGCACCTGCGCGCGGACGAACCCGCGAATCGCCGGGCCGGCGACGGCGCGGGTGGTCTCGTAGAACCGGGTGGCCTCCACCTTGGGGAGCCGCACGTTTTTCACGGCGCTGAGACGTTCCGCTTGCTCGGCCTTCAGCGCCTGGAGGCGCGCTGCCGTGTCGGGGGGGATCCGGGGGGCCTTCACGGATGGTCAGCCTAGCCGCGCCTCCGCCCCTTGCGCAGGTCACGTCCACATCCGGGGACGCGCACGGCGGCCGAGGCCAGTCGGTCAAGGGCCGGGGGCCATGTGCTGGTCGGCGATCACGACCCCGCCCAGGACCCTCTCGATGACCGGTTGCCCGACCGCCGTGAGGTCGCTGATGTCTTCGTCGTCGCGACTCGCGCCACCGAGTTCGTCGGAGGTTCCGGCCCGGGGCCCACCGCCCCCCACCTTGTCGTCCTCGTCGCCCGAAGTCATCCTTGCGACGGCGTCGGCGCGGGCGGATGTGCCTGTCTGGGAGTCGAGCCCGGTCCCACCCGGCTCTGGTTCGGCGTACGGACCCAACCCCGACGGGGCCTTCTCGCCACGGGTCGTCGGCATGTCGAAACCGGCCAGCTCCTCGCGCGGGCCCTCGGGCTCGGCCCACTCGTCGGCCCCCGCGCTGTCGTCGTCGCGCTGTGCGCCGTCCCCCGCGGGGAAGCCGCGCTCGCCGATGCGCGAGTATCCCGTGAAGCCCCCGTACGCGCCCGCGGTCGTTCCTGGTGAGCCTGTTCCTGGTGATGAGGCGGTGGCCGGATGCGGGCGCCTCGCGGTCGCGCCGCGCGCTTGAGCCGGATCCGGTCGCGTGCCGCGCGGCGCCGAGGGTGGACGGGGCGCCCGCGGCGGCCCGTCCTGCGCACTGTCCTGCAGCGGCGCATCCGGCGGTGGGGCATCCGGCGATGGCCCGTCCTGCGGTGGTGGTGGAGCATCGTCGTCGTCAGGGGCCTCGGCGTCGGACGGTGGCGGGACGTCGCCGGCGGGTCCTCCGGCCCCGCCTTCACTCCCGAGCCGCCGGCCCTGGGGACGCCCTCGACCAGCCGGACGCCCCCCACCTCCCGGCCCGCTGCGCACCTCCCGCTCGGGTCGGCGGCGCTCTGCGCTCTGACGCTCTCCCCCGGCGCGGCTATCGCTCGGGCTGGCCGCGGACATCGACACGCCCTCGATCCGGGTGTCGACCCCCAGGGCCTCGCTCAGCGCCTGCCGCACCACCTCTGCGTGATTGCCGCTGTGGAAGGTCCGCGCCAGCCCGTCCGTCGCGATGCCGAGGACGAGGCGCTGCCCGTCGTACTCCAACACCTGCGCGTGCTCCGACAGGAACGTCCAGGTGACGCGCCGGATCGTGAAGATCCGCGCCAAGACGTCGGGCCAGCTGCGCCGGATCGCGTCCGTGTCGAGACCACCCCGGGGGGTCGGGCTGGGCGTGTCCCCCGACGGGACTGCCCGCTCGTGAGTCTCACCGGGCGAGGGGTCCGCCGTGCGACCCTGCACCGCCCCAGAGGCGACGGGAGGCGGGCCGCCCGTCGGGATCGCCTCGCGCCGCTCGTCTCGGTCCGTCTGGGCGTCCTCCGTGTCCACGATGTCCACGATGTCCACGATGTCCGGCGATGCCGCGCTCTGCGCGCGCCCGTCGCCCTGCGCACCCGCTCTCGGACCCGTCGGCACCGGGCCGCCCATCTCCAGGCGTCGCTCCAGACGGTCGAGCCTCGCCGCGTACCCCCCGACCCCCGACGCCGCCGGCAGGAGCAGCCGGGCGCAGATCAGCTCGAGCTGCAGGCGCGGTGAGGTCGCCCCGGCCAGCTCGCTCAGCCCGGCGTTCACGATGTCGGCACAGCGGGACAGCTCGCCCGGCCCGTATGACGCCGCCTGCTGGCGCATCCGGTCGAGCTGGTCCTCCGCCACGCCCCGCAGCACCGCCGCGGCGCTGTCCGGGCAGGCCGCCACGATGATCAGGTCCCGGAACCGCTCCAGCAGGTCCTCGATGAACCGCCGCGGGTCATGGCCCGTCTCGATCACGCGGTCGACCTGCCGGAACACTGCCCCACCGTCGCCGACCGCGAGCGCCTCCACCGTCGCGTCGAGCAGCTCCCCCTCGGTGAAACCGAGCAGCGCGGCGGCGCCCGCGTACGTCAGGCCTTCCGGTCCCGACCCCGCGATCAGCTGGTCGAGCACGGACAGCGAGTCGCGCACCGACCCTCCCCCCGCGCGCACCACGAACGAGAGCACGCCGGCCTCGACGGCCACGCCCTCCCGCTCGCACATCGACGCCAGATAGTCGGTCAGTCGGCTCGGCGGCACGAGCCGGAACGGGTAGTGGTGCGTCCGCGACCGGATCGTCCCGATCACCTTGTCCGGCTCGGTCGTCGCAAAGATGAACTTCACGTGCTCCGGCGGCTCCTCGACGATCTTGAGCAGCGCGTTGAAGCCTTGCGGGGTGACCATGTGCGCTTCGTCGATGATGTAGACCTTGAACCGCGACTGCGCCGGCCCGTACGACGCCTTCTCGCGCAGGTCTCGCGCGTCGTCCACGCCCCCGTGCGAGGCCGCGTCGATCTCGATCACGTCGACGGTGCCGGGGCCGCCCGTGGCGAGTCCCTGGCAGGAAGGACATTCGCCGCACGGCGTCGCCGTCGGGCCCTGCTCGCAGTTCAGGCAGCGGGCCAAGATCCGGGCGCTGGTGGTCTTGCCGCAGCCGCGGGGGCCGCTGAAGAGATATGCATGCCCCACCCGCCCCGTGGCGAGCGCTTGCATCAGCGGCTGCGTGACGTGTTCCTGACCGATGAGCTCGGCGAACGTCTGCGGCCGGTAGCGGCGGTACAGGGCGATGCTCACGACAGCGACCTTAACGGCCCGGGCGGACAACGATCACCCCTCGCTCGCTGAGCGGCGCGCAGGCTCGGGGCTTCCCTGGACGCCCGTCCGGCTCTAGGCTTCGAGAGGAGAATCACGTGTCGCTCACGGACCCAGCCGCCTGTATCCGACCGAGACGAGCGGGCGCGGACAGGACAGCAGTGGGGGTGGGGTGTATGCGGATGACGGTCCTGGTGGTGTCCCCGGACCGGGTGACACGCCGGCGGGTGACCGCTGGGCTACGCGAACACGGGCTCCACAGTGTGGCCGTGCCCGACGTCACGTCGGCGCGCATGGCCTGCGGACCCCACCATCCAGGAGTCGCCCTCCTCGACCGTCGACTGCCCGGCAACCCCGCCGCGCAGCTCCACCGGTCGTTGAGCAACGTGCCGTTCGTGGTCCTGTCCCCCGGCGCCGACGAACTCGCGGAGGTTGCCGCCTTCACTTCCGGGGCCGACGATTTCGTCGTCTGGCCCTCGTCGACGCGGGCGCTCGCCGCGCGACTGACCTCGCTGGCCAGGCGCTCCCGCATCGCGAGCCCGGCGCCACCGGACGCCGTGGCGGGTAGCGGCGTGGCGAGTGGCGGCGGTGCGCACAGCGGGGCCCAGGCCGGTCCCGACCCGTCGCGCGGCAACCCGTCCGGCCTGTCGGCCCGCCGTGGCCACGCGCGCAGCAGCGTCCTGGCTGTCGGGGTCGTCTCGATCGACCCCGACACACGCCGGGCGTTCGTGGGCGATGTCGAGGTGCACCTCACCCGTACAGAATTCGAGCTGCTGCGTCTCTTGCTGTCCTCCGGCCAGCGCGTGCTGCCGCGCACCGAGATCGTGCGGGCGATCTGGGGCGACTGGCCCGGCGACGACCACCTGATCGAGGTGCATGTGAGCCGCCTACGCCGCAAGATCGTCAATGCCGGGGGCCCCTCGGTGGTCGAAGCCGTGCGCGGCGTCGGCTACCGGCTGCGCGCTACCCCGCCCGCAGCGTCCGAGGACGCCCAGCTGCGGGCGGCAAGCGGCTGACCAAAGACGTGAGGACCCCCCGCGTACCTGGAAGAGCTCACCTACCCTTGCTGCATTCCTGCCCTGGGGGAGTTCGGAGAGGTACCACCACACGGGGGGCCGACTTCTACTGTAGACCAGGCCGCCGGCCCGTCGAGGTCAGGCCGCGGGCGCCTGCGCCGGAC
>JBDTWM010000131.1:0-7586 GCA_040006675.1 Dermatophilaceae bacterium | reverse complement strand
CCTCTCTAAGAGACGCCTAATCATACTAAGGGCGGTGGACCTTAGCCTCATTAACGAGTTCCTTGGTGCCTTGCTACCGCTGGGTGCTCCGAGACTCCTCACGAGTGCGAGGCGCCGTACGCGCCGTGTCAGAAGTGGACGACCTTGCACGTAAGCAGGCCCTGATCGTAAAGGTCGTGCCAGTAGGCGTCCCGCGTGACGATGGGGCGCGCCATGCGCTGGGCGATGGCGAGGATGAGGGCGTCGGCCATCGACAGATGTGCCGGGCGCCCGTCCCGCCCCTTCGGGCCAGGGTGCCCCTGAGACATCTCCCAGAGGTCGGCGGCCTCGATCAGGTCGGCGGTCGACGGCGGCTCGAAATGCACGCCCTGCGCCTCGAGCGCCCGGGCGATCTCCGGGCCGGTGGCGACGTTCCCCTTGCGTCGCGCCACCGAGATGACCTCGGTGAGGCCAGGCGCCGGCAGCGCGACGTTGCCGGCGCCGTCCAGGAGAGTTCCGACGGCCTGCCAACGCTGCTCCTGCATGACGTACGTCAGCAGAGTCGACGAGTCCACGCAGATGTCCGTACCGCTCACAGCGCCCCCAGCTGACCAAGAAGGTCGGCCGCCAGCTCGTCATCGGTGCGCTTGTCGTCATCCTCACGGCCCAGCGTGCGCTCCCACTTGGCCTCGTCGAGCGCACCGTCCTGCATACGCAGCTCACGCACGTCGCGCGCCGAGTCGCTCGCATCCCCGCCGTGGTTCTTCGCCCAGACAGCTGCCATCCGAGACTTGCCCGAGACGACACGGACTTGGTCGCCTTCGAGGACAAACTCGATCCTGTCGCCCTCCTGCACACCCAGGAGCTGACGCACCTGCGCTGGGATCACCGCCCGCGACGACGGCCCGATCTTCACCGGATAAACTGCACAGTCTGTCATGACATCAGCGTATGTCAGAACTGTCCATGCTGTCACATACAACCGTTGTGACAGCGCCTCAGAAACGGGCCGTCCAGAACTCCGCGACGGGCGCTGCTCTGAACAGCGCGGAGGTGACGAGCGGAGCCGCCAGCCCCGTCGCACCGCCTGACGCTGCCTCGCCCGCGGGCACGCGCCGAGATAGCGTGTCCCATGACCTCCGTCGGTTCCCGTCCCGTCCGGATCGGGCTGCAGCTCCACCCCCAACACGGCGAGTACGCCGACCTCCGCCGCGCCGTCGAGCGCGCCGAAGAACTCGGTGTCGACGCCATCTTCAACTGGGACCACTTCTTCCCGCTGTACGGCGATCCGGACGGCTCGCACTTCGAGTGCTGGACCACGTTGGGCGCCTGGGCCGAGCAGACCTCGCGGGTGCAGATCGGCCCGCTGGTCACGTGCAACAGCTACCGCAACCCGGAACTCCTCGCCGACATGGCGCGCACCGTCGACCACATCAGCGGCGGCCGGTTGATCCTGGGGATCGGCGCCGGCTGGTTCGAGAAGGATTACGACGAGTACGGGTACGAGTTCGGCTCGGTCGGGTCCCGGCTGGACGCTCTGCGCGACGCGCTCCCACGGCTGGTTTCCCGCCTGGCACGGCTCAACCCGCCGCCGTCTCGGCACATCCCGATCCTCATCGGCGGAGGCGGGGAGAAGAAGACGCTGCGGCTGGTGGCGCAGTACGCCGACATCTGGCACACCTTCGCCCAGTCCGAGCTGGCTCACAAGCTCGAGGTGCTGCAGGGGCACTGCGCGGCCATCGGTCGCGACCCGGCGGAGATCGAGGTCTCGGTCGGGGTCGGCGGCCGCGGTCGAGAGGGGCGCGCCCCGGCTACCCCGGAGGCGGAGGGGCGCCCGTTGTGGGAGCTGGGCGCGACACTGTTCACGATGGGGGTGGGCGGCCCGGCGTTCGACCTGAGTCACCTTCCCGAGTGGCTCGCCTGGCGCGACGAGGTCAACGGCTCCGACGGGCAGTAAGAACGCCGGGGAGCGGGAACCCCCCGAGAAGTGGCCAGCACCGATAGGGAGGCCAGATGACCAGCCCCGACAACCGAACCGACGACCAAGCCGACGACCAAGCCGACGAGCGAACCGACGAACGGTCCGGAGGACGTGCCGACCTCGACACGCTCCGCGCCATCAGCGAGCGGGTCCTCTGGCTGGCCACGGCGATCGTCGACGGAGCCAACCGCCAGGGCCCGGGCGTTTCCGGCGTGAAGACCGGCGGCCACCAGGCGAGCTCGGCCTCGATGGTCGACATCATGGTGGCGCTGTGGTTCACGCAGCTGCGGGCCGAAGACCGCGTGTCCGTCAAACCGCACGCCTCGCCGGTCCTGCACGCCATCAACTACCTGCTGGGCCGCCTCGACCCGGCGTACCTCTCCCGCTTCCGGCAGCTCGGCGGCCTGCAGAGCTACCCCAGCCGGCTCAAGGATCCCGACCCCGTCGACTTCTCCACCGGGTCCGTCGCCATCGGCGCGACGGCGGCCCTGTGGGCGGCCCTCACCCACCGGTACCTCACGAGTCGCTTCCCGGACACGCCCGAGGCGGGACGCTTCATCAGTCTGCTGGGCGACGCCGAGCTCGACGAGGGCGCTATCTGGGAGGCCCTCGGCGACCCGCACACCTCCTCGCTCGGGGAATTGCTGTGGGTGGTGGACCTCAACCGCCAGTCCCTGGACCGGGTCATACCGGATGTGCAGGTCAAGCGCCTGGAGCGGATGTTCGGGGCGAGCGGCTGGCAGGTCATCACCCTCCCGTGGGGTCGGCGTCTCCAGGACGCCTTCGCGCGCCTCGGCGGGGAGCACCTGCGCGAACGGCTCACCGCGATGCCCAACGGGGAGTACCAGCGCATCCTGCGCGCCGACACCGCCGACGACGTCGTGGCCCGCCTGCTGGGCCCGCATCCCTCACCGGAGCTGCGCTCCGCCGTCGAGGCCGTCCCGACGCCTCAGTGGCCGGGCCTGGTCCGGGATCTCGGCGGCCACGATCTCGACGTGCTGCTCGACGCTTTCGACTCCGTCGACATCGACCGGCCCACGGTGATCTTCGCGTACACGATCAAGGGCCGCGGCCTGCCCACGGAGGGGCACCCCAGCAACCACTCGGCACTGCTGACCCCCGCCCAGGTCGACGCGCTGGCCGACCGGCTGGGCATGAGCATCGCCGACCCCTGGGTCCGGTTCCCGCCGGGCTCCGCCGCGGCCGAGCTGTGCGCGCAGACCGCGCGGCGGCTGGAGCGCCCGGTCGAGGCGACCCCGCCGGCGCTGAGGGTGCCGGAAACCATGCCGTACGCGTACGCCGAGCACATCTCCACCCAGGCCGTCCTCGGCCGCTTCCTGCGCGACCTGGCCCGCACCACCCCGGAGGTCGCCGCCCGCGTCGTGACCTGCTCCCCCGACGTCGCGTCCTCCACGAACCTCGGCGGCTGGATCAACCTCACCGGCGTGTGGTCAGCGGTGCCCCGGCACGACTGGTTCGACGACGACCGCCAGCGGCTGCTGCGCTGGGTCGAGGGCACTAACGGCCAGCACATGGAGCTCGGGATCGCCGAGGTCAACCTGGTGTCTTTCCTCGGCGAGCTGGGCGCCGCCTGGTCGCGCTGGGGGCAGCGGCTCATCCCCCTCGGCACGATCTACGACCCCTTCGTCGAGCGGGCGCTGGAGCCGTGGCGCTTCGGGATATACGCCGGGGGGCAGTCGATCCTGGTCGCCACCCCGTCGGGGGTGACCCTGGCCCCGGAGGGCGGCGCCCACCAGTCGACGATCACTCCCTCGATCGGCATCGGCCTGCCCGAATGCGTCGCGTGGGAGCCCGCCTTCGGCAAAGACCTGGAGTGGACGCTGCTGGCCGCGATGGCCCGGGTCGGCGTCGAGGGCGGGACGTCGGCGTACTTCCGGCTGAGCACCCGCTCGATCGACCAGACCCTGGCGGCGCTGCCGACCGACGAGCTGTTGCTGGCGCGGCGCCGGCGACACGCCACCGAGGGCGGCTACCGCCTCGCCGGGGTGCCGGACCGGGACGAGGTCACGCTGGTCGGGCAGGGCGCGGTGCTGCCGCAGGTGCTGGCCGCGGCGGAGCGCCTTCGCGGGTACGGGATCGGCACCGGCGTCATCTGCCTGACCAGCGCCGATCTGCTGCATCGGGACTGGCGTGGAGAGCCGTCGCCGCTGACCGGCGCGGTGACCGGCGTGGCGCGGCGGCTGTTCCCGGCCCAGGGGAAGGCCCGCATCGTCAGCGTCCTCGACGGCCACCCGCACGCCCTGTCCTTCCTGGGCGCGATCCAAGGAGTCCCCTCGGTGGCGCTCGGGGTCACCTCGTACGGGCAGTCCAGCTCCCTGTCCGACGCATACCACCTGCACGGCATCGACGAGGAGGCCATCGTCGGGGCGGCCCTCGATCTGACCCGCTGACCCGCTGCCTTCTGGCCCACAGAACCGCCCAACCGCTGCGCTGGATCACGGTCACACCCGCGGGTCGACGAGGTCGCCGACGACATCGGGTGACCGTCAGCGGAGCCGGATGAGGCGCTTGCCGAGGTTCTCGCCGCGGTAGAGCCCGGCGATGGCATCCGGCGCCGCGGCCAGGCCGTCGAGGAACTCCTCCCGGTAGCGCAGCCGGCCGGCCTTCACCAGCTCGGCGAGGCGTCGCCACGCCTCCGGCGCGCGGTGCTGGTGGTCGAAGAAGAGGAAGCCGGCCATCTGGACCCTCTTGGCCAGGATGGTCCGCTCGATGCGCGGGCCCAGCGGCGGCGGATCCCAGCTGGCCACGGACGCCGTACCGCACACCACGATCCTCGCCCCGACCGACAGGTGCGAGCTGACGGCGTCGCTGATCGCGCCGGCGGTGTTGTCGAAGTAGACGTCCACGCCGTCCGGAACGGCCGCGGCCAGATCCTCGGCGAAGCTCGGGGACCGGTAGTCGACCGCCGCGTCGAAGCCGAACGCGTCTCGGCAGAGCGCGACCTTGCGCGCGCCCCCGGTGATCCCCACGGCGCGCGCCCCGGCCGCTTGGGCCAGCTGGCCGACGACCGAGCCCACCGCGCCCGCCGCGGTCGACACGGCCACGACATCCCCGGGACGCGGACGGCCCAGATCCAGCAGCCCGAGCCAGGCGGTGGCCCCCGTCAGGCCGAGGACCCCCAGGGACAGGGAGAGCGGCAGTCCGTCGTCGGGGACGACGCGCGTGACGCGCGAGCCGTTGTCGTGGGCGTACTCCTGCCACCCGAACATCCCGACCAGCCGAGTTCCCACGGGGTAGTCCTCGTGCCGGGACTCGATGACGTCCCCGGCCGCGAACGAGCGCATCACCTCCCCGAGCCCGACGGGCGGAGCGTAGTTGGGGGCGGCGTTGGTCCATCCGCGCATCGCGGGGTCGACGGACAGCACCTGGTTGTGCACCCGGAAGTGCCCGTCGACGAGTTCGGGCAGATCGGCGGTGACGATCGCGAAATGCTCGGACTGCGGGATCCCCACCGGGCGGCTGGTCAAGACGACCTGGGTGTTGCGCATCAATCCTCCTGATGGACGTTGGCGACGAAGCGTTCCAGGCCGTCCAGGATGATCGCGAGGGCGAAGGTCGCCTCCTCCTCCGCATCCGCGTCGCTGTCGTACACCCCAGATTCCCAGGTGTTCACCATGGTCGGGTAGCGATGCAGGTCGAAGTACGTGTCCCAGAACTCGGCGCGGGAGGCCCAGAACTCGTCCACGCTCATGCCGCTGCGCCGAGCCTCCTCCTGGTCGGAGTGCTCCTTGCTCGCCACCCCATAGACGTAGGCCTGGATGAGCTCCTCCATCCGGGCCCTGGTCGCAGCGTCCAGCCCGGCGCTCAGCCCGACATGCAGCAGGTCCTCGGAGACGTCGAGGACGTGCGGGCCCACCGGCAGGCGTGCGAGGTTGGCCCGGAGCATCCACGGATGGCGCCGGTACATGGCCAGCGCCTCGCGGACGTGAAACTCGTACCGGGCTCGCCACGGCAGGTCGCGATCGGGGAGCTCCCGACCGCCGTAGGCCCGATCGATCATGAGCTCGAAGAGCTCGGCCTTGCCCGGCAGGTACGTGTAGAGCGACATCGTCGCCACACCCAGGGAACGCGCGATGGCACGCATGGTCAACGCGTCGAAGCCGTGGGCGTCGGCGAGCCGGATCGCGGCGGTGACGACCTCGTCGAGGGCGAGCTTCGGGCGCGGCCCGCGACCGGAGGGGGCGGGCGGGTCCCACAACAGGGCCGCCACCCGCTGGGAGGCCTGCCGGGCCTCTCTGTCGCCGGGGGCTACGCGCTCGTCGGGCGCCTCACCGTCGTCGAGGGCCTGACCGTCGAGTTTGGGCGAAACCTCATCGGCGTCCACGTTGTCGAGCATCTGGTCATTCTCCCTGATCACGACCCGGTGTCGGCTCCTCGTCACCCGTCCCGCCGATTCCGTACATCGTACGCCTTGCCTTCTCCGTACGTCGTACAGTAACGTCTTCTCACGCGACGTACGTCGGGGAGGCGCCGAAGCCGACCCGCCTCACGACGGGACAGGGGACAGCTCGTGATCGATGCCACCGTGTTGCGCCGGACGTTCGGCTCCGGCACGTCCCGCGTCGAGGCCGTCAAAGGCCTCGACCTGCACGTAGGCCCGGGCGAGCTGGTCGCCCTGCTCGGCCCTAACGGGGCCGGCAAGTCCACCACGCTGCGGATGCTCACCACCCTGCTGCCGCCGAGTTCCGGGACCGCCTCCGTGGCGGGTGCCGACATCGTCGCCAACCCGGCCGAGGTCCGGGCCCGGATCGGCTACATCGGGCAGAAGAACGGCGCGGGCCACAACTACCGGGTCAGGGACGAGCTGCTCATGCAGGGCCGCTTCTACGGGCTCGACCGGGCCACCGCGACGCGCGAGGGCCAGCGCCTCCTCGAGGTCCTCGACTTGAAAGAGCTCGCCAGTCGCAAGGTCAGCACGCTTTCCGGCGGCCAGCAGCGACGCCTGGACATCGCGCTCGGCCTGATCCACGCGCCCGCCCTGCTCTTCCTCGACGAGCCCACCACGGGGATGGACCCGCAGAACCGGGCCCACCTGTGGGAGCACATCCAGGGCCTGCGCGAGCAGTACGGCACCACCATCGTGCTGACCACCCACTACCTCGACGAGGCCGACGCGATGGCCGAACGGGTGGTGATCATCGACCACGGCGAGATCATCGCCGACGACACCCCGCAGGCCCTCAAGGACGACCTGGCCGGAGACCGCCTGCAGGTCACCGTCGCCAGCCACGACCTGGCCGTCGCCCTGGACCGGGCCGCCGAGATCGACCAGCGCCTCGAGATCGACCAAGGGGTTGGGATCAGGCACGATGCCGAGCGTCGCGCTGTCGAGCCCCACACTGTCGAGCCACACACCGTCGAGCACCACGACGCCGGCGACGGTGAGAGCGACGTCGTCATACGGCTGCGCGGCGCATCCCGGCGGCTGCCCGCCTTCCTGTCCGACCTGGACCGTCACGGCGTCCAGGTCCTCGCGGCGAGCGCCGACCACCCCACCCTCGACGACGTCTTCCTGACTCTGACCGGACGCAGCCTGCGCGATGGAGCCGATGCCGCATGAGCCCTTCCCCGTCGCGCCGCAACCCGACCCAGCTGGACCCGACCC
>JBDTWM010000130.1:0-7745 GCA_040006675.1 Dermatophilaceae bacterium | reverse complement strand
CATCTACCTTCCGCAGCGAATGCCTGCGATCCGTGCGTGAAATGGTTTGACCACCGGCCTTCTCGTGGAGCTCGTCGGCAGTCTTGATCCACACGAAAGGGTGCCAGCGGTCGCTCCAGTCGTTGACCAACGCCCGGACCATGGCGTTGAGATCTTGACCGATCGCGTCGCGGCTGCTGGTCGCCGAGCGGCCCGCTGACCACGCGCCAGGCCTGCGCGCATTCGCCACGCTGCGAACGGGACCCCCGTCAGAACGCGACGGCGCGGCCGACGAGCAGTCGCCCGAGGGCCCGCCACCCCAGCAGGAACAGCGCGTTCACGGCGAGGGCTACGAGGACGAACGTGAACGCGGTCCCGGTGCCCGCGACTACTCTCACGAGCATCCCGATCACCACGGTGGACAGCCACACCACCGTGCCGCCGCGCACCGACGCCGGCCGCGCCCAGCCCCGCCACAAGAGCATGGCCCAGCCGGCGAACGTGCCCGCGAGGAACGGAGCGGCCGACACCGCCAGTCCCCCGAACGTCACGCCCTCGTCGTGGCTGAGGCGACCAAGGCCCGCGAAGAGCACGACCAGGGCGGCGTCGAGCCCCAAGGCGGCCCAGGGAGTCCGGTGAGCGCGAGGGGACCCATCGCCGATCTCCGGCCCGGTCCGCGTACCCGCCTCACCCTCGACGGAAGACGCCGCGGGCCGTGGGGTGGGGCTGGTCTGGCTCATCAGTGCTCCTCGGGGAACGGCAGTTGGCGTTGCGGCGGGGCGTGGGTCGGATCCACGCCGTCGAACAAGCTCGACACCGACTCTCCGACGTGAATGCGCGCGATGGCCTCGGCGAACAGGCGCGCGACCGAGCGCACCTGTAGCTGCGGGAAGCCCTCCGGTCGCGGCACGGTGTCCGTGGTGAGCACCTCTCGAATCATCGGGTGGTTGGACAGGCGTTCGACGGCCCGGCCGGCGAAGAGGCCGTGCGTGCACACGACGGACGCGGACGGACAGCCCTCATCGGCGAGCCTGTGCAGGAGTTCCACGATCGACCCGCCGGTGGCGATCTCGTCGTCGAGCACGATGGCCGGCCGTCCCGCGACGTCGCCGACGATCGAGTCGATGACCACCTTGTCGTCCGCGAGTCGCTGCTTGCTCCCGGCCGCGACCGGAAGACCGAGAAGGCGGGCGAAGAGCGTGGCCTGCTTGGCGTTGCCGAGATCGGGGGACACGACGACGTGGTCGGTGAGGTCGCGGTCGCGGAAGTGGTCGGCGAGCACACCGATGGCGGTGAGATGGTCGACGGGCACCGAGAAGAACCCGTGCACTTGCGGGGCGTGCAACGCCATCGTGAGAACGCGGTTGACGCCGGCGGTCACCAGCAGGTCGGCGACCAGGCGCGCCCCGAGGGAGATGCGGGACGCGTCCTTCTTGTCGGAGCGGGCGTACGCGTAGTGCGGGATGACTGCGGTGATCTGCGACGCCGAGGCCCCACGGGCGGCGTCGATCATCATGAGTAGCTCGACGAGGTGATCCTGGGTCGGAGGGACGAGGGGCTGGACGATGTACACGTCGCGCTGTCGACAGTTGGCGAGGAGCTGGGCCTGCACGCAGTCGTTGCTGAACCGCTTGATCTCGGCCCCGGACAGTTGTACGCCCATGTGTCGGCAGATGCTCCGGCTCAACGCTTCGTGGGCGGAGCCGGAGAACACGATCACATCGCGCACGATGGTCCTTGTCAGGGCTGAGGGATGTGGAATCAGCATATCCGTGGCGGCATATCCATGGCGGCGCCGCATAGGCCTGCACCCCGTGGGCCACGCACCACGGCCAGTAGGCGCGGCGTACCATAACCTTCACACCTGGAGAACTCCGGGATAAATGCGTCGGCGGCGATCCTCGCCTTTAGCGCGTGGCAGGCCCGCTCCCTCAAACGAGCAGGTCGGAAGGACGTGATGATGCAGGTGCCGACGCGGGAACGGATCCGCACCGCCGCCGGTCAGCTGTTCCGCGACCACGGTTACGGACGTGTGACGGTCCGGTCCGTCGCCGACGCCGCCAGAGTGTCACCCGCCCTCGTCATGAAGCTGTTCGGCTCCAAGGCCGCGTTGTACGGCGCGGCGACCCGGACGGTGTCGGCCGCCGCGGAGCCCGACGTGGGGCGGGACCGCTTGGGCGTCCATCTCGTGCAGCAAGTGGCCCACAGGTTGCGTGACGGCGAGAGCGACCCCTGGGCGCAGGGCGTGTTCCTCTCATGGCAGTCGCCCGACGTGACCGTCGAACGCCGCAGTTTCGCCGCGACGGTCCACCAGATCGTGGGCGTCCACCTGGGCGAGGAAGCCGGGGTCAGCCAGCGGGTCGACGCCGCCACGTGCCTCCTCGTGGGCTTGGCGCTCGGGCTGCGGACCCTCGGTCTGCGCGATGGTGCCTCGCCGGAGGACCAGCGGGCCTTTTTGGACCGCTATGCCGCCCTGGTGCAGGAGGCGCTCGACGGCACCCCGTGAGGGCGTCTTCTCACCGGCCCCAGAACCCCCGCAAGCCCCTGCGCGTAGCCTTCGCGGACCGTTCGGGGCGTCGATGCACGGCCACGACGTACGGGGAGTCCGGCCGCCATTCCTCGCCGTCCCAGCTCCCGGAACGTCCCACCGGCTCCAGCCCTGCGTCGCGGCACGCGGCGTCGTACTCGGCCAGCGGCGTCACCGGCAGCCCGGCGGGCAGCTGCTCGGGGTGGATGCCGAACCCGGCGATCAGGAGGCCGCCCGGACGGAGCACCAACGCGAGCTGGGAGGCGACCGCGTCCACGGTGCCCTCAGCCAGGTACGGCACGACGTTGCCCGCCATCACGACCGCGTCGAAGCCGCCACCGACGACCGCTTGGGGCACGTCGAGATCGGCCAGGTCGGAGAGCCAGAACGGGATGCGCGGCGCCTGGTCGGCCGCCACGCGCACCATGGCCAGGTCCGCGTCCACACCCACCACCGGGTGGCCCAGCTCAGCCAGAGCGATCGCGACACGCCCCGTACCGCAGCCGGCGTCCAGGACGCGCGCCGCCGGCCCCACCAGGTCGTGGACGAACCGGGCCTCGCCGTCGGGATGGTGCCCCGCCGCTTTCGCGGCCAGCCGGCGCCGCGTCATCGCGTGCGCGTACTCCTCGCCGGCGTCACGGGGCACCGCGCCGGCCGCGCGCCCCGCGGCCACCGCGGCGGCCCAACGGGTGGGGACGTTCGTCGGGGTCTGATCGGTCATGGACCCACTGTAGGCAGGACGTCGACGGGCCAGGCTCCGCTCGCGCGCCGGCGGGGCGGGAGTGGTTGTGCACGCAGCGCGGGCATCGCCTCACCCGTACGGTGTCCTCATGGCCGTATGTCGCGTGATGGGGACGGAGACGGAGTACGGGGTGCTCGCGCCGGGCCGACCCGACGAGAACGCGATGGTGCTGTCGGGGCGGGTCGTGCGAGGGTACGCGGAGAGCGTCGGCCTGCACCATGTGTCGCACGGGTGGGATTACCTGGACGAGTCGCCGCTTGACGATGCCCGGGGGTGGCAGCAGGAGCGGGCCGCCGCCGATCCGAGCCAGCTCACCGACGAGTGGGGCGCCGATCCCACGGTGTCCAATGTGGTGCTGAGCAACGGCGCGCGTCTCTACGTGGACCACGCCCACCCGGAGTACTCCGCCCCCGAGACGCTGACCCCCCGCGACGCCGTGATCTGGGACCGTGCGGGCGAGGTGATCATGGCGCGGGCCGCGGAGCTGCTGGCCGGCGACGTGCCCCCGGACGCAACGGAGTTCGACCCGCGGCACGGGCCTGCCGTCGCGCTGTACAAGAACAACACCGACGGCAAGGGTTCCTCCTACGGGTTCCACGAGAACTACCTCGTGCGACGGGGGACGCCCTTCTCGCGCATCGTCGATGACCTGACCGGTTTTTTCGTCGCCCGCCCGCTGATCTGCGGCGCCGGCCGGGTCGGGATCGGGCAGTTCAGCGACGAGCCGGGCTACCAGATCAGCTCCCGCGCAGATTTCTTCGAAGCGCTCGTGGGACTGGAGACCACGCTCCGTCGCCCGATCATCAACACGCGCGACGAGCCGCACGCGCAGCGCGAACTGCACCGCCGGCTGCACGTCATCGTCGGGGACGCGACGTTCGCCGACGTCGCCGGCCTGGTCAGGATGGGTGCGACGAGCCTGGTCCTGCAGATGATCGAGGCGGGTGGTCTTGACGAGTTCGGGGCCTCCGGCGTGCGCCTCGCCGACCCGTTGGCCGCGATGCATGCCCTCAGCCACGACCCGACGTTGCGGACCACGGTCGAGACCGCGGACGGGCGCCGCCTGCGCGGGCTCGACATTCTCTGGGCCTATTACGAGGTCGTGCGCGCCCATCTGGATCGAGGCGAGCGCGACGCCGACGACCACGACACGGTCGAGGTGCTGTCCCGCTGGGAGGACCTGCTCACCCGTCTCGGCAGCGACGTGATGAGCGCGCGGACCCAGATCGATTGGGTCGCCAAATTGGCTCTGCTGCAGGGGTACCGGGCGCGACACGGCCTCGACTGGTCCGATCCTCGCCTCGTCGCGATCGACATCCAGTGGTCCGATGTCCGCGCCGGGAAGGGGCTCGCGCGGAGGCTGGAGGAGCGCGGGGCGCTGGAGCGGCTCGTGTCACAGGATCTCGTCGCGGCCGCCGTCACGACGCCGCCGGAAGACACGCGGGCCTGGTTCCGCGGGGAGTGCGTGCGCCGGTACGGAGCCCAGCTCACGTCGGCCTCGTGGGATTCCTTGGTGTTCGACGGCGGCCCGGGAACCGGACCCCGACGGCTCGTCACGCTCGATCCGCGGCGCGGCACCAAAGCGCACAGCGAGGCCCTGCTCGACCGCTGCCCCGACGCGATGGCGTTGCTCGACGAACTGGGCTGACGCCGACATGGGGCGGCGCCCGGTCGGGCCGAGCCCGCAGGGCCGGGGGAGCGCGGCGGAGACTAGGCTGGCGCGGAGTCGACCGCCCACAGGAGGATCCCGATGCCGCAGGAGCAGATCCGTCCCCAGACCGAACGCCCTGCCCCCGAGCCGCCCGTCGATCCAGGTGTTCCCGCTCCGCAGGCCGCCGTTCGCAAGGCCGAGCTCGACGCGGGGATCGACGCGGTGCTGGACGACATCGACGACGTGCTCGAATCGAACGCGGAGGAGTTCGTGCGTTCCTTCGTGCAGAAGGGCGGCCAGTGACGCCTGCGGCTGGTCGGCGCGTGACCGTTGCGGTGGGACGGTGACGTGGAACGGCGCGTGATGGGTCTGGAAACGGAGTACGGGGTGGCCTGCACCGTCGAAGGCCGACGGACCCTCACGCCCGATGAGGTCGCGCGGCACCTCTTCTCCGAGATCGTGGGGACGTACTACAGCAGCAATGTGTTCCTGGCCAACGGAGGGCGTCTCTACCTCGATGTCGGCAACCACCCTGAGTACGCCACGGCCGAGTGCGACCATCCGGCCGACCTTCTCGCCCAGGACCGCGCGGGCACCCTCGTCATGAACGAGCTGGTCGGTCACGCCCAGCGGCGGATGGCCCGCGAGGGAGTCCCTGGCGAGGTCTTCTTGCTCAAGAACAACGTCGACTCGATGGGTAACTCCTACGGCTGCCACGAGAACTACCTGGTGGAGCGAGATCTCGACCTGCGGGTGCTCGCCGACGGGGTGTCCGCGTTCTTGGTCACCCGACAGGTGCTCTGCGGTGCGGGTCGGATCGTGCGCGAGCCGGACGGGTCGGCGATCTACTGCCTCAGCCAGCGCGCGGATCTCATGTGGGACGTGGCGTCCAGCGCGACGACCCGCAGCCGACCCATGATCAACACCCGCGACGAGCCGCACGCCGACCCCTCCCGCTTCCGGCGTCTGCACGTCATCGTGGGTGATTCGAACGTCGCCGAGTCCTCGACTCTCCTCAAGGTCGGGGCGACCGATCTCGTCCTGCGCGCCCTGGAGGCCGGGGCTTCGCCTCCCCGCCTGATCCCGGCCAACCCCGCTCAGGCGATCCGCTCCATCTCCAGGGATCTCACGTGCGCGACGTCGTACCGGACGAGAGACGACGGATGGGCTACGCCGGTGGAAGCTCAGCGGGCCTACCACGCGTACGCGTGCGCGCACGTCGACGCCCACGGACCCGCGCACGGCTGGGACGTGATCGTCCTGGACCTGTGGGACGAGGTGCTGCGCGCCCTGGAAGCGGGCGCGCCCGATCGGGTATCCCAGCACGTCGACTGGGTCGCCAAGCGGTCGCTGCTCGACCGCAGCGCCCTGCGCAACGGTCTCGACCTGGAGCGCGACGCCGCCGACCCGCGGCTGGCCTACCTGGACCTGCTGTATCACGACATCGACCCGGCGCGCGGGCTCGCGGCCAGGCTGGAGGCGGCCGGCGCGCTGCGGCGTTGGACGACGCCGGAGCAGGTCACGCGCGCCGTGACCGACCCGCCCGCGACCACCCGCGCACGTCTGCGGGGCCGCTTCGTCGAGGCGGCCCGTCGGCACCGGCGCGACCACCAGGTCGATTGGACCCACCTGCGCCTCGACCCCTCGCAGTTCGGTCGGACCGTCGTGCTGGATGATCCGTTCGCCGTGGAGGATCCGCGCGTCGACGAGTTGATCCGCGCCATCGAGGACGCTGCGGCCACGACGCGCGCCGCCCAGGCCCCCGGCACGGGCGGTTAAGCTGGGCCACATCATCTGTGGCGCATCGTCGTTCGCACAGAGAATCCACCGGATCCCCATACGCAAAGGTCGAACCCGTGCGCTCCAGATCGCTCCGTCTGCTCAGCCTCGCTGTGCTGCCTGCCGTCCTGCTGGCCGGGTGCGCAGACAGCCCGGACAGCGGCCCGGACAGCAGCGGCAGCGTGTCGGTGAGCAGTGAATTCGCCGGGATCTCGGTGAAACCGGCCGCGGACGCGAGCGCGGCCCCCGCCTTGGATCTGCCGACCAAGCCGTTTCGTACCTCCGGCGATCAGCATCGGGTGATCACCGCGGGTACCGGCGCGGACATCCCCGCTGACGCCTCCCTCACCGTCGCCCACGGCATGTACGCAGGCACCGACGGGCACCTGATCAGCTCATCTTTCACTAAGGAAGGCTCGACCCTGGCCCTGGGGGACGCCACCACTCCGAGCGCGTTCAAGAGTGCGTTCGGGGGGCAGAAGGTCGGGGTGCGGATGCTGATCGCGCTGCCGGCCCCTGAGATGTTCGACGCTTCCAAGCTCCCGGCTGGGCTGACGATGGACGACGCGCTGCTGTTTGTGGTCGACGTCCGCGCGACGCGCCAGAGGCTCACGCAGGCCCAGGGCACCGCGGTGGCCCCCAAGCCCGGGTTGCCCACGGTCGAGGTGTCCGACGACGTCACGCAGCCGGCGAAGATCACGGTGTCGAGCCCCACCCCGATCAAGGAGACCGTGGCCCAGCCGCTGATCGTCGGCACCGGCCCGAAGGTCGCCAAGGGTCAGACCGTACGGTTCACGTACACCGGCGTCACCTGGCGCGACCCGGGCAACCCGTTCGACTATTCCGGCAAGAACAACCCGCCGTACGCGGAGTTCCCCATCGGGGTCGGGCAGCTCATCAAGGCCTGGGACACCCACATCGTGGGCCAGACGGTCGGCACGCGGCTGCTGCTCGTGGTGCAGCCCGCGGATGGGTACGGCGCCTCGGGCGGGGGCGGCGGCAAGATCAAGGGCGACGATGTCCTGATCTTCGTGATCGACATCCTCGACGCCTACTGACGCCTACTG
>JBDTWM010000129.1:0-7745 GCA_040006675.1 Dermatophilaceae bacterium | reverse complement strand
CTTATTGATCGTCGCGTGATCTTCAGTGCTTCCTGAACGATTCCTGTAAACGCGGTGGTGGTCATGGGATGAGTCGGCGTGCGTAGCGCGGGCATGACTGTCCCCAGCGGGTCGAGGCGACTTGAGCACTCACACGATCTCGCCGACAGTCGTGCCCGCCCGCGCGTTACACCCCAGCGGCGTGTCGTCACACCAACAGGCCGACAGCACCAGAACGAAGGGTCCCTGTCACCCTGCCCGAGGTCGACTTGCTGCTGTCGGATCCAGTTGCGCAGCGTTTCGGCGTTCATCCCTAACCCGCTTCGCGACAGGATTTGATTGCGGCGCAGGGGTGGCGGTGCGACGCTGAAGGTGCTGTGTGCGGGTCCCGATGACAGCACGAAGGGATCTGAGTGGCTGTGGAGGCTACCCGTGTGGTCTGGCGGATCCAGCTGCTCGGATCGTTCGCCGTGACCGTGGACGGGGTCGAGGTCGAGGCTGACCGGTGGCGGCTGCGGAAGGCGAAATCGCTGGTGGCGATGCTCGCGTTGGCACCTGGTCAGCGTCGTCATCGGGACCATGTCCTGGACCGGTTGTGGCCTGACCTGGAGCCCCTGGCGGCGGCCGGGAATCTTCATCAGACGCTCTACGTGGCCCGTCGCGCGGTCAGCGGCAACGGGTCACCTCAGCCCGGGCGGTTGTCGATCCGCGATGAACAGGTCGTGCTGGACGTGGCAGGCCCGGTCGAGGTCGATGTGGTGCAGTTCGAGCTGTCCGCGAGAGAGGCCCTGACAACCGGCGGTGTGGCGAAGCTGCGTGCTGCGGCGGATCTCTACCTCGGGGATCTGCTGCCTGATCTGCCGGACGCTCAGTGGTTGGCGACGCGCCGCGACGAACTGCGCGCCACCTACCGGGAGGTTTCGGTGAAGTTGGCGACGACTTTGGCGCGCAGTGCTCCCGAGGAGGCGGTGTTCATCCTGACTCGGGTGCTGGACTGCGATCCGGTCCACGAGGGGGCCGTGCGCTCCCTGATGGTGGTGCTGGCCGGGATGGGGCGGCGGTCCGAGGCGTTGGCGCGCTACGAGCGGCTGGTCGATGACCTTCTGGAGGTGTTTGGGACCGACCCGGACACTCAGACGGCGACCCTGTTCCGAGAGGTGTTGACCGGCGCACCGGTAGGGGAGCGAAACCGGGTTGGCGTCGGGTCGACGACCCACGCAGACATCGGTCGTCTCCCGACGCCTTTGAGCAGTTTCGTGGGGCGCGAGCGTGAGCTTGCCGACGTCGAGCGGCTGACCGCTTCGGCCCGGCTGCTCACCCTCACCGGAGCCGGGGGAAGCGGCAAGACACGGCTGGCCGTGGCCGCGGCGCAGCGACTGCGTTCGGACTATCCCGATGGGGCGTGGTTCGTCGACCTGACGGTTGTGAGTGAGTCTGCGCAGGTGGCTGACGCGGTGGCCGAGGCGCTCGGGTTGGACTCCGATTTCGCGCCGGACCGGGCCCAGTCCCTCGTCGACCAGCTCCGCCATCGACGGTTACTGATGGTGCTGGACAACTGTGAACACCTGCTCGCCGCCTGTGCCCGGCTCGTCGGCGCGGTGCTCGCTGCGTGCCCGGGCGTCGTCGTGCTGGCCACCAGCCGAGAGCCGCTGCACGCCCAGGGGGAGTACACGCTTCGCGTCCCCTCGTTGACCCTCCCGGCATCGGACTGGAGCAGCACGGCTGACTTGAGCCAGCTGGCGCGCCTGCCCAGCGTCTTGCTGTTCGTCGAGCGGGCTGTCCAGGTTCGGCCCGGCTTCGTGCTCGACGCCGAGAATGCGCTCGGGGTGGTTGAGTTGTGTCGGCGACTCGACGGGATGCCGCTGGCCCTGGAGTTGGCGGCAGCCAAGGCCGCCGTTCTCGAGCCTGCGGAGATCGTTGATCGCTTGGGTGACGCCCTGACCCTGCTCGGGGGGGAATACACCTCGATCACTCGACGTCAGACGCTGCGGGGCACCCTCGAGTGGAGCCACGACCTGCTCGTCGAGCCTGAACAGGTTCTGCTGCGCCGGCTCTCGGTGTTCTCGGGCAGTTTCACCCTGGAGGCGGTGGAGGCGGTGTGCGGCGCCCCTCCTTTGGAGCGGGCGAGGGTGTTCGGGTTGCTGGCCCGGTTGGTCGACCAGTCGCTCGTGGTACCCGTGAGAACCGCCACCTCGACCCGCTACCGGGTGCTGGAGACGGTGCGTCAGTTCGCTCACGAAAAGCTCGGGCACGCAGTAGAGGCAGAGCAGTTCGCTGCCGCCCACGGCGCGTACTTCCTCGACGTCGCCGTCGCCCACAATCTCGAACGGGCTACGGGTGTGGTGATCGAGGAACCGAGGCTGCTGGACGGGGAGCATGACAATCTGCGCGCCGCGCTGAGCTGGGCCTGCGCCCACGACCCCAAGACCGCCCTGCGCCTGGCCGCGAGCCTGTGGCGCTTCTGGTTCGTGCGCGGCCACGCCGTGGAAGGCGCGCGGTGGCTTGAGCGAGCGTTGGCCCTGGCGCCCGAGCCGACTCGTCCCCGCGCGGCCGCCCTGATCGGCCTCACCGGGCTGGACGGCCGGCAGGGCCGCAGCGACCGGCACCGGAAGCTGGGCGCAGAGGCGATGGCGATCGTGCGGCAGATCGGTGAGCCCGATGAGGTGGTGGTGGCCCAGATCGTTGAGGCCACCCTGGCCTGGGGCGCTCATGATTTGGACGAAGCCGAGGCGATGGCCGCCGCAGTACGAACGCAGGGCCTCGCACGGGGCCGGCCGGACCACGCGGCTGCAGGTGGCTGGCTGCTCGCCCAGAGCGCGTTGTTCCGTGAAGACGGGGCGCTCGCTGTGACACACCTCGACTTCTGCTTGAGCGAGTTGGCCCGGGTGGATGCCGGCGTGAGTCCCTTCCTGCCCGCGATCACGCCCTGCATACAGCTCGTTCCCGTGGCCGGTCGCTTGGTTCCCTGCATGGAGGAGACCATGCTGCTCGGCCGGCGGTTGGGGGTCGTACAGGGCACCGGGCTGGTGCTGTCCGCCTACGGATACGCGCACCGGCTCATGGGGGACCCGCAGTCAGCGATCTCTCCCGTTAATGAAGCCGTCGAGTTGTTCGCCGATCTCGGCGACGACCTGGCCAGGGCACAAGCACTCCACCAGGTCGGCTGCATCCACCGTGACATCGGTGACTTCGAGGAGGCCGATCGGGCTTTGTCTTTGGCGCACGAGATTCGGGTTGCCGTCGGTGACCGTCGGGGGGAGTTGCTGACACAGATCCACCTCGCCTTCCTGCAGGCCATGGCGGGTGACATCGACGGGGGGTTGGGCAGCGTTCGAGGATCGCTGGCCGGATTCGAGGCTGCCGGGGACCAGGTGGGAATCGGCGCAACCTTGACGGTGCTGGGTGCTATCGAACTGCTGGCCGGTGAGACCCGGGCGGCACGGGAGATGTATCGCGGGGCCGCGGAAAGGTTTGCCCCGTGGCCACGGTTTGCGGGTTGGCTGCGGTTGGCGATGGCAGAGCTCTCCTTGGACCTGGCTGACGAACGGCGAGCAGACCGTGAGTCGGCCTTGGCTGCAGCTGTTTTCGACCGCACCCCGTCTGTAATCGCCGGTGGTCGGCTCGCGGCACTTCGCGCACGCCGCAGGGTTGAGACGACGGTGGGCACTCCACGTCGAGGTCGATTGAGATCGCTTTGAGTCCTCGTTGAGTCGCGCTATCTAGCGTCGATTCCACAGATGAAGCCAGCCAGGAGGAAGCCATGACCACGGCACAGCCCGCAACCCAGACGACGACCAGCCCGATCGGGAGCCCCACCCTGGCGGAGTTCGCTGTCGGACTGCGGGGAACTGCGGTCTTTCCGGGTGACGCCGGCTACGACCAGGCCCGGCGCATCTGGAACGGGGCGCACGACCGGCATCCGGCGGTGATTGCCCAGTGCGCGGGTGTGGCCGACGTGATGCGCACGGTCGACCTCGCCCGCAGCGAGGGGGTGCCCATCGCGGTACGCGGCGGGGGTCATTCCATCCCCGGGTTCTCCACCCTCGACGGCGGCATCCTGTGCGACCTGTCGCCGATGACGGGGATCCAGGTCGACCCTGCTCGCCGCACGGTGAGGGCGCAGGCCGGTTGCACGTGGAAGGACCTCGACGCGGAGACCCAACAGTTCGGGCTCGCGGTGACCGGGGGCCTGGTGTCCTCGACCGGCATCGCCGGGTTCACCACCGGCGGCGGCATCGGCTGGCTCATGCGCAAACACGGACTAGCCTGCGACAACCTCATCGGAGCCGACGTGGTCACCGCTGACGGCCAGTTCGTGCACGCCAGCACCGGGCAGAACGCCGAGCTGTTCTGGGGTCTGCGCGGCGGAGGCGGCAACTTCGGGGTGGTGACCTCCTTCGAGTACCAGCTCCATCAGGTCGGCCCGACGGTGCTCTCTGGTCTGGTCTTCTACCCGGCCCAGGAGGTCGATCAGGTGCTGGCCGGGTACCGGGCGGCCTGCGCGGTGGCTCCCGACGAGCTGACGACGGCGGTCAACCTGACCACCGCCCCGCCGGTGCCGTTCCTGCCCGAGTCGGTGCACGGCACCCCGATCATCGCCGTCCTCGGCTGCTGGTCCGGCGACCTGGACGCCGGTGAGAGCGCCACCGCACCCTTCCGCAGCCTGGGCACCGTGATCTCTGATGTGTTCGCCGCCAACCCGTACGCGGGATGGCAGCAGGCCCTCGACCCGCTCTACCCGCGCGGCATCCACAACTACTTCCGCTCCGCGTTCCTGCCCGCACTCGACGACCGGGCTCTGAGCGTGCTAGCCGAGTCGTTCGCGACACTGCCCAACCCGTTGACCGAGATGCACCTGCAACACCTCGGTGGCGCCGTGAGCCGGGTGCTGCCGCAGGACACCGCCTACGCCCTGCGCGAGCAGGAGTTCATCGTCAACGTCATCGCCCGCACCCCGGACGCCGACGGTTTCGAGCAGGTCATCGATTGGGCCCGCGGAGTCACCACTGCGCTGGGACCCGACGCCAGCACCTACGTGAACTTCACCGGCGACGCCGACCCACACCTGGTCCCGGCGTCCTACCCCCCCGACACCTACCGGCGCCTGGTGCAACTGAAAAACCGCTACGACCCGACCAACCTGTTCCGGCTCAACCAGAACATCATCCCCACCGTATAAACCAAAACAGGCAGGCCCCTCGTCACAGCTGTGACCATGGCCAATTCGGTTTCCATGGAACGATCAACAGTTCTGCAGGTACCACCGCTGGCAACGCTGTCGTCTAAACCGATGCGCCCATTCCTACGACCGGCTTCGTGGGCTCCGATGCCCACACCGAGCGCTGTTTCATCCTGGCAGGCTCAATCGAGCCCCAACCCACCGCGACATCGTCGCACCTCGAAAGGTAATCCCATGAAACACCAACGAATGATTGCCGCCGTTGCGCTCATCGGCGCGACCTCACTTGCCGTACTCGCTGCTCCCGCTCACGCCGACGGCGGAACGACCGCACGCACGCCGGATCGCCACGCGTACGTGAACATGCAGACGTCGTCGCCCAAGCTGGCATCGTGCTTCCCACACGCCCGAGCAAAAGTGACCGTCGACCTCACGACCGCGAAACGGGGCTTCGACACCGTCCGGATCGACGCCCACGGACTTCAGCCGAATACCCAGTTCACCGCGTTCTTCCTACAGCAGGCCGCGGCACCGTTTGGAGCCGCCGAGTACTACGGGGACTTCAACACCAACTCCCACGGAGACGGTTGGGCGCAGTTCAATCTCATCGCCGAAGAAGCGTTCGCCTTCAACAACACCACCCACCAACGCATTGACCTCAACGCCATGGGCTTCTGGTTCGCCGACGAGAAAGCCGACGACGCCTGCCTGGGTGCCAACAGCCCCGTCACCGGCTTCGACGGCGACGGAGCAGCAGGAGTCCAAATGATGAACTCCGCGCACACCTTCCTGCCCTGACCATTCGAACCGCACCGCCTCCGTGGGGGCGCGTCGTGGACCAACGCGGCCGGCACCAAGGCTTCGGGCAGCTCGACCCATGCGAGACACGTGAGCATCAAGTGCACCTGCACGGCTACTCCTTCTACGGTCGCGGTCCTCGGCTCGTCCCACGCGCCCAATGCGTCCCACCCGGCAGGTTCTGACCCACGGGGCAAACCCTGACGGGACAACCCATTTTCGGTTCATCCAGGAGGTCAGTAATGTCCACCAGCACCGTCTTGACCCACCACCTTCAATCCATCACACGCGGAGTCGAGGCCATCATGAGCGACTACACCGAAGAGTCGGTGTTCTTCACCCAGAACGGCCCACTCAAGGGTCTGGCGGCCATCCGTGGATTCTTCAAGAACTTTCTTAGTTCACCCGACGTCATCGCGGCGCTCACCGTCACACGCCAGGACATCGAAGGTGAAATCGCCTACCTCGTCTGGCACGCAGCGCCTTTTATCCCATGGGCCACCGACACCCTCGTGATCCGAGACGGCAAGATCCAGTCGCAAACCTTCAGCATGCTGGCATCGCCACCTGGGTGACCACCCGGGACGGTCGCGCTGAAAGTGTTTACGGCTCAACGCGCGCATACGAGCAGTCCTCCCGGTCCGGTGGGATTGTTTCGAGTTAGCGGATAAGGGCTGGCGGTTCGGATGCTGTGGCGGAGATGATTTCGAGATGATTGTTGTCAAAGTGAGCGGAGGCGTTGTCCGCGGCGGGACAGAGGCTGATCTGGTGGTGTTTCGCGGCATCCCGTACGCGGCGCCGCCCGCGCGGTTCGGTGCACCGCAACCGGTGCGGCCCTGGGACGGTGTGCGGGAGGCAACGAGGTTCGGGCCGCCGCCTCCGCAGCCCGGGGCGTTCGGGATGAACGGGCTGGGTGAAGCAGGCGATGACTGGCTGACGGTGAATGTCTGGTCTCCTGATCTGGGCGGCGGGTTGCCGGTGATGGTATGGATTCAGGGCGGCGCCTACACGTTCGGCATGTCCGGCCTGCCCGAGTACGACGGCGGCAACCTCGCACGTGGCGGTGTCGTGGTGGTGACCTTCAACTACCGGGTCGGGCTGGAAGGCTTCGGGCACGTGCAAGGAACGCCGGTCAACCGCGGTCTGCTGGACCAGGTCGCGGCGCTGGAGTGGGTGCAAGGCAACATCAGCGGTTTCGGCGGTGACCCCGACCGGGTCACCGTCTTCGGCCAGTCCGCGGGTGGTGGATCGGTGGCGGCGCTGCTGGCGATGCCCCGGGCGGCCGGGCTGTTCTCACGGGCGATCGCGCAAAGCATGCCGGGCACGTACTTCACACCCGAATTGGCCGCCGACATCACCCGCGGGTGCGCCGCGGAGCTCGGCCTCGAACCTGACGGACTGCCCACGGTGGATCCCCGGCTCCTGCCCTCCGCTGGTGATTCCCTCACGGCGAAGATGGGCCAGTTCGCAGGCCGCTGGGGTCGGGCGGCACACGCGCTGATCCCGTTCGCTCCGGTGGTCGACGGTGACGTCCTGCCCACCACGCCGTGGCAGGGACTGACCGGCCAGGTCGAGCTGATGGTCGGACACACCCGTGACGAACAGCGGTTGCTCACCGCGTTGAGCGGAATGCTGGGCCACATCACCGAGGCGCAGGCCTGTGAGACCGCCGAGATTTTCGCGCCAGATCCACGGCAGTATCGGGAGGCCTTTCCCGACCCCGAGGAACTGTATGAGGTGGTGCGCTCGGACTGGCTGTTCCGGATGCCGTCACTGCACCTGGCCGAAG
>JBDTWM010000128.1:0-7949 GCA_040006675.1 Dermatophilaceae bacterium | reverse complement strand
CACCGCCAGGGGGACGTTCGCGAGGTCCTCGCGCGTCCCCGAAGCGTCCCGGCGGAGGGTACGACGGGCAGCAGCAGATCCGACCCCGCCAGTGCCATCCGGTAGACGCGGGCGTCCGTGGGGGTGGCGTAGGCCGCGTCCGTGGCCGATACGAGGACCCTCCACGTGCTGCCCTGCTCCATCGCGTACGTCCCGGCAGGCAACGCGACGTCGACCGTCGTGGGCACTCCGGGCCGCGTCGCGACCCGGACGGGAGCGACCAGGCGGCGCGGGGATGAGGGGGTCCCGGCGACCACCTTCCACAGGGAGACGAAAAACGTGGCGTCGGTGGCGCTCGACGTGACGGTCAGTCGCACGCGGGGCGCGCCGACGACGGTGAGGGACGTCTCCCCCGGGAGGGCGTCGAACGCGACACTCTGCCCGGGGAGCGCGGCCAGCGCGTAAGCGGCGGCGCTCAAGGGATCGGCTACCGTCGCGCCGCTCGCCTCGCCGCCCGCCGCGGGCTGGCCCGAGCCCGACGCGCCGTCCATCGACCGGCCGAGGCCCGGCAGGGTGATGGTGGCGGCGGGGTCGCCGCCCGGGGGGGACAGGAGGGTGCCCGTCGGGGCGTCGGCGAACGAGCGGTGCTCCCGTTCGAGACCGGTCGACGCCGCCGCGGGTGAGGTGCCGGTCGCGGGGAGCCCGGGGTAGCGGGGCGCGTCGATCACTCGGGGCGTGGAGCCGCGCCGAAAGGCGGGGGCGCTGGCCGTGAAACCGGCGACGGGCAGTGCGCGTCGACGCCGCTCGCTGTCGGACTGCCCGGCGTCTGTGGAGTCGTCGCGCAGGTACCGGTCGAACCAGGGAAGCAGCGTCTCCGAGGAGCTCGGGACCGCGCCCCCGTCGTGCCCGCCCTCGAACCAGCGCACCGCCACCGGCGTGCCTGCCGCGGCGATCTGCCGGGCGTTGGCGTCGGCGTGATCCAGCCCGAAGAGCGAGTCTCGTAGGCCCTGTACGAGCAGTGTCGGGGCGGTAACGCGCTCGTTGGTGACCGCGGGCGAGCGTCGATGCAGCTCGCGGACCAGTGCGGCGGGGGGCGGCCGGGTCGAGGCGCTGGCGCTGAGGAACTGGGCGCACAGTGTCGGTTCGAACCGCCCGCAAGGCGTGGTGGTCGGGTCGGTGGGAACGGCGCTGGAGCGGTCGGTGGGCGTCGCCGAGGGTTTGCTGTCGCCGCTGTCGACCCTCGGTGCGGCCACGCCCGAGAAAAACCCCGACAGCCAGCGACGCTTGAGCACGCCCGGCACGGCGCCCGGGTCGAGGGCCGCTGGGGTCGTGTCGGCGCCGACGATGTTGCTGGGGTAAAACGCGGCGGCCAGATCGTTCCATGTCGCGGCGGCCACGACCGCGTCCACCCGAGGGTCTGAGCCCGCGACCATCAGGGCCAGCGCGCCCCCGTACGACGCGCCCGACACCCCCACTCGCGGGTCCCCGGGGGCGTCGAGCTGCACGTCGTCGCGCTGCCCGATCGCGGTGATCACGGCTCGGGCGTCAGCGACCTCCACGTCCGGGTCGTCCAGGTGCACCAGGCCTTCGGACGCGCCGAAACCGCGTGCCGAGTACGCCACGGCGAGGTAGCCGTGCGCGGCCAGCTCGCGCGCGGCCCCTTCGGAGTCCGCACGGCTGCCGCCGAAACCGTGGGCGAGCACGACGGCCGGGTGTTTGCCGGCGTCCGCGGGCCGGTAGACCGCGGCGTCCAAGCGGACGGGCTCGCGACTCGCGCTCTGGCCCGGTTCCGGCGCGACGGCGACGGTGAGCGGCTCGGGGGCAGGGGACTCATCGGCGGGTACGGACGTGAGCCGGGCGCCCGTCGCAGGGGCGAGCGCCGGCGTAGATGCGGCGGCCGAGCCGGCGGCGGGGGCGGCACAAAACAGAGCGAACACGAGGCAGGTCGCGACCCGGCGCGCGGTGGATCCTCTGCGTCCCCACGCGGCGTGCCCAGACCCAGCGTTCACCCGGCTCCCCCTTCGCTCCCGTCCCCGACGGTCAGCCTACGGCCGGTCAGGGCCGAGCAGGACGGGTCCGGGCCCGCCCGGCGGCTCAGAGTAGCGCGAGGAGGGATGGCTGGGGACAGGGTGCGGGTCTGCGGGGCGTCGTCTGTGGCCGCCAGCCCGAACCGGCAAGGTCAGGAGTCGAACTCGTCATCGTAGGAGATCGGAGCCTCGACATCGCGATCGGTCTGCGGATCGGGTTCGCGCTGACAGTTCCTGTCTCGAGTGGGCCACAACACGTGGTCGCGACCGCGCACCGGGCTCGCCACGACGAGCGTCGGGGCCTGCGCCAGCTGGCCGCGGCCAGTGCACCACACCCTCTCGCCGCGACTCAGCTCGCGCATGCTCATCCTCCGCCGGTAGGTCCAGGCCCACGCACCGGACATGGTGCGCACGACAATGCGGCCGGGCACCGGGACGGCGACCACGACGCCGGGACGTAGGACGCCGGCGTCGCGAAGCGCGGCCCGATACGGCCGGATGGGCACGGCCACGCACACCAGGATCACCAGGACCGTGGCGAGTGCGCCGGTGGCGGGAGTGGGCGATTCGGAGAGCAGCCGGGAGGCGGCGAAAAGAAGGACGCCGCAGGCCAGCAACCCGATCCCGACGCGCACGGCGATGTCCTTGGTGGCGTCCACTCCAGCGGCGCGGCGCAGCTCTTTCCCGGCCGCGTCGGCGTCGGCGAGATCGCCGAGCCGGGGCGGCAGCTGCGAACCAGCGGCCCGCATCGTGGGGACGTCGCGAGACGAAGGCATAGCCACATCGTCTCACCGCCTCTGCCTGGCCGACCAGCTACGCGGGATATGCGTGGGCCCACCCCGGCGAGTAGCTCGGCCGACGCCGGACCGTTAACCGCGGTGGACGGGCTGACGCCCCCCGACGGCGGCGTGCTGACCTGCGTGTTTCAGGAGCCATCCGGACGAAGTGCCGCGTCCGTCGGGGGTGCGGGGCGTAAACTGCCACAGACGGCGACCGGTCGGGTCGGAAGGCCGCGTCCGGTTGCTTCGGCAGTGCCGCCGACCTCGGGGAGCTTCACATGATCGTCACCGTGACGCCCAACGCGGTCCTGGACATTTGGTATGAGGTGGAGCGGCTCACCGGGGGTGAGGTGCACTTCGTGCGCCGGATGTGGGCACGCGCCGGCGGCAAGGGCGTCAACGTCACGTCGGTCCTCACGGCGATGGGCCACCTGTCGCTTGCGGCCGGGTTCGCGGGAGGGTCTGCCGGTCAGTCGATCCTTGCCGACCTGGCCGATCGAGGTGTGCCGCACCTGTTCACCGACGTGCGCGACTCGTCGCGGCGGATCGTGACGGTTTCTCCCGACGACGGCGCGTTGACCCGGTTCGCCGAGCCCGGCCCGATGGTATCGACGCTCGAGTGGGAACAGTTGAAGGGCACTATCGAGCCGTTGATCCTCGGCCCGGCAACGGCGCTCGTGGTCTCGGGTCGGATGCCACTCGGCTCCGCGTCGGACGCATGTGTGGGCATCATGAGCCTCGCCCGCGCGCACGGCGTCGCAACGATCGTCGATGCGGGCGGGGTGGCCCTGATCGCGGCGGCCGATGCGGCCGTCGACGTGGTCAAGCCCACCCTGGCCGAGCTGCGAGCGGCGACGGGGCGGCAGGGCGCCGTCGAAGGTGCTCGCGAGTTGCAGCGCATCGGCGCGGGCGCCGTCATCGTCATCCTCGGGGCGCAGGGCGTCTTGCTGGTGCCCGAGGACGGGCCGATGCTGCGTGCCTGGTTGCCGCGGCAGGAGGCGGGGGACGCGCTGGGCGCGGGTGACGCGCTGGCGGCGGCCGTCGCGACCGGGCTGACCCGCGATCCGTGGGACGAGCTCGTCCGGCGCGGGGTCGCTTGGGCGGGGGCCGCGGTGCGCGCGGCGAGGCCCGGCGATATCGATCCAGCAGACGTGGCCGTGTTGGGGCCCCTCGTCGAAGTGGAGGAGTTCACCGGCCACGAGCTGGATCTCCGGTGAGCCGGAGGAGCGGTGCGCGCTTCGAGCCGACGGGTCAGCGCGCGATCGTCCTCAGGACGAGTCCCAGTCCGTGGATCGGGCCGCGGGTGCGCGGCAGGATCAACGTGCGGATGCCGAGGCTGGCGGCGCCGCCGTCGTCCTGCCAGGTGTCGCCCACCATCAACGCGCGCTCCGGCGGCACCGCGAGGAGTTCCAGTGCCTTCTCGAAGATCGCGGGGTGGGGTTTGACTCCCCCGATGCGGTAGCTCAGCACTACCCCGTCCACCTCGGCCGCGATGCCCCGCCGCTCGAGCAGGTCGTCGACGTCGATGCCCATGTTGGACAGCACCACGACCCGGATCCCACGCTCCCGGAGGGCGCGCAGCAGCGGCAGGGTGTCTTCGTACGGAGTCCACTGCCAGATCAGGGTGTCGTAGAGCGCGTCTGCGAGGTCGGGGTCGTCGAGACCGAAGTGGGCCATGGACTTCTCCCACACCCGTCGGTGCGTTGCGGGGTCGAGGTCTCTGCGGTTGCCCGGGTCGACGTCGCGGGTGTTCTCCCAGATGCGGTCGAGGTAGGCGACGAGTTCCGCCGCGCGGGTGTCGCCGAGCCCGCAGGCCTCCCCGGGGGAGCCCGCGCGAAGGAGCTGCGCCCAGGCGGCCGCTAACCAGCTGTGGGCGTCGCCACCGTCCAGCAGGGTCGAGTGGAGGTCGAAGATCACGCCATCGACCGGCTCGACGTCCATGAGACAGGCGTGGGTGGCAGGGGAGGCGCTGGTTCGACCCGTCGTCGCGCGAGAATCCGAGGCGCTCAGCGGAACAGCACCCCCACCCGGTCGGCGATGACCCTCCACACGTCGTCCGATGCGGCGGCCAGCAGCCCACCCGAGCCCGTCCGGCCTGGCGTGTACCGGGTGCCGTCAGCGCGGCGGACCACTCCGCCGGTCTCCTCGACCAGCAGCGAACCGGGGGCGTGGTCCCAGGGGAGAGTGTTGGAGTACATGATCGCGTCGACATCCCCGCAGGCCAGCCACGGATAGTCCACGCCGCAGCACCACGCCGTCGAACCGAGCGTGAGCCCGCCTCGCTTCCCCTCGTACGCGGGTCTGCTCGTGATCACCCGCAGCTGCGACGGGTCGAACTGCCCGGAGTCGGGGCCGGCCCATGCGGGCCCGAGCCGGACGCCGTCCGCGAAGGCCCCCGCGCCACGCTCCGCGACGTACGAATGCTTGAGTTCGGGCTGCCAGATCCAGGCCCGCACCGTCTCGCCCGAGCGCAGTTCGGCCACCATGACCGCGTGGGCCGTGCGCCCGTGGACGAAGTTTCTCGTGCCGTCGATGGGGTCCACGGTGTAGGCGTGGTCGGCGAGCTGCAGGTGAGCCAGCAATCTCGGGTCGGCGCTCGTGGCCTCCTCGCCGACGACCAGCACGTTCGGGTCGTGCGCGAGCAGCGCTTGCGTGATGAGTTCCTCGGCTTCGCGGTCGGCGATGGTGACCAGGTCGCCGGGCCGCTTCTCCATGATGTCGCCGCGCTCCAGGTCTCTGAATCGCGGTGTGATGACCTCGGTGGCCACGTCCTTCAGGAGTTGGAGTACGGCATCGGTGTCCACACACACCACGCTCTCACACGGGGAAGGCGCCGCGGGGCGCACGGGAAGCGTGGGGCATCACGTGTGGACGAGCAGCGACGCGCCGGTGGTTGCCCATGGATCGAGGTCGAGTTGGACGCGCGCCTTCGGCTCCGTATCATCTCCGTGACACGTCCAGGGCGCGCCACCAACACAAGCGTGGGATCACCGACGTGGGCAGCGTCAGACCCGGGCAGCCGGGTCGGCTGCCACCGTGCTCACGAGAACCTGGGTGGGCACGGGCCAAACCACCGCAGGAGAGATGCATGAGCGCGCTGTCGGAGTTGAACGGTGTGTACACCATCGATCCGGTCCACAGCGAGCTCGCCTTCGTGACCCGACACGCGATGGTGACCAAGGTCCGCGGAACGTTCAGCGACTTCGAGGGCGTGGCGACGACCGGCCCCGACCTGGTCGAGGCGGAGATTTCGCTGACGATCCAGGTGGCCTCGGTGGACACGCGAAGCCTCGACCGCGACGATCACCTGCGCGGAGCCGATTTCTTCGTGGTCGGCACCTACCCGACGATCAGGTTCCGCTCCACGTCGGTGACGGCACGCGACGATCACACCTTGCGGGTCGTCGGTGGTCTGACGATCAAAGCCGTGACCCGTCCGATCACCATCGACTTCTCATTCAGCGGCTCTGCGGTCGACCCGTTCGGCAATGAGCGGTACGGCTTCGAGGGCGCCGCGAGGGTAAATCGCAAGGACTGGGGCCTGACCTGGAACGCCGCGCTGGAGGCCGGTGGGGTCCTGGTGTCCGAGCAGGTCACGCTGGAGTTCGCGATCTCGTTGATCAAGACACCCTGACGCTGAGGTCCCCGCCCTGTTGTTGTCCATCCTCTTCGTGCAGGGCAGCAGGATCCGTGACCGTAGCGCCCACGCCCGCGATCTCTTCGCCCGCTATGACCTTTGCTGCATCTGCGCTTGCCTTTTAGGGATCGAGGTCAGCTCGATTCTGGGACTGCCGGTGCGCACCATACCCTGAAGGATGACTCATTCAGTTGCCGCGCACGACACTAGGAGACGGTGACCTCAACCCCACGGGAGAAAGCCGAGTCATGCAGTTTTACCTTGTCGATCTTCTGGTCGACGGGGATGTCGAACATGACGACGGCAGACAGCTGATTACCCGGATTGATTTCCTTGGCCCAGTTGCCGCTGTCCAGCCCCTTCTCTGTTGCGTAGTACAACGCGGCGGTCGCGCTGGAACTATACTTAATGGAGCCGCTGAACGCTTCTTGATTGCTGGTAAAGAACTGCTGCGGCTCATTTCCAATATTCTTAGCGGTCACGCTCAAGGCACAGAACTGCCCCTGCGCCTTTTCGCTGAGGAAGTCACCACCTACTTGTTGGATCCCGCAAGTCATCTTGGAAGCAACAAACTCGAACTTGCCGTCTCGCACAGGCGTGCCAAGAGCTGGCGTCTGATTGGTCTTAGTTTTTTCGGTTGACGCGCCGGAGGCCGCAGATGCGTTTGAGGGCTCTCCCGAGGATTTCTGGTCGGAGCCGCCGTTCACGGATTGCACCAGGACGACTAGCAGCACCATGCCTGCGGGAATCATGAAGCGCTTCTTCTTGTACCAGGGGCGCTTTTTCGGGCCGAGGTCCTGGGTAGCTGGAACGCTCGCGTGTACGTCGTCCGCACGTTTCGGGGGCATGTCGTCGTCCTCTGTCGCTGCTGATGTCCTCGGAGGAGGAGTGCGCCTGACCGGAATCAGGGCGCTCCTCAATGCCAATACGGTTACGGCAGTGAGGAACTGATCAACATCCTACTCTAGGCTGCTCCCAGTGAGGTGGATCGCGCCTACGACACACCGACGGTAGCGAAAAGGCGGAGCCGAGCGAAGGAGCCCGTCAAGCGGCGCTTCCGACACTCTGCTCGACGTGGTCCTGATGTGAGCCTCGTGGCCATGCGTCACGCTGGTGGCATGGAGGAAGGGCTGCCGATCGCTGAACTGACCGGGCTCCTCGACCTGACGAAGTGGTAGAGCGGGATAGGGGTCGTCGTGCGCCGCGAACGTCCGCACCGCGGCACCCAGGTGTCGCTGTTCGAGGAGCGCGACGGCTGGCGCAGATCGGAGGCCGACCTGCCTGAAGCTTGAGCAGTTGGGACCGCCACCGCAGGGCTACCCGTGGTGGCGGCCACCCCCGCAACAGCAAGTGTTGACTGGTCACTCACCTGCGCGCCTCGGCGCGGCCAACCCACCAGGACGAGGACGTCGGCGCCTGGGACGCTGCCGATGTGTTGCGGATCGGGTGCTCAGTTGCCGTCCACTTCCGCAGTCGTGATCGCCGTCACGATGACGGTTCGGCTTCCAGGTGTTCGGCGAGACGGTC
>JBDTWM010000127.1:0-8082 GCA_040006675.1 Dermatophilaceae bacterium | reverse complement strand
TGCCGATCCCCCGTAGCTCAATTGGCAGAGCATTCGACTGTTAATCGAAGGGTTATTGGTTCGAGTCCAATCGGGGGAGCTTCGAGCAATGGCCCTCACCGACGTGCGTCGCACGCTGCGGTGGGGGCCTGTCAGTGCCCGAGCGCAGTTGCCAGCGTGATCGCGTTGGACAACGTCGCTTCGGGGCGTTAGCTCAGCCGGTCAGAGCAGCGGACTCATAATCCGTCGGTCGTGGGTTCAAGCCCCACACGCCCCACGAACTCTTCCGACGCCCAGGTGTGCGCAGACATCAGAAGTGACGCCGCGCGTCGGCGAGCCGTTTGCTGATGAACGCCGGTCCGTCGGTCCGGTGTGGCACCAGCGCCGCCCGGGGAGAGGCAGGGTGCACCTGCGTCGCCCCAGACGGTCGCCAGGACCTCAGGCGTCGGCCAGCGTGATGCCGATCGTCGACAGCAACTCGTATGCCGGGATCTTGGTCCCTCCCGATGCGATAGCCAGCAGCGCCGACGCGAGGCTCGCCATCGCCGACGTCAAGATGAGGGGGTCTTGGCCCTCCATCTCGCTGCGCAGCAGTTCCACGTACTCGTTGACGCTGCACCCGCCGTCCATGCTGTGCACGCGCGCCGTCAGAATCGCCATCGCGCTCTGCATCCCGGGTGCGGGTGCGGTGATGTGTTCGGTCATGATGTCTCCCCCATCATCATGTCGAGTCGTCCCCGGCACTGCGTCCCACCGCGGCCGGTCGCCGACTCATTCTTTGTATGCTTAGTGAACCGCACGTCCAGGGCGTCTGTCCAACACTATGCACCCAAAGACTTTCAACAGATGCGGTGTCGGTGAAAGCGTCGTCAGAGTACGGACGGGCTCTGCCTGGGCGATGTTCCCGCTGGTGGGCCGGTCCTTCGCTCACCACACACCGTGCGCGGCGCGCCCACCGAGCCTACGGTGGTCACTGGGCCCCGCCTGGGGCACAATGGCAGTTAGAAGAAGTTAATAATACGGACGCGTCGCCCAGCTGGGTTGGCGCGCCTGTTGATTGCACCGTTGCGCAACCGATGGCACGGTGTGATCGACGTCGTGCCATGTTCGGCACTGGATCTCGAGGTCGCTGGTCGTTGGGGAAGACGTCCCGCGCACACCACAGGAGGTCCAGATGTCCGTCGCGGTGCAGTCCGCCCTGACCAGGGGTGTGGTGTTCATTCACTCCACCCCTTCTTCACTATGTCCGCACATCGGGTGGGCGCTGGAAAGCGTCCTGGGGGTGTCCATCCGGCTTGCGTGGACGCCGCAGCCCCTCGGTCGCACGCTGGTCCGCACGCAGGCGTCGTGGACCGGCGAGCCCGGCACCGGGGCGAAGCTGGCGAGCGCGCTACGGATCTGCCAGGACGTCCGCTATGAGGTCGTCGAAGAGCCCAGCCCGGGTGTGGACGGCGGGCGGTGGAGTTTCACGCCGAGCCTCGGCCTGCACCACGCGTTGGTATCCGTCAACGGCGACTGCCTCGTCAGTGAGAATCGCCTGCGGGCAGCGTTGGACGCCGGGGATCCGTGGACCGTACGGCAGGAACTGGAGCACGCGCTCGGCGGGCCCTGGGACGCCGAGCTCGAACCATTCCGTCACGCCGGCGAGAACGCCCCCATGCGCTGGCTGCACCGCGTGAGCTGAGTGCTCGGGCGACGACGTCACGCTCGGGCGCTCGACGGGAGCACGGACCCGCGGCGCTCATGTCGTCTTCCTCGACGACGACGGGGGGACCGACCCATGGGGATGGGGTCGGTCCTACGCCGTCGAACGCCGGGGAGGACGTGTCTGCGGAGGACACGTCTGGGGAGGACGCGTCGCGTGGCGACTCAGGAGCTGCGACGAAAGGCCAGGCACACGTTGTGGCCGCCGAACCCGAAGCTGTTGTCCAGCCCGACGATGTCCCCGTCGGGCAACGGACGGGGGGTCCCGCTGACCACGTCGAGATCAATCTCAGGGTCCTTGTCGACGAGGTTGAGTTGGGCCGGTGCGACCCTGTCGCGCAGGGCCAGGACGGTGAAGATCGCCTCCAACGAGCCGGCCGCGCCGAGGAGGTGTCCGGTCATCGACTTCGTCGCGCTGACCGCGATCTGGGTGGCTCGTCCGCCGAGCGCCACGTGGATCGCCTTACACTCGGCGATGTCGCCCGCGGGCGTCGACGTGGCGTGCGCGTTGAGGTGCACGATGTCGCCGGCGTCGATGTCCCCGTACTCGATCGCTTGAGCCATTGCCGCGCCCGCGCCGATCCCCTCGGGCTCCGGCGCCGCCACGTGGTGGGCGTCGGTGCTGACGCCCGACGAGACCAGTTCGGCGTAGATCTTCGCGCCCCGGGCCTGCGCGGACGCGTAAGACTCCAGGACCAGCACCGCCGCGCCCTCCGCCATCACGAAACCGTCGCGGCCCGTGTCGTACGGGCGAGAAGCGCCTTGCGGGTCGTCGTTGCGCGTCGACAGCGCCTTCATCGCCGCGAATCCCGCGATGGGGAGGGGGTGGATGGCGGCTTCCGAGCCGCCGGCGACGACCAGGTCGGCGCGTCCCTCCCGGATCATCGTGATCGCGCTGGCGATCGCCTCCGCGCCGGACGCGCACGCGCTGACCGGAGTGTGGCCGCCCGCCCGGGCGTTGAGCTCCAGCGAAACCATCGCGGTCGGGCTGTTGACCAGGAGCATCGGCACGGCGAGCGGGAACACCCGACGCGGCCCCTTCGTCCGTAGCGTCTCCCACTGCTCGACGAGGGTCTGCACGCCGCCGACACCCGTACCGATCGAGACAGCCAGCCGATCGGGCTCGATGTCCGGCGAGCCCGCGTCGGCCCACGCCTCGCGCGCGGCGAGGACCGCGTACTGGGCGCACGGATCCTGCCGCCGTCGCTCGATCTTGGTGAGCCTGTCGGCGGCGGGCACCGCGAGCATCGCCGCGATCGTGACGGGCAGGTCGAACTCTTTCACCCAGTCGTACGGCATGGTGCGGACCCCCGACCGTCCCGCGAGAAGCGCCTCCCACGTAGAGGGCACGTCGCCGCCGAGTGGGGTCGTGGCACCGAGGCCGGTGACGACAACGCGTTGGTCGTCGGGTGTGGTCATGGAAGCTCCATCTGTGGGACTGGGGCGCGGGGTGAGAGCCGTCGCCCGAGGGCCGGACGGGCCGCGCAGGGCTGGCGGTTGGCACGCCCCGCCGCGGTCGTCTCAGCCCTGCGCGGAGGTGATGAAGTTGACGGCGTCGCGGACAGCCTTAAGGTTTTTGACCTCGTCGTCGGGGATGCGCACGCCGAACTTCTCCTCGGCGTTGACCACGATCGTCATCATCGACAGCGAGTCGATGTCGAGGTCGTCGGTGAAGGACTTGTCGAGTTGGACGTCGTCCTGCTCGATACCCGTCTCCTCGTTGATGATGTCTGCCAGGCCCGTGAGGATCTCCTGCTCGGTCATAACCATGTCGAACTCCTTCGGTGTAGGCCCGAGGAACCCGTCGGGCGGCGGGAGAATGTGAGGCGCGTCGATAGACTCGGCGCGGTGTGCGGGGGTGAGGGGCGGGGCACCCGTGAGTCGTGGGAGCTCGCCGGTGGCCGGGTCAGGGGAGGACCACCACCTGGGCTGCCCACGCCAGGCCGGCCCCGAAGCCGATCTGCAACGCCAGGTCTCCGGGTTTGGCCCGCCCGTCGCGCAACAGCGCCGCGGTCGCGAGTGGCACGGACGCCGACGAGGTGTTGGCGCTGAGCGCGATGTCGTCCGCCACGACGACGTGGGCGGGCAGCTTCATCTTTTTGACCATCGCGTCCACGATGCGCGCATTGGCCTGGTGCGGGATGAACACGTCGAGGTCCTGGGGGCTCACCCCCGCGGTGCGCAGCGCCTCCAGACACGCGGGCGCCATCCGGGAGACAGCCCACCGGAACACGGAGGGGCCTTCCATGTCGACGTACGGCCACGCAGGCGGAGCTGAGGTGGCGGAGGGCGCATCATGGTCCGAGACCTGCGCAGTCATGGTCAGCTCAACCGGAGCGGACGCGACGGCGACATCATTCGCCTCCGCGGTACCGACGCCGAGGTCGAGCGGGTTTGCTCCCGGGCCGTAGACCCCCCGAGCTGTCATCCAGCTCGAGGACTGCCTGATCAGCCGGGTGCCCGAGCCGTCCGAGCCCCACGTTGTGGCGCTGATGCCAGGGGTGTCGGCCGGGCCGACGACCGCGGCGCCGGCGCCGTCGCCGAAGATGAAGGCGGTCCCGCGGTCCTGCAGGTTGCGGTAGTCGGAGAGCTTCTCCACCCCGATGACGAGGACGTGCTCGGCCCTGCCGGCGCGGATGAGATCGTCAGCGGTGGCGATCCCGTAGCAGTATCCCGCGCAGGCGGCGGCGAGGTCGTAGGCTGCGGCCTTGCCCGCGCCCACCCGGTGCGCGACCAGTGGCGCGGCCGCCGGGGTCTGCCAGGGCCATGTGACGCTCGCGAGGATGACCGCGTCGATGTCGGAGCCCGACAACCCGGCATAGTCCAGGGCGTGCTCGGCCGCGGCCTGACCCATGTCGACGATAGTTTCTTCGGGAGCGGCCTGGTGGCGTTGCGTGATCCCGGAGCGCTCCCTGATCCACTCGTCGGTGGAGTCGATGTGTCGGCAGATCTCCTCGTTCGTGATCACCCGGGCCGGTCGGTAGTCACCGATCCCGAGGAGACGGGTGAACTCCGGCCCGCGGGTCGTACGCAGGGTCGGTTTGCCTGCGCCGCGGGTGTCTCCGGCGAGCTGCTCCGGGCTCACGCCTGGACCGCCCCGCCGTGCGCAGCCGCCATACCCGCCGCTGCTCCGTGCTCGGCGAGCATCGCCCGCGCCGCGTCCACGTCGTCGGGTGACTTCAAGGCCAGTGTTTTCACTCCAGGCATCCCGCGCTTCGCCAGGCCGACGAGGGTGCCAGCGGGAGGCAGTTCGATGAGTGCGGTCACGCCGAGCCCGACCAGGGATTCCATGACGAGGTCCCACCGGACCGGCCGGCCGACCTGGTCGACAATGCGCGCGAGCGCGTCGGCGCCGTCCCGGACAGGCTGCCCGTCGCGGTTGCTCAGCAGCGTCACCCACGGGGCGTGCGGCGTCACCGAGCGAGCGCACTCAGCCAGCACGTCGATCGCAGGCCTCATGTGCTCGGTGTGAAAGGCGCCGGCGACCGAGAGCGGGATGACCCGCGACTTCGCCGGGGCGTCCTCGGCAAAGGCGGCCAGTTGCTCCATCGTGCCGGCGGCGACCACCTGCCCGGCGCCGTTCATGTTGGCGGGCGTGAGACCGTGGCGCGCGAGCGCCGCCGCGACCTCGTCCGGGTCGCCCCCGACGACCGCGCTCATGCCGGTCGGTCGGATCGCGCTGGCCCGAGCCATGGCTCGGCCGCGCTCGCGGACCAGCACCATCGCGTCCGCGTCGTCCAGGACGCCGGCGATGACCGCAGCCGTGATCTCACCGACGGAATGCCCCGCGACGCCCGCGATGCCGGGGGTGACCGGGCACGACGTCCCGCCATCGCCCGCCGCGTCGTCGTGGCCGTCACCGAGCAGGGCGCGGAAGGCCGCGATGCCGGCCGCGACGATGAGCGGCTGGGCGATGGCCGTGTCCTTGATGGTCTCCGCGTCGGACGTGGTGCCGTGCCTGACGAGATCGACCTGGGCGGCCTCCGATGCCGCCCTGAGCGCAGCCTCGGCGGACGGGAGTTCTCGCCAGGGGGCGAGGAAGCCGGATGTTTGGGAACCCTGTCCAGGGCACACGATCGCAAGCACGTCTCCTAGCCTGTCGGAGGCACGCGGGCGGCCTCATCCGCGAATCCGACAGGATTCGAGGGAGGTTCTTTGTGCGTTTCCTACAAAGCGAGGGTCGTGTCGGCAGCGGGACCTGCGTCGCCGCGACGCACGTCCGACTCGTCCAACCGCGCGACGGACAGTGAGACCTGCACCACGTACGCCTCGCGCGGGTCGGCCAGGTCGTACCCGGTCACCTGGGCGATCCGGCCGAGGCGGTACCGCACGGTGTTGGGGTGAACGAAGAGGGCGCGCGCCGTGGCCTCGACGGATCGCCCAGCCGTCAGATAGGCCACGGCGGTGGCGGCCAAGGAGCCGCCCGCCTCGCGCAACGGCGTCACGATGCGGGACGTCATCTGGTGGCGGGCCTGCCGGTCCCCGGTCAGCACCCGCTCCGGAAGCAGATCCGACGCGAGCACCGGACGGGGCGCTTCGGGCCACCCGGGGGCGGCGCGAAGCCCGCTGAGGGCGGCGCGCGCCGATCGACCCGCCGCGTGGAGCCGGGGCACGCTCGGGCCCACCACGATCGGGCCGGGCCCGAAGGCCCCCGCGAGGCGCTCGGCGGCCGAGAGGGGGTCGGGCGCGCCACCCAGTACGAGGACGAATCTGCGGCCTTGGACCGCGAGGAGCACGTCCAACCCAGCCCTTTCGGCGGCGCCCCGGGTGCGGTCCAGCAGGCGGTCGTCGTGGCCGCGCGGCGTGCGACCGACCACGACGGTGACCGCGCCGCGCTCGTCCCAGCCGAGTGCGGCGGCGCGGGACGTCACGTCGTCGTCGCTCTCGCCGCGTAGGACGGCGTCCACCACGAGGGATTCGAGCCGCGCGTCCCACGCGCCGCGCGTCTCGGCGGCCCCCGCGTACACCTGCGCCGCCGCGAACGCGACGTCGCGGGAGTAGCGCAGCACGGCCACCTGCAGCGCGGCCTGCTCCCGCGGGGCGGCGAGCTCGGGAATGTGCTCCTCTACGACGTCCACGACGGTCCGGAGAAGATCGAGGGTCTGGCGGAGCGTGATCGTGCGCGTGAGCGCCCGCGGCACGTCGGAGAACACGTCGCTTCCGGGGATGTCCGCATGTGCGGGGTTCACGTACCACCGGACGAAAGACGCGAACCCCGACTGAACCACCACCCCGACCCAGGAGCGTTCGTGCGCCGTGAGCGTCGGGTACCAGTCCAGGTTCTCCTCCATGTGCCGGTATGCCGCTGTGGTCAGCTGCCCGGCGCTGCGTTCCACCGTGCGGATCGTCTCGGCGGAGGCGTGCTGCCCCGGCGGTTGCGGGCCCATGGGCGAATTCTAGGGTCCTGGGCGCCCCGCCACGCCGAGCCTTGTGCGCTTTCCACAAGGGTCGGTTGACCGGTCACGCCACCGGTCGACGATATCCCTGCGCCAACGCGACGGCCAGGGGGCGGACGCCACGAGAGTCCGCATCGGCCAGCCACGCCCCATACCCGGGCTTCAACCCGGCCCAGTCACCGTCGGTCATCGCGTACCAGGCGGTGTCGCGCGTCCGACCCTTGACGATGACGGCGTTGCGCCAGATGCCCTCGAAAGCGAAGCCCAGACGGGCGGCCGCACGGCGCGAGTCGGCGTTCAGGGCGTCGCACTTCCATTCGTATCGGCGGAATCCGAGGTCGTCGAAAACATGCCGCGCGAGCAGGTAGTGCGCCTCGGTGCCCGGCGTCGCGCGACGTACTCCGTCCCCGAAGAAGACGAACGCCACCTCGATCGTGCCCATCCGGGCATCGACGCGCTGCAGCGCCGCCATGCCGGCGGCGCGGCCGCGACGTCCAGCGGCGGAGGACGTCGTCGGGACCACGGCGAAGCACGTCCGCGTCCCGTCCGTCGAGAGGTCGTCGAGGAGGTCCGCGAACTCGGCGTCCGTTCGGCACGGGGCGAAGGGCAGGTACGTCCACAGCTGGTCACCGCCGACGGAGCGGACGGCCGCCAGAAGGTCGGCCGCGTGCTCCCGGCCCAGCGGCTCCAGCCGGCACGTGGCGCCCTGGAGGCTGAGCGGGCGCGGGGCGGTCGCGCCCGGGTAGCAGACCGGCGTGCCGACCTCCTGGTCCAGATCGTTGCGCCGAGTCGGCCCGAGCGGGCGCGTCACGTCCGAGTCCAGTCGTCCCACACCGTCTCGTCGTGACACGCCGTCCCGTGATCCCACGCCGTTCATGCGGGAATTCTTGCAGGTCGCGACGTTGTCATGGACGCGCCATACACTCGGCTGCGCGACGTGCTCTCGCGCGTTACTGGTACGGGGACCGTCGCCGCACCGCCGCACCGCCGCACCGCCGCACCG
>JBDTWM010000126.1:0-8147 GCA_040006675.1 Dermatophilaceae bacterium | reverse complement strand
CGTCGCGCCGCGCGAGGAGATCGCTGAGATGCTCGGGGCTGTCGGGCCTGCGGCCGCGCCCGGGACCCGGTTGCAGGCGAAGCCGACCGACGTGCTCCTCGAGGTCGTCGGGGTCGGCCGGGTCGGTCTGCCCCTGTCGGCGACGCAGGCGAAACAGCTCTGCGGTCTGGGCCGCCCGGCCCGGTTCGGACGGGGAGAACAGACCCTGACCGACCGCCGGGTGCGGGACACCTGGGAGATCCCCAAGGAGCTGGTGCGGGTCGAGTGGTCAGCCGCGTTCGGATCCGCTCTCGAGAAGGTGCGCGACGGGCTCGGGTTGGCCCCGGATCGCCCGCTCACCGCGGAGCTGCACTCGGTGCTGGTGTACGAGCCGGGCCAGTTCTTCGCCCCGCACCAGGACTCCGAGAAAGACGATGCCATGGTCGCCACGCTGGTGGTCACCCTGCCGTCGACGCACACCGGCGGAGAACTCGTCGTCCACCAGGGCGGGCAGGCAACGACCTACCGGACGTCCAAGGCCAAGATCTCTCTGGTGGCCTTCTATGCGGACTGCGTACACGAGGTGCGGCCGGTGACCTCGGGCCACCGGATGGCGCTCACGTACAACCTGCTCCTGGACGGCGACCCCACCGGAGTCACCCGAGCCACAGACCCGGCCGTCGTCGAGAGGCTCGCGGATCTGATCGACGCGCACCTCACCACCCGGCGCAGGCATCCGTATCGGGACGACGTGCTGGACCCGCCGAACCGGCTGGTCTATCTGCTGGACCATGAGTACAGCGCTCGCGGGTTGAGCTGGTCGCGTCTGAAGGGGGCGGACGCGTCGCGTGCCGAGGTGCTCCGGGCCGCTGCCGACGCGGTGGACTGCGACGTGGCGTTGGCCCTGACGGAGATCCAGGAGACCTGGGACGCCCTCGAACCCGACACCCGATACGCCCGCCGGCGCTGGTCCGACGACGAGGCGCCCAACAGCGGGCCCGAGGACTACGAACTGCAGTACCTGATCGACTCCTCGATCCGGCTGACCCGCTGGACCGACCCCGAAGGCACCTGGGCGCAGGACATCGGGCTCGGCGTCGGCGAGGACGAGGTCTGCGCGACCATCCCGACCGTGCAGTTGCGGCCCTACGAGTCCGAGTTCGAGGGCTACATGGGCAACTACGGCAACACGATGGACCGGTGGTACCGGCGGGCGGCCCTCATCGTGTGGCCGAGGGCGCACGGCTTCGCGATTCGGGCAGAGATCTCCCCACTGCAGGCGCTGGACGAGGTGGTCGCCGCGGTGCGGACATCGGGACGGACCGACCGGGCCCACGCGCAGGCCCAGGCACGGGTCGCCGTGGAGGCACTGGCGCCGTTCTGGGACTCGGTGGTCCGCTCCCAGGACCAGGCCAGCTTCCTGGCGAAGGCTCTGCGTGCGGCAACGGTTCTCGAGGACGCCGGCACCGCCGCGACGTTGCTGCACCCCTTCCGGATCGAGACGCTGCGGCGCAGCCACGTCAAGGCGCTCGCGAAGCTGGCCGGGCGACACGGAGAGCAGTGGACCGGTGCACTGCTCGCAACCTGGTTCGGCGATGCTCGACAGCCCTACCGTGTCGTCACCTCGGGTGAGGACCGATCGGCATGGTTGGCGAGGCTGCCCGGGTTGGCCGAGGCGCTGGCCGCCGAGCAGGACGCCGGGCCCATGGTCGGCCGCCACCTCCTGCGCTGCGCGTGGGAGCACCTCCGCGCGGAGCTCGACCGGTGGCTGGAGCAGACTCGGCCGAGCTACCTCCGGACCCACATCGCGCCCCTGGGTGAGCCGCTCGCCGCGCTCCTGCAGGCGGCCGCGGTACTGGACGCCGCGAACCTTCGCGACCAGGTCGTCGCAGACGTTCGCGACCGACCGGACGCCGTCACCATCTGCGTGGTGAGGGCGCTGCGAGCCGGCGCGACACTGCCGGCGGGCCTGCGCGGGCACGCCGGCTTCCCGGAGTTGGCGGTCGACTGCGGTACCCGGTTGCGCGCCAGACTGTCCCGCCCGGCACGCGCGGACGACGACTGGTCGCTCGACCCGCCCGCGGGCTGCACCTGCGACCTGTGCGCGGAACTCGGCTCGTTCCTGCGCGACCCGCGGCGGACCACGCTGGACTGGCCGCTCGCCGAGCAGCGCCGACGGCATGTGCACGAGCGGATCCAGAGCGCCGAGCTGCCCGTCACCCACCAAACCCGGCGCCAGGGACGCCCTTACGTCCTCGTCCTGACCAAGTCCCCCACCCTGTTCGAGCAGGAACGGAAGGCGCGGAGCCAGGACCAGGCGGACCTGGACCGGCTCACCGCGGTCTGGCGCCTGCCAGCCGATCGATAGCGAGTGGTGCGCCGGCTGTCAGCGACGACGCCTGCGTGCGCGCCGTGATGCGTCGAAGGGCGACGGTCCGACTCGCTGAGCCGTTCGCCGCCCTGGCACCCGAGCCGGCCTCGACCGATGTCAGGTGCTCTAGTACGTCTGAAATTGTGGAGCTGAGGGGATTCGAACCCCTGACCCCCTCCATGCCATGGAGGTGCGCTACCAACTGCGCTACAGCCCCGCCTGCCCCCTGACGGGGACCGGTCGAGTGTATCGCCCGACCTCTCTCAACCTCAAATCAGCCGGCGCCCGACGATCGCCGCGCCGATGACGTCCGAGCCGACCTCCGACCGGCCCGTCGTCGCGCCACGCCTACGTCCCGCCACAGGGCGAAACCGCAGGAGAAAGCGCATACATCCGCAGGAGAAACCGCCTGCTTCAGTACCCATGCGCCTCGCGTACGTGCCGCCCGAGCGGCGTCGCGCGGCCGTTCCACAGGGCCAGCCGCCAACGGGTCGGCGACGACTGTGCCACCTCCGCCCAGTGGCAGTTGCCCAGTCCGGTCAGGGACAGCCACGCGGTCCGCTGGTCGATCCCCGCGAGGTCCGCCGCCAACGATCGAGCGCATACGCCATGGGTCACCACCAACGCCGTACGACCCTCCCCCACCTGCGTGAGGATCTCATCCAGCGCCGGGCGCCCCCGCGCCACCACGTCGGCGACCCGTTCCCCGCTGCCGCCGCGCGGCAGGTCCTCCCCGGCCGCCAGGCGCGCCTGCGCCCCCGGGAAGGCCGCCTCCACGCCCGCGGCGTCCAGCCCCTGCCAGGACCCGACGTGAATCTCGCGCAACCGGGCGTCGCGCACGGCGACGAGTCCACATTCCGCCGCCAGGATGTCCGCGGTCTCCGCGGCCCGCGCCAGATCGCTGCTCACGATCACCTGCGGCTCGTACAGGGCCAGCGACGGGGCGGCCGCCCGCGCCTGATCCCGGCCCGCCTCGGTCAGCGACGTGTCCAGGTGCCCCTGCCACAGCCCGCGCGCGTTGTGTTCCGTGACGCCGTGCCGCAGGAACACCACGCGTCGGGGGTTGACCGGCATCGGGGCGGACATGCTGTGGATCCGCGGCAACGAGTCGCTCACCCCGAGACGCCCTCGGCCAGCGCCTCACCCGGTCCCGCGTCCGCATCGTCCGCTGTGTCCGCGCCGTCCAGCGTCAGCGACACGGCGGGACAGTCCTTCCAGAGCCGCTCCAGGGAGTAGAACTGCCGCTCCTGTTCGTGCTGCACGTGCACCACGAGGTCGCCGAAGTCCAGCAGGACCCAGCGCGCCTCCCGGTCGCCCTCGCGGCGCAGCAGGCCGAAGCCCTCGCGGTGCAGGCGCTCTTCGACGGCCTCGGCGATCGCCCACACCTGCCGTTCGTTCGGCGCCGACGCGATCAAGAACACGTCGGTGAGGGGAAGCCGGTCGCTCACGTCGACGGCAAACAGGTCGCTCGCCTTCTTGTCGAACGCGGCGGACGCCGCCAGTTGGGCGAGGGTGTAGGCGTGCTCGGTGGCTGTCACAGGCGCAGATACCTCCCGGTGGTCGGTCACAGTGATTGGTCAAAGTGGTCGGTCAAAGCGGACGTCCCGACGCCACTAGCGCCGTCCGCAGGGCAGCTCGGCGATGAGGGGCGACGAAGGCGTCTCGTCCGTGCGATAGAGACGGTACTTGGCGATGTGCTGCACCACGCCGTCGGGCACCAGATACCAGATCGGCTCCCCCGCGGCGACGCGCGCGCGGCAATCCGTGGAGCTGATCGCCATCGCGGGGATCTCGGTGAGCGTGACCTCGCCCTCGGGGAGGCCCTTGTCGGAGAGCCGGTGTCCCGGGCGGGTGACGCCCACGAAATGCGCCAGGTCCCACAGCTCGTTCGCCGACTTCCATAACAAAATCTGCTCCAGCGCGTCGGCGCCGGTGATGAAGAACAGTTCCGCATCGGGGCGTTCGCGTCCCAGGTCCCTCAGCGTGTCGATGGTGTACGTCGGACCCGACCGGTCGATGTCGACGCGACTGACCGAGAACCGCGGGTTGGACGCCGTGGCGATCACCGTCATCAGGTACCGGTGCTCCGGCGAGGCGAGCTGGACACGCCCCTTCTGCCAGGGCCGGCCCGTGGGCACGAAGACGACTTCGTCGAGCTTGAGCAGGTGAGCGACCTCGCTGGCCGCGACCAGGTGCCCGTGGTGGATGGGGTTGAACGTGCCGCCCATGACCCCCAGGCGCAGGGCGGACACGTCAGTGGCCCGAGCCGGCGCCTCCCGGCGTGGCCCCGTGACTGGAAGCCTCGGCGCTGTGCCGGCCGTGGCCGTGCTCGACCACGTCCGGCCCCGTCATCAGGGTGTGCGCGGCGTTGCGGAACGTCCACGCGATCCCCAGCAGAAGCAGGAAGACGGCGACCGCGATCACCCCGTACATGTATGCCGGGATCGGCAGGTGCCAGGCGACGTGCGATTCCCCGCCGGACTCCGTCGCGAGGGAACCGGCCAAGAGCGACCCGGACGCGAGCAGAGCAGTGGTCATCGACATGGGAGCCAGCCTATCTCCCCCTCTGCGCGGATCACCGAAAGTCGTCCGGGCGTCCGCCACCACGTCTGCTGAGCGCGATCCCAGTGCGCCGAACGGCGACCCGGGCCGCACCCCTAGCCTGGGGGCCATGTCCGAGCCCCGCCCCGCCGACGCGGCCCCGGAGCTGTCCGTCGTCGTCCCCATGTACGACGAACAGGACGTCCTGCCGCTCTTCGCGCAGAGGCTGCGCCCGGTCCTCGACGCCGCGCTCGCCCCGTACGAGGTCCTTGCCGTCGACGACGGCAGCACCGACGCCACACCCGTCCTGCTCCAACGCCTGCGCCGCGAGTGGCCGCAGCTCCGGGTGATCCGCCTGCGGGCGAACTCCGGCCACCAGGCGGCCATCTCGGCGGGGCTGGCTCGCTCCCGCGGCGCCTACGTGGTCACCATCGACGCGGACCTGCAAGACCCGCCGGAGACGATCACGGCCATGCTCGCGGCCGCGCGCGAGCAGCGGGTGGACGTCGTGTACGGCGTGCGAGCGGACCGCGCGAGCGACACCGCGTTCAAGCGGGGCACGGCCCGGGCCTTCTACGCCACGATGCGCGTCCTCGGCGGTGACATCCCGCCGCACGCCGGCGACTTCCGCCTCATGAGCCGCGCCACCGTGGACGCCGTCAACGCCCTGCCCGAGCAGCACCGCGTGCTGCGCCTCGTCGTCCCCGCCCTGGGCTTCCCGAGCGCGCGGGTCGACTATGTGCGCGACGCGCGCGCGGCGGGCGCGTCCAAGTATCCCCTGGCGCAGATGCTCGCGCTCAGCCTCGACAGCGTCACGGGGCACTCGATGGCGCCCCTGCGGTTCGCGACGTGGTGCGGTCTGCTCGGCGGTCTCGCGGCGCTCGGGGTCCTCGGGTACGCGCTGTTCGCGCGGCTGCTGGGCCTCACGGTCGCCGGGTGGACGTCCACGGTGGTGGTGGTCTCGGCTGTCGGCGCGGTGCAACTGTTATGCGTCGGGGTGCTCGGGGAGTACGTGGGGCGGATGTACACGATGCTCCAACGGCGCCCCACGTACTACGTGGCGCACGACTCCCTGGAGGACACCTGACGCGCCCGCGCCGCCGGCGACGCGGCCGCCGCCGAGCCTGGTCCGCGTCTCAGACGCGGATCTGACCGTCGCCCTCCAGGATCCACTTGGTGCTGGTCAGCTCAGGCAGCGCCATCGGGCCGCGAGCGTGGAGTTTTTGGGTGCTGATGCCGATCTCGGCTCCGAACCCGAACTCGGCCCCGTCGGTGAACCGCGTGGACGCGTTCACGACCACGACGGCCGCGTCGACCTCCGAGGTCCACCGGCGCGCCGCCGCCAGGTCTTGCGTGAGGATCGCCTCGGTATGCCCGGTGCTGTATCGGGCCACGTGCCGCATCGCGTGGTCGAGGGAATCCACGACGCCGACGGCCAGCTCCAGGCCGTGATACTCCCTCGCCCAGTCGCCCGGCGTGGCCGCGTCGACCTCGACGCCGACGGCCTGGCCGGCCGCCACCGCCCGCTCGTCGCCATGCAGCTGCACCCCGGCCCGGGCCAGCCGGGGTAGGGCGTCGGCGAGGAAGGTCGCCGCGACGTCGACGTGCACCAGCAAGGTCTCGGCGGCGTTGCACACGCTCGGCCGCTGGGTCTTGGCGTTGAGCGCGATGTCGAGTGCCTTGCCCAGGTCGGCCGCCGCGTCGACGTAGACGTGCACGTTGCCGCTGCCAGTCTCGATCACCGGCACCGTCGACGTCTCCACGACCGTGCGGATCAGCTCGGCGCCCCCGCGCGGGATGATCACGTCGACCAGCCCGCGGGCACGCATCAGCGAGGCCGCCTCCTCGTGGTCGCCGTCCAGCAGCGCGATCGCGTCCGAAGGTAGCCCGCTGGCTGCGAGCGCGTCGGTGAGGATGGCCACGAGGGCCCGGTTGGAGTCGGCCGCCGCCGACCCGCCGCGCAGGATGACCGCGTTGCCGCTCTTGAGGCACAGGGCCGCAGCGTCGGCGGTCACGTTGGGGCGCGCCTCGTAGATCATCCCGACCACCCCGAACGGCACCCGCACCTGCCGCAGCGTCTTGCCGTCGGCGAGCCGGTTGCCCCGAACGACCTCGCCGACCGGGTCGGGCAGGCTCGCCACCTGCCGGAGCGCGTCCGCCATGTCCGCCACGCGGGAGGCGTCGAGCGTCAGCCGGTCGACGATGCCCTCCGGCGCGCCCGCCGCGCGGGAGCGCTGCACGTCCTGCCAGTTGGCCATCAGGATCCGCTCGGTGCCGTCGACGAGCGCGTCGGCCATGGCGAGCAGCGCGGCGTCCTTGGCGGCGCGTGTCGCCTGCGCGAGTACCCGGGAGGCCGCGCGGGCCGCCTCGCCGACCCGACGCACCCGCGGCGCGAGGGGGGCGTCGGCTCGCCGCGTCGCCGCGGGGGCTCCCGCCGCCTCGGCACCCTCGGACCGCACCGCGGGGACGGCCGTCGGGGCCACCTCGCCGGCGGAGGCCGCGGTGTCCCCACTCGCCGATTCCACCGCCGGACCATCGACGACGCCGGGATCGAGCGCCGCCACGTCGAGGGTGCGCGCGGGCCTCAGCAGCGGCGCGGTCAGGGCGTGGTCCGCCGTCGCGTCCCCGGTGGGCGCCCCCGTGATCGGGGCGGCGCCCACGCGCTGGATCATCCGCATCATGAACGGGGAGAAGCCGGCGCGCTCGTACAGGCGGGTCGCCTCGTCGTCGGCGGCGAGCGATTCGAGGGCCCAGTACCAGATCTCCCGACGTTCCAGCTCCGTCCGGCAGGCCTTCAAGAGCCGCGACCCGATGCCCCGGCCACGCAGCTCCTCGGTCACGGCGAGAGACTCCAGCTCCCCGAACCGCTCGCCCGTGTCGAACGCCGACCCGGATGTGCAAAAGTGCAACGCCGCGTAGCCCGCTACTTCGTTCGTGTCAATGTCGGTGGCGAGGAAGAGCACGCCGGCCCCGTCGTTGAGCCACATCATGTATTCCTCGTGGCGCCTCGCCCAGGCCGAGCGCGAATCGCGAATCGGCCAGTCGGCGCCCGCCACGTCGGCGTACCGGGACAGCATCGCCTTCCACAAGGGTTTCACGCGCGGCAGGTCGGGAATGTGGGCGCGCGAGATCTCGTACGGCATGCCTCGACCGTAGCCACCGGCAACCGGGCGGCGCCACCCGCGGGCGGTGAAGGATCACACACCGCCCCCGAACGGGCGTTGTGACACCATCGCCGCCCGCCCGTGGCGCACGT
>JBDTWM010000125.1:0-8187 GCA_040006675.1 Dermatophilaceae bacterium | reverse complement strand
CCGTACGCCTCCGCGTCCTATGACGAGCTCGTGGAAGCCGAAGGCCGGCCGCGCCTGCGGATGTGGCTCGAACGCATCGGTTCGGAATCGATCATGGAGCCGAAGGTCGTGTACGGGTACTTTCCGTGCTACTCCGACGGAAACGACATCGTCGTGGTGGACTCGACGCAGATGGAGGACCCCTCCGACGGCCCGCCCCCGGCGCGTCCTGTCGCGGGGCTGCGGGAGGTCGCTCGGTTCACCTTCCCCCGGCAGCGCCGTGACCACCGCCTGTGTCTGGCCGACTTCTTCCGGGACCGCGCCGAGGCCGAGGCCCACGGACCGGACGTGCTGGCGCTGCAACTGGTCACGATGGGCTCGTACGTGTCCGAGATCACCGGACGTCTGTATGCCGAGAACGCCTATCGGGACTACCTGGAGCTGCACGGGCTGTCGGTCCAGCTCACCGAGGCGTTGGCCGAGATGTGGCACGCCCGCATCCGATCCGAGCTCGGTCTGGAGGCGGTGGGGTCGCTGCCGCTCGCCGACATGCTGGACGTGAAGTACCGCGGCTGCCGCTACAGCTTCGGGTATCCCGCCTGCCCAGATCTCGAGCAACGCGCCACGACGGTCGCGCTCCTCGACCCCTCCCGCATCGGCGTGATCCTCTCCGAGGGGCTGCAGCTGCACCCCGAGCAGTCCACGGACGCGCTCGTTGTGCACCACGCCCAGGCCCGCTACTTCAATGTCTGACACCCCGATGTCTGACACCCCGGTGTCTGACGCGCCGGTCTCTGTTCGGGCACCTGAGGAGGATCGTCGGTCGGCGGCGTATCCGGCGGCCGTGCTGTGGGACCTCGACGGGACGCTGATCGACACCGAGCCGTACTGGTTCGCCGAGGAGACCGCGCTCGTCACGTCGTACGGGGGCACGTGGACGCACGAGGACAACCTTCGCCTCGTGGGCTCGCCGCTGCTGGACGCGGCCGCGGACATCCGCTCGTGTACGCCCGTGACGGCGGAGCCTCACGTCGTCGTCGACATCTTGCAGACGGGCGTGATGCGCCGCCTGCGAGAGCGGATGCCGTGGCGCACGGGGGCGCTCGCCTTGCTCGCCGAGCTGGTCACCGCGGGGGTCCCGACAGCGCTGGTCACGATGTCGTGGCGGCCCATGGTCGATGTGGTGCTCGCCGCGCTGCCCGCCGGGTCGTTCGACGCGGTCGTGACAGGCGAGATGGTGGAGCGCGGCAAGCCGGATCCGCAGGCCTATCTGGTGGGTCTGTCGTTGTTGGGCATGTCGGCCGCCGACGCGCCACGGTGCGTGGCGTTGGAGGACTCGCCGACCGGCTCCGGGTCGTCGGTGGCGGCCGGCATCCCGACCCTCGTCACGCCTGCCGCGGCATCGGTCGCTCCGGGTCCTGGGCTGACGATCCTGCCCGACCTGGAGGGGGTCCGCGCGAACGACCTGCTGCGCCTCGCTCTCGACCAAGGTCGCTGACGGACTTCCGGCGACGCTGAACCCGCCGACGACGGGTCCGTGAGGACCGCGGGGCGGTCAGGACAGGGCGCCGAAGATCGCCGCCGTCGCCACCAGACCGATCAACGCGCCGAGGAGCACCTGGCCGAGGCTGTGTCGACCGCCTCGGACGCGTGCCCAGCCGACCAGCGCGACGAAGGCGGCCCCCGCCACCCAGACCCGGGCATCCGGTGTCCCCGACGCGATCCACTCCGACGCGGACGGCGCTCCGGGGACCCTGGGCACGCGCCAGGGAACGGGCCACGCCCCGTAGCGCAGGGCGACCACGGTGACAGCCCCGCTGAGAACGGCGGCGTGCATCGATGCTTTGGTCCAGGTGTTCACGGTGGACAGGGCCACGAGGCTCGCGAGCTGGGACCCGACGAGGACAACCAGCGGGTGGGGTGCCCCGACGAGGCTGAGCACCGCGAGTGCCAGCAGCACGCTCACGACGGCGGCCACGTTGGGCCAGTGGCGCTGCTCACGACGGACCACGTGCCGGTCCGCGACGACGCCGCGGCCGACGAGGACCAAGAGCGCCGCGTACGGCGTGATCGCGCAGAACACGATCGTCAGCGCCGACCAGCCCACGCCGCGCACGAACGACCCCGACGAGATCACGGACACGTACACCGCGATGGTTACGACGACCACGAGTGGATGGGTGGCGCGCCCGATGCACGTCGCCGCACGCGAGGGCTCGGCCCTCGCCAACCGAGCGACGTCGGGGTGTTCGTTTCCCTGCGGTGCGGGCCCCACGTCAGTCCACCGCCACCTCGGCACGCGGGCAGGCCTGCGGATCCACCGCGAGTTCGGCGGTCGTCCCGGGAAGCGGCGGCGGGGTGCCGCCCCACGCGGGACACAGCGCCCGGTGTGCGCACCAGTCGCACAGCCGGCTCGGTCGCGCCCGGAAGTCGCCGGTCGCCGTCGCGCGATCGATCGCCGCCCACAGCGCCTTCAGCTTGCGTTCGACGGCGCGCAGGTCGGCCTCGTCAGGCTCGTACGTGACCACCTCCCCGTTGCCGAGGTACACCAGCTGCAGCCGCGTGGGCACCCGGCCGTGCAGGCGCCACAGCACGAGGGCGTAGAACTTCATCTGGAACAGGGCCTTGCCCTCGTACAGCTCCGACGGCGATCGGCCCGTCTTGTAGTCGACGACCCTCATCCGACCGTCGGACGCGACGTCGAGTCGGTCGACATAGCCCCGCAGAAGCAGGCCGTCCAGGTCGGTTTCCACGTAGAGCTCGCGTTCGGCCGGCTCCAGCCGCGTCGGGTCCTCCAACGAGAACCAGCGCTCGACCAGGCGCACGGCCGTGTCCAGCCAGGCGAGGCGAGCTGCCGGGTCACCGTCGGGCGCACCGTCGCGCGGGGCAGGGATGACGTCGGACAACTCGGGACGTTCCGCGACCAGGCGCTCCCACTGCGGCGCGACCAACGCGGACGCCTCCTCGACCGTGCGGCGGTGCGCCGGCAGGTCGAACAGGCGCTCCAGGACCGCATGGACCAACGTGCCCCGCGCCGCCGCGGGGGAGGGCGGCTCGGGCAGGCGATCGACCACGCGGAAGCGATAGAGCAGCGGACACTGCATGAAGTCGCCCGCGCGGCTGGGGGACAGGGCCGGGGGCATACCCCCACTGTAGGAAAGACCACCGACACCGCTTCGACAGAGCTGCCCCATGGAAGTGTCGTAGCTGCTCGTACGGGGTGTCGGGCCCCTGCCGTAGGCTTCCGCCATGACCTCGACATCCCCGAGCCCGGCGTCCGGGCATCCGGAGGTCGAGCCCGGCGCGCCGCCGGAGCGGGAGCCGTCGTACGGGGTCAGGCTGGGCAGCATCGCGGGTGTCCCGGTCTACCTGGCCACGAGCTGGTTCCTGATCGCCGGCCTCATCGTCGTGGTGTTCGGGCCGGACATCGCGTCCACGATCCCTCGCCTCGGCGCCGCGTCGTATCTGGTCGCGCTGGCGTACGCGCTGCTGCTCGCGGTCAGCGTGGTGGCTCACGAAGTGGCGCACGCCGTGGTCGCTCGCTGGTGCGGGTACGGGGTGCGCCGCATCGTCGTCAACCTCTGGGGCGGCCATACGGCGTACGACGCGACGGGGGAGACCCCGGGCCATAGCGCCTTGGTCGCGGTGAGTGGACCCGTCGCCAACGCGCTGCTCGCCGGGATCGGGTACGCGATGCTCCCGGCGGTCGGCCCCGGGGTGGGCCGTCTCCTGCTGGTCGGCTGGACGTTCAGCAACTTCTTCGTCGCGGCGTTCAACCTGCTGCCGGGACACCCCCTCGACGGGGGCGGGATCCTTGACGCCCTGGTGTGGAAGGTCAGCGGACGACCGAGCGCCGGGCGCCTCGCCGCCGGTTGGGGTGGCCGGGCCGTCGCCGCCGCATTGGTGCTGTTCTTCGTCGTGCTGCCCCTCGTACGCCGCGAGAGCGTCAGCCTGTGGACCGTGGCCTCGGTGGCGATGGTCGGCGCCTTTCTGTGGGCGGGCGCGTCCGCCGCCCTCGAACGAGGTCGCATGATGCGCGTGCTGGAGGGCATCACGGTGGCCCAAGTGCTGGTGCCGTGCGCGCCGGTCCCGGTCGGCACGGCCGTGGGGCAGGTCCCCGACACTGTGCGGGCTGTGCTCGGGCGCCCGGGCGTGCCGGTCGTGGTGGACAGCTCCGGGGCGCCCATCGGGCTCGTCGACCTCGAGGCGATGCAGGGCCTGCCCGAGAGCGCAGCGGCCCTGCCGGTGGAGTCGGTCCTCGTCGTACAGCCTCCCGGATGGGTGCACCCCGCACCGCGACGACCGGACGCGTCGGTGGCGCCCTTCGTCGACCCGCTCGTGGAGGACTCCCGCGGCGTGATCGTGCTGCGCGCCGACGACGGCCACCTGGTCGGGGTGATCACCGCCAAGGCCCTCGAAGACGCCTGGTCCGCGGCAACCGGGGACCGGGGCGATGCCGATCGTGGCAGCAGGGTGCCGCCACTGCCGCACGCCTAGACTGTGGCCACCATGACCTCATCCTTGCCCTCCCCGATCACTGTGCCCGACGGGGCAGCAACCGAGCGCGCGCCCGCCGGCGCCGCTCAGCGGCGGGGGCCGTTTGCGATCGGCGACCGGGTGCAACTCACCGATCCGAAGGGCCGACTACACACCATCACCCTCCAGCCGGGCGGCCAGTTCTTTACGCACCGCGGCAGCCTGGCCCACGACGGACTCATCGGGGCGCCCGACGGAAGTACAGCCGTCAACACCACGGGCGTCGAATACCTGGCGCTGCGGCCGCTCCTCGCCGACTACGTCTTGTCGATGCCCCGGGGCGCGGCCGTCGTCTACCCCAAGGACGCCGGCCAGATCGTGACGATGGCCGACATCTTTCCCGGCGCTCGCGTCATGGAGGCAGGGGTCGGCTCGGGCGCCCTGTCGATGTCGCTGTTGCGGGCGGTCGGCGACCACGGTCACCTACACAGCTTCGAACGCCGTGAGGAGTTCGCCGATATCGCACGGGGCAACGTCGAGGCCTTCTTCGGCGGACCCCACCCCGCCTGGACCCTCACCGTCGGCGACCTCGCCGAGGCCTCGCCATCGGCGGTGACGCCCGGAAGCGTCGACCGTGTCGTCCTCGACATGCTGGCGCCCTGGGAATGTCTCGACGCCGTGGCCCTTGCGCTCGCTCCCGGCGGCGTCCTGATTTGCTATGTCGCCACCACCACCCAGCTGTCGCGCCTCGCGGAGGCCGCCCGGGCCTGCGGCGGCTTCACGGAGCCGTCCGCATGGGAATCCCTGGTCCGCGGTTGGCATCTCGAAGGCCTGGCGGTCCGCCCGGAACATCGCATGCACGGGCACACCGGTTTCTTGCTCACGGTCCGCCGGCTCGCGCCCGGCGTGTCCCCCCCGTTACGTAAGCGACGCCCCGCCAAGGGCGCGTACGAGACCGACCCGCTCAGCGCGGCGGGCGAGTGGTCCGCGGACGACATCGGGGAGCGGACCGCATCGCCCAAGAAGCTGCGGCGCCTGCGCCGCGACGCGGAGCGCATCTTCGCCAGCGGGGGACCGGACGGTTGCGTGGAGACGTCAGGGACGACGGAGGGGAGCGAGGCACCATGAGCGGCGGGACTGGCAACAGCGAGACCGCGACCGGCGCGCCCCACTCCCAGGATCCCGGGACACCGGCACCCCCCGTCCCGCGTGATGGCGGGACCCCCCCTGCTGAGGCGTTCACCCCGCAGAGCGGGCAGACGCGGGAGCGTCAGCTGGAGTCCACGGTCGCCAGAATGCGCATCAGCATGCGCGAGCTGGACGCCAAGAACGACCGGTTGACGCGGTACCTGGCCGAGGTCCGTTCGCACCTGTCCATGCTCAAGGACAAGGTGGCGGGACTCGCCACCCCGCCGTCGACCTACGGGCACGTCCTCAGCGTGCACCGCAATCGCACGGCCGACATCATGCACGGCGGGCGCAAGATGCGGGTCGCCGTCGGGCCCGAGGTGTCTGTCAAGGACCTCGCGCCGGGGATGGAAGTCCGGGTCAATGACGCGTTGGCCATCATCGAGGCGAGCGAGACACCCCACATAGGCACGGTCGTCACGGTCCACGAGAACCTCAGCGACGACCGGCTCGTGGTCGTCGTCAACGAGGCGGAGCAGCGCGTCGTGCTGCGCTCCGCCCGCCTCAAGGAGGAGAAGCTCCGGCAGGGCGACCTCGTGCTGCTCGACACGCGCTCCGGCATCGTGCACGAGATCGTGCCACGCGCCGAGGTGCAAGAGCTGCAGCTCGAAGACGTTCCCGACGTGTCCTACGACGACATCGGGGGACTCCAAGGCCAGATTGAGCAGATCCGCGACGCGGTGGAACTCCCGTACCTGCACCCAGAGCTGTTCCGCGAGCACAAGCTGCGGCCGCCGAAGGGAGTGCTGCTCTATGGGCCGCCCGGGTGCGGCAAGACCCTCATCGCCAAGGCGGTGGCCGCGTCGCTGGCGCGCCAGAGCGCGATGCTGCGCCGCGACGAGGACTCGCAGAGCTATTTCCTCAACGTGAAGGGCCCCGAACTGCTGAACAAGTATGTCGGGGAGACCGAGCGGCAGATTCGCGTCGTGTTCGCGCGGGCGCGGGAGCACGCGCACAGCGGCGCGCCGGTGATCATCTTTTTTGACGAGATGGACTCGCTCTTCCGCACCCGCGGTTCGGGCAAGTCCAGCGACGTCGAGACCACGATCGTCCCTCAACTCCTCGCCGAGATCGACGGCGTCGAGCGCCTCGACAACGTGATCATCATCGGGGCCAGTAACCGGGAGGACATGATCGACCCGGCGATCTTGCGCCCGGGCCGTCTCGACGCGAAGATCCGCATCGAACGCCCGGACGAGTCCGCGGCTGAAGACATCTTCACCAAGTACCTCACGGCGGACCTTCCGCTGGACGAGGACGAACTGGCCTGGCACGGTGGTGACCCAAACGTCACGGTGCAGGCGATGACCGCCTCGACGGCCCAGGCGATGTACGCCGACATCCCAGAGAACCGTTTCTTGAAGGTGACGTACGCCTCCGGCGCCACGGAGGTGTTCAACTACGCTGCCTTCGCCTCCGGCGCCATGATCCAGAACGTCGTGGACCGCGCCAAGCGGGCGGCGATCAAACAGGTCATCTCCGGGGGCCCCCGGGGCCTGTCCACGCGGCTGCTCCTGGAAGCACTACGGACCGAATTCGCGGAGAACGAGTCGCTCCCGAACACGCAGGACCCGGACGAATGGATGCGCCTGTCGGGCCGCAAGCGCGCGCGGGTCGTGCACATCGAGCGGCTCGCGCACCACGCCGGCGACGTCGCGTCGGGTTGATGTCCTGGGCCGACGGCGCCGAGGCGGTGGATGCGCTCGACGCGGCTTGCGCCTTAGCAGCTCCTGTCTCGCGCTGGGCCGACCTGGACGATCCGGGCCCGTGGGCGATGCAGCTGGCGCTGCGCTATGACCCGTCGGACCTTCCGAGTCACACGAGGATGTGCGCCGCGGCCGCGCGGGCCGTCGTGTCCCTGCTCGCCGACGAGCGCTCGCGAGGCGCGGGGGAGTGGGCGCCGTACGTGCACCGCTGGCGTGACGGCCGCATCCGCAAGCTCGCCCGCCGGGCCCGTGGGGTGCGGTGGGACCGGGTGCAGGAACTGCCGGGCGTCACGGTCGTCGAGGGCCCGGCGCAGGTCCGAGCTTTTGTGCCTCGCCCGGCCCGCCCGCTCCCGGACGCCCTGAACGCCCTGCAGGTCAGCGGCACCAACTACCCGCGTTCCCCGCGCGCCGACGAGGTGCCCACGCTCGGCGCCCAAGACGGATGCGCGTCTGACCGGACGTCCCGCGTGGTGATGGTGGCGCTCACCCCGTACGCGGAGTTGAGCACCGGCAAGGCCGCCGCCCAATGCGGCCACGCGGCGCAGCTCGCGATGGAGGAACTCGTGCGGCGGGGGGACCCGGCGACCGTGCGCGCCTGGCGCGACCACGGGTGGCGCGTCGACGTGGTGGAGTCGGACGAGGAGCAGTGGGCCGCCCTCGTGAGCGCCCCGATCCACGTGGTGGATGCGGGATTCACGGAAGTGGACGGTCCGACGGAGACGGCCCGCGCCTGGTGGCAGGCCTGAAAACACGCGGTGCCGCGGCGGGCAGGGGTGCTCGCCCTGGCCCCCGGGCGGTATGAGCTGGTATGCAACCTGAAGAACCACTACGCGAACGG
>JBDTWM010000124.1:0-8204 GCA_040006675.1 Dermatophilaceae bacterium | reverse complement strand
GTGACCGGAGCGAGGACCGTGCTGTGCGTCAGCGCGCCCCGCGTCCGTGAGCGGTTCCCCCAGTGGAGCCCCCCCGTACAGGGCCCCGCACTGCCCCCGTAAGGCCCGGAGGAAACCTCAGCGGGTGAGCTGCTGGAGGTCGGCAGCATCGTGGCCGGGGACGTGGCCGAAGCGGTGCACCGTACGGCTCACCGCCTGTTCACGCAGCAACCCGAGCAACTCGCGTCGGCCGACCGCCAGGACCGGCCCCGTCAGCAACGTCGGCCCGGCATCGCGCCGGGCAAGGTCAGCGACCAGGTCAGGGTCATCGCCGACCAGCCGAACGCGGTCGGCCACAACGCCGAGGTCGACGCGCTCCAGGAACTGTTCGTGCGTCTCAGCGCGGTCCACGTGAGCGGCCAGCACGCGCAGGGCGGTGCTCGTGTCGGCGTCGCGCCCGTCGAGACCCTTGAGGTACGCGGAAGTGTCCGGGTCCAGGCTCACCCGGACGGGTGTGCGCGTCGCGATCCCGCCGAGCACGAGGCGCAGCACCTCCACCACCCGGCATCCGGGGGCGGTACGCACCCAGACCTTCGGGGCGGCCCGGTAGTGGAACACGTTGGACTCGACGACGAGCCCCGACGCGTCGACGCGTCGTCCGAGATCGCCGGTCAGTGCCGCGGCATCGGAGCCCGCGGCAGCGCGCAGCCAGGTCCGTTCGGCGCGCTCGCCGACGAGCGCGAGGAGCCCCTTGAGGACGGGGCGGACGCGCTCGTCGGGGTCGCCGATCCGCTGCGGCAGTCCGTCCGGCGCCCAGGAGCCGATCTGGGCCACGTAGTTGGGGCCGCCCGCCTTGGCGCCGGGGCCGAGCACCGATCCCTTCCAGCCGCCGAAGCTCTGCCGTCGGACGATGGCGCCGGTGATGTGCCGGTTCACGTACGCGTTGCCGACCTCGACCCGGTCCAGCCATCGTTCGATCTCGCGTTCGTCGAGGCTGTGCAGACCACCGGTCAACCCGTACGCGGTCCCGTTCTGCCAGTCGAGCGCCTCGTCGAGATTCGCCGCCGTCATGAGCCCGAGGACCGGCCCGAACACTTCGGTGCGGTGGAAGAACGACCCCGGCCGCACGCCCTCCTTGAGCCCAGGCGACCACAGGCGGCCGGTGTCGTCGAGCCGCCGTGGCTCCACCAGCCAGGACTCGCCCGGCTCCAAAGTGGTCAGGGCGCGCAGCAGCTTGCCGTCCGGGGGTTCGATGACGGGGCCCATCGCGACGCCGAGGTCGTCCGGCCACCCGACGCGCACGCTGCGTACTGCGTCGATCAGCTGGCGCCGGAACCGCTCGGAGGTAGCGACCGAGCCGACCAGGATCCCCAGGGACGCGGCCGAACACTTCTGCCCCGCGTGACCGAAGGCTGAACGCACGAGGTCGGTCACCGCGAGGTCCAGGTCCGCCGCCGGGGTGATCACCAACGCGTTCTTGCCGGACGTCTCGCCGTAGACGCGGGGCCCGCCGGGCCGGTCCGCCCGCCACGACGCGAAAAGCGCGCCCGTCTCCGATGCTCCGGTGAGGATCACCGTGTCGACGTCTCGGTGCGCCACCAGAGCGCGCCCGGCGTCCCGGTCGGCGACCCGGACGACCTGGAGGGCCGGTGCGGGCACGCCGGCAGAGTGCAGCGCGGCCACGCCCACCTCGACACACCCGACGGTGGCGTGGGCCGGCTTGATGATCACGGCAGCCCCGGCGGCGAGCGCGGCGAGCACCCCGCCGAGGGGGATCGCGAGCGGAAAGTTCCACGGCGGCGTCACGAGCACGACGCGGTCCGGGGTGAACCGCGCGCCGTCCGCGGACGGCCCCTCCTGGAGGTCGAGAGCGCGGTCGGCGTAATAGCGCGCGAAGTCGATGGCCTCGGAGATCTCGGGGTCGGCCTCCTCGACCGTCTTTCCCCCTTCGGCCGCCATGACCGTGAGAAGTGGACCACGACGGTCCTGCAGCGTGCGAGCGGCCTCCCGCAGGATCGCGGCGCGCTCACGCGCGGATCGCGCGGCCCAATCGGTGTGGGCGCGCACCGCCGTCGCCACCGCCCCGTCGACATCCCCGGCGGCGAGCACCGGGCAGGCGGGACGGTGCGGGGGCGCATCGAGCGACTCTCGCGCCCATGCGCGCACCTGTGCCACGGCGGGGTCGGAATCCGGGGTGTTCGCGAACTCTTCGCCGATGCCGGGCACCTCGCCCGCACGCCGAGGCGCGACGGTCACGTCCCGGGCCGCCGCGACCGACGCGCGGAAGCGGTCCTGCTGGCTGTCCATCGCCTCAGGCGCGAAGATCGCGTGCAGGAAGTTGTCCCCCGCCGCGTTCTCCTCCAGGCGGCGGATGAGATAGCTCACGGCCGCGTCGAAGTCTCCCGGGGCGACCACGGGCGTGTAGAGCAGCACTGACCCGACGTCGTCGCGCACGGCCCGCGCCTGCGCCGGGGCCATCCCCTGCAGCATTTCGACGTCGAGCGCGTCGCTCACGCCACGCGCGCGCGCCAACAGGTGTGACATGGCCACGTCGTACAGGTTGTGGCTCGCCACCCCGAGGCGCACCGCGTCGACCACGTCGGGACGCAGCGCCCGCTCGACGCACCGCAGGAAGTTCGCGTCGACGTCGGCCTTGCCGCGGTACGGCGCCTGAGCCCAGCCGTGCAGGATGGCCTCGACCTGCTCCATCGCGAGGTTGGCGCCCTTGACCAGGCGGATCTTGACCGGTGCGCCCCCCCGGGCCCGACGCGCGCGGGCCCAGTCGATCAGCAGCTCCATCGCGCCAAGCGCGTCCGGCAGGTAGGCCTGCAACACGATGCCCGCCTCCAGGTCCGCGAACTCATCCTCGTCGAGCAACCGCGTGAACAGCTCGATGGTCAGGTCGAGGTCGCGATACTCCTCCATGTCGAGGTTGACGAACGCCGCCGGGCTCTTCGCGGCGGCCGCCCGGAAGAGCGGGCGGAGCCGCTCCAGACAACGGGTCACCGTGCCCGCGGTGTCCCACGTAGAGATCTGGGAGACCAGCGAGCTGACCTTGATCGAGACGTAGTCGACGTCGTCGCGGCGCACCAGCTCGGTCGTCCGGGCGGTGCGGGACGCCGCTTCCGCCTCGCCGAGCACTGCCTCGCCCAGGAGGTTGACGTTGAGCCGGAAGCCGTCCGCGCTGGCCGCGGCGAGGTGTTCCGCGAGGGCCGGGTCGCGGGCATCGACCACCAGGTGGCCGATGAGCTGGCGCAGACGACGTCGGGCGAGCGGTACCACCAGCGCAGGGGCGAGCGGTGCGGCCACTGTGCCGATCGCGAGCAAACTCCGGTCGGCCCGGCCGAGGAAGCCTGCGGCGTCTTTGGCGGAGATCCGGGCGACCTCGCGCGCCGCGACGCGTGGGTCCTCCGGGCGCGCGACCCGGTCGACGAACCGGACGGCCAAGTCCAGGCCCTTCTCGTCGCGTACGAGCGCAGCGAGCTGGGTGCTCGTGGCGCGTTCCCGCTCAGTCTGGATCGCCTCGGTGGCGGCATGCCAGCGGCGCGCCAGCTCCACGGCGCCCTGCTCGAAAGCGGCGAGGGCCTGCGGGCCATAGGACGGGTCGGTGGGGGCGGACGTCGTCATGGACCCAGGATGTCAGCAGCCGCCGAGATGAGCGCGACGACTCCGTGCCCAAACGAGCCCGCGGCTCACCCGAGGGACTGCCGCACGAGGTCCACCAAGGCGTCCACGCCGAGCCGGTTGGGGTGCACGCCGTCGCGCAGCAGCGCCTCGATGTTGGGCGGGTGAGCTCGAAAGAGCGCGTCCCAGTCGACGAGCCGCATGTTCGGCGTCCGAGCCGCGCGCGTGGCGATGACGTCGTTGATCCACCCCGTGTTGCGCTCGTCGGCCACCGAACGCGAGGTCCTGGGGCGCCGTGAGTCGAAGGTGGTGAGCCAGAGGATCTCGTGGGCCGGGCCGATCCCATGGACGATCCGGTCCATCTGCGGCTCGAAGAGTGGCGGATTGAAGATGTCGTTCGTGCCCGACATCACGATCACCCGGCGCGGGAGCCCGTACCGGCGCTTCAGATCCAGCAGCGCGTTGGCGGTGCCCTCCGTCGCGCGCCCGGGCCACGCGTCGTACACGCAGGTGGCGCCCAGCGTCTCGCGCAGGTCGGCGACGAGATCGCTCACCACGCTCGAGGCGATCGAGTCGCCGATGATGAGGCAGCCGTTCGTGCTCGCGACCGCGGCGAGGAGGTCGGCCTCCGGCGAGGTCTGCCGGGTGAATCGGCCGTAGTCGCCGTGGTACCCGCTGCCGTAGTCGACGTCGGGCATCCGGATGACGACCGCGTTCGGATCATCGTGTTCGTCGGTGCCGGTGGGAGCGGTCGCGACGGGCACGCCGATGACGGTGCGTTCAGTGGCGTACGTGGCGACGGGCACGCGCGACGACACCGCGGCTGCGCTCGTCGACGGCGACCACACGGTCGTGTCGTCGTGCCCCGAGGGTTGCGGCGCGTCCATCGTCGCCTGCGGTGACGGACGCGCACCTGTGGCTTGGGTGGGCACGGTGACGGACGCCCGCGAGATGAAGAGCTCGCCACTCGCGGCTCCCAGGCCGAAGCATGCGACGAGCGCGACGGCGGCCGTCGCCAGGGCTCCCCCACCTCGCACCTGCCCCACGCCCCGCCTCCACCCGCCCATGGATCCTGAACCCGCAGCCCATACCATCGCGAGTGTCGTCTCGATCTCTCTATGTACCAATAGGATTCGGATCAATCATCAGAACTTCGTACGGTAAAGAACATAACCCGATATCCGGCTCTGCGACGACGCTGGGCCCAGCCCGCGGGCGCAACGAATCCGTATCGATCCGGGTCTCGCCAGCAGGGCACGTGACCAGGACAAACGACTTGATTCGTCACCGGCGTCGAACAGCCGCGCACGTGCCGTCGATGAGTTCTGTGGGACGATCGTCTAAGTCGGAGAACCCGGTGACCGATGGGGGAGGTGAGCGCGTTGGGGAACGCGCCACATGGGGAAGAGGCGGAGTCCGCTCTGCCGACGACTACGGGGGAAAACGACATGACCGATGCCAGCGCGGTGCACTCTGACCCGTCCACGAGTCTGTCCACGAGCGCCTTGAGCGAGGCGCCGATCGGACCGGCCCTGCAGATGAATGTCCTCGGCGCCGCTCGCGCGGCGGCCGAACTCGCCAGCTACGTGGGGGTCTGTCCCACCTGCCTCGCCTGGCACGATCCCGCGGCCCTCACACCCGAACACGCGTCGGCCCCCGGACGCGCTGTCTGCCCGACCTGCGGGCAGAGCTCCGTGGAGTGGGATCTCGCGGTCGCGATCGACGACCAGGTCGAGGAGATGCGAGGTCTGGTCCTTCTCGACGAGGCCGTCCAGGCGGAGGGACTCGCACAGGACGAAGCCGATCCGTCGGAGCACGCGACCGAGGACGCCCCGCACGACGTGTCGCACGACGCCCTGCAGGATGCGCCGGACGGCGCCGGCGACGATGCGCGGCCGGGATCGCCGAGCCAGGTGCCAGGGCGCGGTCTCTGAGCGTGCCGCGTCCCGCTCTGGAGCAGGGCGCGTAGCGGGGCCGCTCGCCTGCAGGACCGACGCCGCGCCGCTGAATCACGTTGCTACCGGCGGATATCCAGGTGGAGCACGAGGGAGGTTAAAGGTTGTCTTGCTACAAGTAAACTTCTTCAAGACTTGTTAAAGCTCTCGGATCCGTGCTTGGGACAAGGGGATTGGCGGTCGAAGGGCAGGGCGTAAGCATCGCACGGCGCAACACTTCATCATCCGTACGGTGCTCGCCCCTCACTCCGACGGGGCGGGCGACGCTTCAGCACCAGGGGGTTTGCATGCACGCCAACCGCACCGCTTCCGTCGCTCGTGGCCACCACCAGCGCGGGCAGGGCAGCGCACGATGCCGCGCAGCGGCAGGCGACATCGCGAGCCCAGACAGAGCACTCGGCGGCCTGCCCACGGATCTTCGCAAGGACGCCTGCCCGACGTGCCTCGCCTGCACCGACCCGCGGCTCGACGCCATGGCGGGGGCAACCGTGTCTGGGGCGGACGCCGCGGCGTGCCCGACGTGTGGTCAGACCTCTCTCGAGTTCGGACTGCTGATGGCCATCGAGGAGATTCTCAGCGATCTTCATGGCCTGGCTCGCTTGGACGCCGAACTCTGACCACCGGCCGTCGGGAGTGCACATGCTCATGCGCATTCCCGATGGCGCGGTCGGCCGGGTCGGCCGGCTCAACACCGCAAGGGACCTGTCGTGGGGGCAGGTCCCTTGCGGTGTGCTCGTCGCAGCTTTCAGGCCCAGGCCGTCACATGATGGTGGCGGCCCGGGCCTGTAAGCGGCTCGTCCCCCGTGGCGGGCCACTCGACTCCCTGACGGGTCGGGTACGCCGGACATCGCTGTCGGGCGTCCGCCCAGCATGCGCGTCCGGATGGCCGCCCCACCACCCCCAGCTGCCGACGTCAGACTTTCGTCGGTCTTCCGGGCGATCGTCCTAGACGCAAGGATGAGTTCTGCGGATGGCGCGGCATCATTCATGGAGTTCTTAGCTGTCGAGGCGGGCCCGCCGCGGCTGGGTAACAGGTCGTGCGCGGCTCGGCCGGGCATCGGTCGCACATCGTTCGTCCGTCGCGACGCTCTCGGGGGGAGCCAAGGGCAGGGCGGCACGGATGACCCACCGGTTCGCGTCGCGGAACGCCTCAAACGTCCCCCCGAGGATCAGCAGCCGCTCCTCCAACCCCCACAGGCCGAGCCGCGTCGAGGGCAGACCCCGATTGGTTCCCGCTTCCTCCGCGTGGGGCAGCGCGTTGCACACTCTCACATGCAGGACCGCATCGCGCTCCCGGACCTCGATCGCACAGGCCGCACGCTCCGTAGCGTGCTTGATGATGTTGGTGGTCGCCTCCCGCAGGACGCGGTCAGCAGCAAGCTCGATGCTGCGCGGCATAGACCCCACCTCGCAGGTCACCTGGACTGGGTGGCCAAGCGAACGGAGTCTGTGAGCCATGTCCTCGACAACGGCGGGGACGTCGCGCGCCACGGCCGCGTCTCCCTCGTCGATGACCTCGCTCGTCCGAAGCACCTGGAGCAGACGCTTCAGCTCGTCGAGGGCGGTCCGCGAGGTGCGCTCGATGGCGTCCCGAGCCTCCGCAAGCTCCGACGACTCGCTCGTCATCCGCATCACCGAGGCTTGCATCGCGATGATGGTCAGCTCGTGAGCAACGACGTCGTGCAGCTCCCGGGCGAGGAGCGACCTCTCGCGTTCGCGGGCCTGTTCGGCCTGGCGGGCCAGCTCACGCACCCGCTCCTCAGCGACCTTGCGGCGACGCACTGCGTTCCCCAGCGCCCAGCCCGCCACCCCGATCAGCGCGATGAGCGGGATCTCCAGGAACACCATGTTGCCCAACGTCGTACGACCCGTGAGGACGGTCGCCAGGCGCACGACGAAGAAGACGCCGACGAGCACGGTCGATGGCCGACGGTCGTTGCGGAAGGTCGCGGCCGCCAGGGCCAGGCACAAGGCCAGCATGAAGGAACTCTTCGGGTGGACGAAGACCACCGCACCGGCGACGCAGACGAAGCACACCGGCAGCCAACGCCGCTGCAGCACCACCGCGATCCCTATCGCGGACAGTGATGCCGAGTTGATGAGGTCGAACGCGGCCCCCGGCCACGGCCGACCGAGGGCAGAGCGCGCGTCGTCGAGGAACGAGATGACCGCGAAGACGATGACGGCGAGAGAGAGCCAGTAGAGCCCCCGATGCTGCGGCTGCGCCATCCCCCGCGGGTCACGCGTCGCAACGGTCTGGCCTCTGCGAGCGTCCGCGATACGACGCGCCGCGCGTCCGTAGGTCACTGGCCCGCGCCGGGAATCGCCGTCACGAGGGCGCCGTTGCCGACGAACCGGTCAGCAAAGACGAGGGAACCTCTCACAAAACTGCTCGTAGAGGCCATTCGTGCTCACGCCGCCACCGTCACGCGAGAGGCGCGGGGTGCCTCGGTCACCGCGCCCGTCCTGGTCAGCGACCACTGCGGTCCTGCTGCCCATCGCGGCACTGCTGCCCACGACCTGCGTCGCCGCCGCCGCACCCGAGCTCATCGCCAGCACGGCCGCCGCCGCCAGGAGTGACAGTCCAGCTCGCTTCATCAGCTACTCCTCGCACGAATGGTCTCCGCCCCCGGGGCGACTGTCACA
>JBDTWM010000123.1:0-8213 GCA_040006675.1 Dermatophilaceae bacterium | reverse complement strand
GACGGTGGTGCCGACAAGGGCGCCGACGGGGGAGCGGACAGCAGCGCCGGCTGATGCTCCCCGCTGACGTGCTCGGCGAGCTGGTGGGGATGCCCGCGGAACGGTTCGCTGCTGAGCATTGGGGTCGGCGGGACCTGCTCGTCTCCACGGCGGAGCGGGACAGGTTCGTCGGCCTCTTCGGCGTCCAAGCCGTCGATGAGTTGGTGGCCCGCCGAGGGTTGCGGGTGCCCTTCCTGCGATTGGCCAAGGACGGCGAGAGCCTGCACGAGCGCGCCTTCACGACGGGTGGAGGCGTGGGCGCAGGCATCGGCGATCAGATTGACGAGGACGCGGTCCGCCGGGAGTTCGCCGCCGGCGCGACGATCGTGCTGCAGGGGTTGCACCGCACGTGGTCGCCGATCGTCGAGTACGCGCAGGCCCTAGCGGGCCAGCTCGGTCACGCCGTCCAGGTGAACGCGTACGTCACGCCTCCCGGTGGGCGGGGGTTCGAAGACCACTACGACGTCCACGATGTGTTTGTCCTCCAGATCCACGGTGACAAACGGTGGTTCGTCCGCGACCCCGTGTGGCCGGATCCTCTCCGGGACCAGCCCTGGACCGATCGGCGCGGCGCGGTCGACGCGGCGGTCGCGCGCCCGGCGCGCCAGGAGGCGACGCTGGAGCCCGGCGACTGCTGGTACCTGCCGCGCGGATACGTCCATTCCGCCGCCGGCCAGGATGACGTCAGCATCCACGTGACCGTGGGCGTCCACGTATGGACCCGACACCACCTCGCCAGCGTCGTGTGGAACCGGGCGCGCGAGGCGCTCGCTCTCGACCCGGGGCTTCGCGGCTCCCTGCCGATGGGGGTGGACGTGGCTGATCCGACGGTCGCGCAGCGTGAACTGGAAGCGGTCCGCTCGGCGCTGGTCAGCGCCGTGCAAACCGTGAGCGCGCAGGACGTCGCCGCTGAGTTGCAGGCCTCTGCCCGGGCGAGGCAACGTTCGGCCCCCTTAGGGCCGCTCGCGCAGTGGTCCGCGTCCCGGGACCTGCGTCCCGACGATGTTCTCACCGTGCGCCCGCACCTGATGGCGAGCCTCGAAGGTGACCCCGAGGCGCCCGTGGTGCGATCGCGGGCCGGTCGGGTCGCGATCCCACCGGCGAGCGCGGCGGCGGTCCGGCGACTGCTGGAGGTCGGGTCCATGACCGTCGCGGATCTCATGCACGACGAACAACATGCCTGTGAAGTTGCGCGACGTCTGGTCGTGGCGGGTGTCGCGGTGAGGCGCCCATGAGCGCGCACGGGCCACCGGAGGGTGTGCGATGCGCGGTCGCGGCGCGCCTTCGAGGAGATCCGCTGCTCGGTACGGCGGTGCCGGCGAGGCGCTGGCTCTTCGTGGAGCAGCACGGCGGGTGGACAGCCGACGCTTTCGGCGGCCTGCGCGCTCCCGAGGCGGACAAGGTGGCGCTGGCACGCCTCATCCGGCGTCGGGGCGTCCGTCTGATGCTCATGCGGCGGCCGAGCGCGCGTGCTGGGGACGTCGCTGCCCCCCATCGATGGTGTGTGGTCGACACCGAGCCCCCGGTCGTGGAGGTGTGGGGGCAGGTCGACGAGGGCGGTGGCCTTGGCGCTGCCCTGGCGGTTCTCGAATCGCCCCGGACGGCCGAAGTCACGCCCGCGCCAGGGCTTATTCTCGTGTGTGTCAACGGTCGCAAGGACCCGTGCTGCGCCGTCACAGGACGTCCCGTGGCGTCTGAACTGGCCCGGAGCTGGCCCGACCAGGTATGGGAGTGCACCCACACCGGCGGTGACCGCTTCGCCGCCAACGTGATCGTGCTGCCCGACGGGGTGTGTTACGGGGGCCTTTCTCCGGCGATCGCACGCGGTGTTCTGGCCGCCCACCAGGCGGGCTCCCCTGACCTGGCCCACCTGCGGGGGATCACGGGCCGCGATCCCCACGAACAGGTCGCGCTGGCGAGCGTCGGCGCGTTGCTCGGCGTGTCGCCCTGGGACCGGAGGCGTCTCACGGTGGCCGCGCACCGCGAGGATCGACGCTGGTGGGTAGAGGTCGGCCTGGACGGGCAGCTGGCCGCGATCGTGGAGGGCCACGACGAAGTCCGCGCCGCCCATCACCTCACGTGCGGCGCTGTGCGCGCGACGAAGGCTACCGCCCCGATCGTGGACCGAGTTGTGAGCGTCGAGGCGACCGCCACTTGAGGGCTGCGACAGCACGCCCCTGAGAGGCTGATGCCGCCGTGCAACGAGTGCGTCCGCGAGCAGGGACGGAGCGGCAGCTCAGAGGTCGTCGTCGTGGTAGCCCGGGTCGAGCGTTGTCGGTTCCACCCCGAGGGCCACGGCGATCTGCTCCACGACGACATCGTTGACCACAGCGGCAAGCTCTCGGGGGTCCTCCACGCGCGTCTCGACCGGCCGGCGGTAGAGCACGACGCGAGTGGGCAGCCCACGATCGGCGGGGAACAGTTGCGCGAGGGGCACGCGCTGGGGCTCCCAGGGATCCGGGTCGGACGGGGGCACGAGTTCGACGGCCATCTCGATGTCGCCCAGGCCCGCTCGGAGCCGCCGTTCGATCCGGTCGACGGCGTCCAGGACGAGGTTGTCGAACGCGTCGGATCGTGAATGCATGGCCGGAACGGGCGGCCACGCGAGCGGTCCCCGCTGCCCTCTGCCGTGTCGGTCCCGACGAGGCCGGCTGCGCCCAGGGCGGGGGGAGACGGTCATGAGGCCACTGTAAGTCCCCGTGGGAGCGGGGCGGGGCGGGACTTTGGGCGTGGTAAGGGAGCGACCGGGCCTCGTGGCGAGATACGCTCCTGGGCGTGAGTGTGATCCGTCGGTGCTCCAAGACAGCCTGCAGTCGGCTCGCTCTCGCCACCCTCACGTACAACTACGCGGAGCAGACCGCGGTGCTGGGGCCGCTCGCAACGTTCGCGGAGCCCCACTCGTACGATCTGTGCGCGACGCACGCCCTGCGCATGACCGTCCCGCAGGGATGGATCGCGGTTCGCTTGATCGGGGATCTACAGGAGAGCGACGAGACCGACGACTTGCTCGCGGTGGCGGACGCCGTCGAGGCGCGCCGCCCGGCACGCGGATCCGAAGCCAAGAGACGCCGCCCCACCGAGGACGCACCCGGGCCGGACGCCGCCGACGGACCGCCACAGCGTGGGACGTCCTCAGGCTCCCGACCAACACTGCGGGTGTTGCGCGACCAGTGAGGTGCTCCGCCGGTGTGGGACGGGGCCGCCAGGGCCGATTAAGCTGCCCGCGTGAGGCAGAAGCGACTGGCCGACTTCATCAAGGCCTACGACGTGCGGGGCATCGTCCCTGAGCAGCTGGACGTCCAGGTGGCGCGCGCCATCGGGACGGCGTTCGCCGAGGTGATCGCCGTGCCCGACGCGGCGGCTGGCGTGGTCGTCGGACACGACATGCGACCGACCTCGCCCGAGCTGGCGCGGGCCTTCGCCGACGGGGTGGCGGCGCGAGGCCTCGACGTGACACTGATCGGACTGTGTTCGACGGACGGGCTCTATTACGCCAGCGGTGTGCTCGGCCTGCCTGGGGCAATGTTCACTGCGAGCCATAACCCCGCGCAATACAACGGCATCAAGATGTGCCGATCGGGCGCCCGACCGGTCGGGCAGGACACCGGTCTCGCCGACATCACCCGCGTGGCCCAGAACATCCTGGACGTTCCGGGTGAACCGGCGAGCGGCGCGCCGGCGCGGGCAGGGGAGGTTCGCGAGCGCGATCTCCTCGCGGATTACGCCGCTTTCCTGCGCGGTCTCGTCGACCTCACGGGTGTCCGGCGCCTCGAGGTCGTCGTGGATGCCGGGAACGGCATGGGCGGTCACACGGTGCCCGCCGTGCTCTCGGGGCTGCCGCTGGACGTTATCCCGCTGTACTTCGAACTCGACGGAACGTTCCCGAACCACGAGGCCAACCCGCTGGAGCCGGCCAACCTTGTCGACCTGCAACACGCCGTCGTGGCGCACGGCTCCGACATCGGGCTGGCGTTCGACGGCGACGCGGACCGGTGCTTCGTGGTCGATGAGCGCGGCGAGCCGGTGTCACCGTCGGCGATCACCTCGCTCGTGGCGGCCCGCGAGATCGCCAAGCAGGTCGCCGAGGGCGTCCCCGCCGCCGACGTGACCATCGTCTACAACGTGATCTGCAGCCACGCCGTGCGCGAGGTGATCGACGAGTGTGGCGCTCGTGGTGTGCGCACGCGGGTCGGGCACTCGTTCATCAAGGACGAGATGGCGCGCCACGACGCAGTGTTCGGCGGCGAACACTCAGCGCACTACTACTTCCGGGACTTCTGGTACGCCGACACCGGCATGCTCGCTGCCATGCACGTCCTTGCGGCGTTGGGCGAGCAGCCGGGTTCGCTCAGCGAGCTGGTCGCCTCGTATGACCGGTACGTCGCCTCCGGCGAGATCAACTCGACGGTGTCCGACGTGGTCGATGCGAGCGACCGGGTGGAGCGGTGGGCGCAGCCCTACGGAGTGCGCGTCGACCGCCTCGACGGGCTCACCGTCGAACACGCGGGTACCGAACCCCACGACGACGGGATGTGGTGGTTCAGCCTTCGGCCGAGCAACACGGAACCCTTACTTCGCCTTAACGTGGAGGCGCGAGACCGCGCCACGATGGAGTCGATCCGCGATGCGGTGCTGGCCGTCGTGCGCGAGGAGAGACCCGGGGGTGGGGACCGATGAGCGAGTCCCTTGCGCCGTGGGCGCGAGAGATCCTGCGCTGTCCCGTGTGCCGTGGGCGGCTGGAGGACGCGACGTCAGCGGAGGGCCAGCCCGCACTGCGCTGCGCCGCCGACTGCGACGTCCCCGGCATGCGGCGGCTCTATCGCATCGACGAGGGCATCCCCGTCCTCCTCGCGGACGAGGCGCGTCTCGAACGGACCTGACGAACACGACCGGCCCCCGGCGCACGGGCCGGGAGGATCCAGCGCCAAGGAGGCACCATGCCGCTCATCGACGACGAAGCCCTCGATGACCCCCGACGTCTCGCGGCGATCGACACGCGAGACACGCTGCGGGCTCTTGCGACGGGAGGCGCGCAGGTCCGTGAGGCCATCACGCTCGCCCGGGAGGCGGGGGTGGACCGCCTCGCGCGCGGCGAACGGCCGCGCTCGGTCCTGATCGCCTCGCTCGGAGGGTCCGCGGTCGTCGCCGACGTCCTCGACCTCCTGGCCGAGCCCAATTCTCCCGTGCCAGTGACGGTCCGCCGCAATCTGCCCGTGCCAGGTTGGGTCGGGGCGCTCGATCTCGTCGTGGCTGTCTCCCTGTCGGGACGCGCGCCAGGGCCGCTTGCCGTCGCCGCCGAAGCGGCGCGGCGCGGCGCCTCCCTGGTCACGGTCGGCGCGCAGGACTCCCCGCTCGCAGCCGTGTGCGCTGCCGCCCGAGGCGTGCATGTGGACATCGGCAAGGGGCGCATGTCGTCGCGTACATCCCTGTGGTCACTCCTGGTGCCCGTTCTGATCGCCGCCGACCGCGCGGGGGTGGTGAGCGTGCCGGAAGGGACTCTGCTGGCGGCGGCCGACCGCCTCGATGAGCGGGCGGAAGCCTGCCGGCCCTCCTCGGAGTCGTTCGTGAACCCGGCCAAAGCCATGGCGTTGCAGCTGGCGGAGACCGTCCCCGTGGTCCTCGGCGAAGGGGACCTCGGCGGGGTCGCGGCGAACCGCGCGGCATCGATGCTGGCGCGCACCGCGCGCCTGCCGGCCACGTTCGGGGCGCTGCCGGACGCCGCCTCCCAGGTGGTCGCGACGTTCGACGGACCCTTCACGGCCGGCGGCGGTGAGGGGGTCGGGGCACCGTACCCACCGCGAGACATCTTCGCTGACCCTTTCCTCGACGGTCCCGCGCAGCCGCAGCTCGGTCTGCTCCTGCTCCGAGAGGCGCCGACGACCGCCGCGACGCCCGAGGACGTGGACCGCACCACTCTCGTCGACGGCGTCGTCGCGACCGCGCAGGACGCGGGGGTGCGGGTCCTGACCGTCGTCGCCGAACCCGGGGAGCCCCTGGTGCGCCTGACGGGGCTGATGGCGACGACCGACTATGTCGCGACCTACCTGGCCATCGCGTTCGGCATGGATCCGGCAGTGTCGCGGCACGTGACTGAGCTGCGCGACCGCACGCGGGCCTGAGGTCACCCAGGGGGGCGCAGAGTCGCGGCGAGCTGGACGGCTATCCTCGCGGCGTGGATCATGTAGACCTCGCCATCATCGGTTCCGGCTCGGGCAACTCGCTGGTCACCTCAGACTTCGCGGGCAAGCGTGTCGCGGTCGTCGAGAAGGGGATCTTCGGGGGCACCTGCCTCAACGTCGGGTGTATCCCGACCAAGATGTTCGTCCACGCGGCGGACGTCGCGGAGAGCGCCCGCCACGCCGCGCGGTTCGGGGTGGACGCCCGGGTGCAGCGTGTTCGCTGGGACGACATCCGCGACCGGGTCTTCGGCAGGATCGACCCGATCTCCGCCGGGGGGCGTGACTACCGGCTGAACGGCCCAGGGACCACCGCGTACTTGGGGCACGCCCGGTTCACCGGACCGCGCACTCTCGTCATCGACCTCAACGACGGCGGGCGCGCCGAGGTGAGCGCCGACCGGATCGTGATCGCCACGGGGGCCCGCCCCAACATCCCCGGTGCGATCGACGACAGCGGGGTGCCGTTCGAGACCTCCGACACGGTGATGCGTCTCGACGATCTCCCCTCGTCGATGGTGATCCTCGGTGGAGGCTACATCGCGGCGGAGTTCGCCCACATCTTCGGTTCTCTCGGCGTCCGGGTGACGTTCGTGGCGCGCGGCCCGCGGCTGCTGCGCCACCAGGACGCCGAGATCTCCGCAGCGTTCACTCGGCGGGCATGTGCCCAGTGGGACGTGCGGCTGGAGCGCCTGGTGACCTCGGCCACCGCGACGCAACACGGTGTGCGCCTCACGCTCGACGACGGATCGATCGTCGAGGGTGGGCTGCTCCTGGTCGCTGCCGGTCGGATCCCCAACACCGACGACCTCGGGCTCGACCTGGCCGGCGTCGAACGACACCCGGACGGGCGGGTCGTGGTCGACGACTTCGGCCGCACCACCGCCGACGGCGTGTGGGCGCTCGGCGATGCGTGCTCTCCGTACCAGCTCAAGCACGTCGCCAACCACGAGGCGCGCGTCGTCGCGCACAACCTCGCTCATTGCGAGGACCTGCGGCGCTTCGACCACCGGTTCGTGCCGGCTGCTGTGTTCAGCCGGCCTCAGATCGCCTCGGTCGGCGCCACCCAGCAGGAGTTGGAGGAGCAAGGACGCCGATTCGTCGTCTCGGTCCAGAGGTACGGGGACACCGCGTACGGGTGGGCGTTGGAGGACCGACATGGGCTGTGCAAACTGCTCGCCGATCCCGCCACGGGCCTGCTCCTCGGGGCCCATCTCATGGGTGAAGCGGCCTCCACCCTCATCCAACCCGCGATCCAGGCCATGTCGTTCGGGCAGCGGGTGGACGAGGTGGCGCGGGGTCAGTACTGGATCCACCCTGCCCTGTCCGAGGTACTGGAAAACGCCCTACTCGGGCTGGAGCTCGACACGGCCGCGCCCTGACGCCGGTCCCCAGCGGCTCGTGATGTCCGCGCTCGCGTGGTACGGGCGATGCGACCGGCCGGCCGACTGCCGGTTCGGGCGTCCTCCTCCGACGACTCCCACCCAACAGCAGTCGAGTTGATCGTCGAATTATTCTGAGCTGCAACGGTGTTAATGACTACTGACTAGCTGGACCCTCGCTAGGGTGACGCTGCTATATACCGTGTACGGCGCCCTTCCGACAGCAGCGGCGGCCGCCGGCGCCGCACTAGGGGTCCTTTTTTCGGTGTCGGTACCCCTGCTGGCCGTCCCGAGTCAAGCGCAATAACGTTCATTTAGGGTGGGCGATGGTGTAGGCAGGTTCGTGCTGGGGGCGCGGCCAGGCGATGTGGTGGGAGCGTTTGACGTGCCATTTGGGCATTTTGCGTTTGATCGCCCGGGGTTGGGCGCGGTAGCGCCGGGCGGGGTTGAGTCGTTGCAGCAGCCGGCGCAGGAACTCCTGCCAGCCTGACCGACCCCAACCGCTGCGAGTACCGCAACAGCGGTTCCGTGACCGTCGGTGGGTCCACGTCGACGAGCGTTCCGGCGGGGACGGCCACCACGCCCGGCCAGACGTCGACCAGGTTGCTGGAAACTG
>JBDTWM010000122.1:0-8256 GCA_040006675.1 Dermatophilaceae bacterium | reverse complement strand
CACTCGCGCCCATCCATCAACGAGTCTCTGCTGCTCCTGCATGGAAGGAACCGGCACGGCAATAGAACTGTCCGGCGGATCCCCACCTCTGTCTGTTTCGTCGTATCGGCCCCTTGATCATCGAAACGGCAAGCTGACCCTGCGAGCTCCGCAGATGTAGGGCGCTGAACTGTCGTCGCGGTGGGAGAACTCGACCTTGTTCACCGGGTTGACGACCTGTCGCAGAAGGTATCCCGAGAGCATCCGGTTCGTGGTGTCCTGGAACACCCGCGCCAACGTGTCCCGGGGGTCGCCGGGCTTCCCGGATCCCCACAGTGCGCCTGGCGCGGGCAACAGGTCGCCCGCCTGAAGGCGTGCCGGAGTGGTTTGGGTTGCGGACTTGGCAGGGGTCACCGGGATTCCTCGTCATCGAGGGCTGTCAAGTAGAAGCGCCGCACGAGTCCGGCCGCGGCGTCGAGAGTTCGGTGGTTCAAGCCGATCTCTGCGGCCATGCCGGCGAAAGGCGCGCGCCAGTCGCCCGGGGGGTCGGGTAGATCACGTGGCGGGGCATCCGCGTTGCGCTCGGCGAACACAGCCTCCACGGCGCGGGCAAACGTCGACGGTTGCAAGAGCCCCTCTTCGATGAGGAGGACGAGGTCGACCAGGTCCTTCACCCGAGAGGACGGCCGCTCGTGGGCGTAGATCCGTGCGTAGGCGTGCGTCTTCTCCGCGGCGTGACGCGAAAGGTCGACGCTGCGCACGGAGAAGGGTTCGCCGCCGAGCATGGGGCGGACGGTCACGGCATCGAGCCCGTCGCCCGGCTCAGCCGCCCGGGTCACCACATCGATGGTGACCGTTTCAAAGGGGCTGCGCGCCATCTGCACATCGACGACGACCCGCCACGTGGACGGCATCTCGTCCTCAGCGCGTACCCGACGTGGTGCACGCACGACGAACGTGCACCCGTCGTCGAGATTGACGTCGAGGGCCTCGTCGAGAAGGTCCTGTAGATCGGCCGCCGTGAGGCCCGCGGCATCCCAGAGCAGCAGGTCGAGATCCTTGGTCGTCCGAGCGACGACCCCGAGGCGCAGTTCGAGGCTGAACCCGCCCTTCAGGACCCACCGGGGATCACGTACGAGCCGGGCCAGAACGCGCTGAAACACGTACCGGTTGCGCACGCGCTGTGGGGGGACGCCCTCCCGGGCGGCGATGTTACGGAGCCTGTGGCTGAGGCTGACCAGCCGCGGATCACCCATCAGCGCCAACCTTCGCCAGCGCGCGCTCGAGGCGCAGCGCGGAGCGCTCGGCGGCGTCGGCGGTGGCCCGGAGCAGGCGCCGCCTCGTGATCAGGCCCAGCCGCAGGGCATCCGCCACCGCGCCTTCGACGTGCTCTTGGGACAGGTCAGACGACGCGATGTCCACCAACGTCCGAAGCGGTGTGGTCACTGCCCAGCCGCGTCGAGCCTCGCGCTCGTCCTCCGGGGTATCTCCCACGTGAAGCGAGACCATCTCGTCGACCGCACCGAAACCTGGCGGGACGGTCAGGTGAACCCGGACGGGATCAACATCGGACAGCCCGTGGACGGCCAGGGCAGAGTCGTGAGACACGGTCCCCCGGCCATCGCTCCATAGCGTCCATCGGACGAATACGTCGTCGGGGTCGGTTGGCCACTCCGGCAGCCGGAACAGTGCCCGATCGACGCGGACCCAGTTGCCCGCGTCGACATGATACTTCTGTGCCTGATACGAGTAGCCCACCTCCAGCGCCTGCGCCGCCGTGAAGTAGCCCGCCTGCTGGAACGCCACAGCATGGAGGGCGCGTCGGAGAATCTGGCGTGGGGTGCGCATCACCGCAGCCTAGCGGGCCATAAGTCAATGGAACCTTTAGTTTGACAGGATCCGACACCACGTAACTAAAGCTCTATGCTGCACGCAGCCATTCCTTGACCACACGGAAGTCGCCGTCGCCGACGCCGAACTTCCGATCAAGGCCCGGGTATCGCCGCCGAGTTCACCGCGGGCGGCGCGGAATCAGAGACGGGCAGGTCAGGTCCTCCGGCACGGTTTCCTGCCAGAACTCCGCCGTCTGCACCACCCAGAACGCCGCGAACCCGCCCAGCACCAGCGTCTCGACCCAGAACAGCCATCGCCCCGACAACACTCTGCCGCCGATGAAGAACTCCCACGCCGCCAAGACCCCGGCCACTGCTATCACCAGGAGCATCCCGAGCGCGATCGGGCCGTACATCCGCCCGTACCCCACGCTGCGATCCCCCAGCCGCAGCCGACGGTTCGTGGCGCGCCCGTTCACCCAGACCACCGCCACCATCGCCAGGAACAACGGCGTCGCCGTCGCGTAGTGCGCGATCGCCAAGAACCGCACCCGGTCCAGCTGCAACCCCGCGACCATCGTCACCACCACCCCCGCCTGCACCAGAAGCGCCCACCGCACTGCCCCGCGCAAGCGACCGTCCCGCGCGGCCACCACCGCCGCCACGACGATCGCGCCCATCGCCCCCACCGCGAACGCCCACACGTTGTTGACCACGCCCGCCACGAGGTCCTCCGGCACGCACGTTCGCGCCGCGCCGCAGGTCGTGGCCGCGTACGGCGCAGGCACCAGCGCCACGAACGGCATGAGCAGCCCGGCCAGGTTGAGCAGCTCCTCCTCCAGGTGAAGCCGACCCTGCAGCGCGACCAGGCAGATCCCGATCGCCATCAGGGCGCCGACGAAGACGCTGCGGGCGGGCGAGTAGAAGTACGCCGAGATCGATCCGCGCCACACCCACCCCTCGGACGCCACGACACCCACCACCGACGCCCCGAGCACCGCGGTCAGCACGACGATCCCGACCCGCAGATAGCGGTACGTCTGCCGCGCCGCGAACGCCAGGCTCGCACTCTCCACAGGAGCACCTCCATGTCGCGATCGTGACCAGAACGTGCGCCCTATCCTGCTCCCCCGTCCCGAGCGCGGTGACAAAATCTCCACGGCTGGTCGTATGTCCGGGGGCGCCACCCGGCTCGGGGGGTATCCGAGCGTTTGCACCGACTCACGGGGGATCCATGGCGTCGCTTGCTCGCATCGGGCCGCGCAGGCCCCATCGAGTCCGCCCCGCGCTTGCTGTGGCGACCGCCCTGTTGGCTATCGCGGCGTCGGGTCTCCCGGCCGCTGCCCGGCCATCTTCGTCGCTGGACCCGCCCGGGGCGAGCCGCGCCGTGGCGGCCGGTCAGCAGACGGGCCTCGCGAGCGCCCCGACGACCTGCCCCACCCCGCCCGCGGGGTTCGTCGTCCAGGCGCCGGGTGCGGGCACGACGGTCGCGTTGACCTTCGATGACGGGCCCGGTCCGGCCGACCTGCAGATCGCGGCAGTGCTGCAGAGGCACCGCGTGCCGGCGACGTTCTTCTTCACCGGCGAGGCCGTCGCCCAGAACCCCGACGTGGCCAGCCAGATCGCCGCGGCCGGGTACACGATCGGCAACCACTCGTACGACCACCGCTACCCCGACGCCGTCCCCGGCGGTTGGTCGATCAGCTTCGTCACCGACCAGATCCAGCGCACGAACACCGCCTTCGCCGCCTTCGTCGGGACGTCGTCGTGCTACTTCCGCCCGCCCGGTGGCAACACCGACAACGTCCTGGGCGCGGCGCGGGCCCTCGGCGTCACCTCGGTGATGTGGAACATCGACACCGTCGACTGGCGCCAGCCGAACACGACCACCCAGCAGTCAACAGACTCGATCGCGCGAGCCGCCACGGCGGTCGGTCAGGAGAAGCATCCCCTGGTGCTGATGCACTCCTCGACGACGCCTCAGGCGGCGGGCCAGGCCGCGAGCGGCTACCGCGGCAACACGATCGCGGCGTTGCCGCAGATCATCGCGTGGTACCGGGCGCAGGGCTACGCGTTCGTCGACCTGGCCGGGCGTTCCGCGCCGTAACGGCGCACGGTGCGCCCGCTCCCGCGAGGTCCGTGAGCGGGCCGGCTAACGCACGCTGACTAGCGCGGGCCGCCGCACACGTAGATGACCTGTCCCGACACGTACGACGCGTCCGGGCCGCACAGGAACGACACCACGTTGGCGATGTCCTGCGGCGTACCGACCCGCTGCAGCGGCACCTGCGCGGCGGCCTCGGCCTTCCACTGCTCGTAGTCCGCGCCGAGCCGGTCGGCCAGCTCGATCGTCATCGCCGTCTCGATGAACCCCGGGGCGACCGCGTTGGCCGTGATGTTGAAGCGACCCAGCTCGATCGCGCACGTCTTGACGAACCCCTGCAGGCCCATCTTCGCCGTCGAGTAGTTGAGCTGCCCCCGCGCGCCGTCCGCGTTGATGCTCGACATGCACACGATCCGACCGCTGCCGCGCTTGACCATGTGCGACTGCGCGACCCGCGTGCACACGAACGCCCCCCGCAGGTGGACGTTCATGATGAGGTCCCAGTCCTCGTCGGTCATCTTGAAGATGAGGTTGTCGCGAGTGACCCCGGCGTTGTTGATCAACGCGTCGATGCCGCCGAGGTCGTCCTCGATCCGCTCCATGACGGCGGTGACCTGCTCGGTGTTGGACACGTCACATCCGTACCCGTACGCGATCCCACCTGCCGCGACGATCTCGGCAGCCGTGTCCTGCGCGCCTTGAACGTTGAGGTCCAACAGCGCGATCGCGTACCCATCCTTCGACAGTCTCCGACCGATCGCCGCGCCGATCCCACGCGCGCCACCGGTGATGACCGCCACCTTGGGGCCTTGGGGCTGGTCCTGGTCTTCGCTCACGGCGTCATCGCTCATGAAGCTCAAAGCTACCCCCGGCGCCCGCGTCACACGGCGGAACCGGCGGCTGGATCCGCGAGGCGCCCCGCCGGGCGTGACGGAGCAGCTGTCGCCCAGCGTCTTTGCCTGCCCGACCTACGAGATCATGGCGGGCCGGGGCGTCGGAACCGTTCCGCTACGCGGGGATCCGACAGCCACCACGGCGCGTCCTGCGCACCGTCCGCGCCGCCCGCGGCCGCCGCCTGCTGCTCGTCCAACCGGGCGTCGAGCGCCGCCGCCTCGGACTCGTCGGATCGCACCCAGCCGACCAGCACCGCGAGCACCATCGGCAGGCCGACGGCCTCCGTCACCGCGAGCAGCGTGAGACCCGTGGTCCAGTCGACCGTCACCGCGAAGGCAATGCCCGGAAACGCGTCCACGAAGCCGTCCAGGAACGCCAGCAACGTCTTGATCCCGGGCGTGCACCATGTCGGGACGAGGTCTTCGGTCAGGAGCGGCAGGCACACCAACGCCCCGCTGACCAGCGTGGCGAGGCGCAGGAGCGCCCATGGCCCAGCCTGCTGGCGCGTCGCCCCGTACCACCCCGTCGTGCACGCCACGATCAGCACCGAGGCGTTGATCACGCCTCCCACCAGCGGAAACAAGATGATTCTGGCAGCGCGACCCCGTATCCAGGCGACCGGTCGACCGCGGGCCTGCTCGAGCAGGCGCACCGGATCCCCGAGCGCCATCGCGAACGGCACAACAGCCGCCAGCAGCCCGAGCGACAGCCCGTCCAGCCACTGGACGTCACTGCGTGCCGCTTGGGGCCACCCAGCGAGGATCCACGCCAGGAGGAGGCAGCCCGACCCGAAGGCGGCGGTACGCCAGAGCGGCCACCGCCCGTCGCTGACGGCGACACCGCGACTCCGCCGCAGGATCAGGAGCAGGGCGTAGCCGAAGGCGAGCAGGGGCGTCAGTGCCAGGCCGAGCGGGTCCGCGCTCCACAGGGTCAGCATGCCGCCTCCTTCGGCGGATCCGACGCGCCCGCCGGATCCGCACGCTAACGGATGCGCCTGGGATCGCGGCTCCAGGCGGCCGGGCACACTGGGGTGGTCCACCTGCGCAGCGACGAAGGCGGCGGCGAAGAAGCCGCGAGGGCACGACCCGGGACGGAGGTTGGGGTGCGTGACGCGGAGGTCCTGGTGCTGGGAGGCACCGGCGAGGCCCGGCGGCTGGCCGATCGGTTGGCGAGGGCCGGCGTCGCGGTCACCACGTCCCTCGCGGGGGTGACTCACCACGCTGCGACGCCGTCGGGGACGGTACGTGCGGGAGGCTTCGGCGGCCCCGACGGGCTGGCCGCGTGGCTACGCGAGCACGGGACGTCCTGCGTGGTGGACGCGACCCATCCCTTCGCGGCTCAGATGTCCTCGCACGCGGCGCTTGCCTGCGGGCGCCTCGGCGTCCCCCTCCTGCGCGTGGTCCGTCCCGGCTGGTCAGAGCACCCGGACGCGCCGTCCTGGACATGGGTCCACACCCATGCCGACGCCGCGAGCACCGCACGACGGCTCGCTGACGGCTGCCCTGCCGGGTCGGTGTTGTTGACGGTCGGGCGGCAGTCGACGCCCGCCTACGTCGGCTCGCTCGGCGACCGTCGCGTGGTGGCCCGGGTGGTCGAGCCGGGCGGATTGGGCCTGCCGGACGGATGGCTCGTCCTGGAGGATCGGGGCCCGTTTGCCTATGAGGCGGAGCGGGAGCTGTTCACCGCCCAGGAGGTGCGCGTGCTGGTGACGAAGGATTCCGGCGGCGCCGCGACAGCGCCGAAGCTGGATGTCGCCCGGGAGCTCGGCGCCCGCGTGGTGATCGTGCGGCGCCCGACGGTCGTGCCCGGTGTCGGACACGTCGCGGACGTGGGCGCGGCCGCCCACTGGTGCCTGGCCACGCTCAGCCGGGGGCGTCCAGATCCAGACCCGCGACGTGTCCGATCACCGTGATCGCCGGGGGGCGGACCGCATGCTCGACCGCCCGCTCCGCGATGTCGGCGGCCTCGCCGCGCACGGTGCGGGCGGCCGGAGAGCAGCCGTCCTCCAGCACCACCGCCGGGGTGGTCGGGTCCAGTCCGGCGGCGACCAGCCGGGCCGTGATCTCGGGCAGGTACTTCACCCCCATCAGGATCACCAGCGTCGTCTGCGTGCGCGCGAGCGCGTCCCAGTCCAGCGACGAGCGCGGATCGTCTGGCGGCACATGCCCGGACACCACCGTGAAGCCTTGCGTCAGGTGCCGGTGGGTCACCGGCACCCCGGCCAGTTCGGGCACCGCGACGCAGGAGGTCACGCCGGGGATCACCCGCACCGGCACCCCAGCCGCGACGCAGGCCTGCCATTCCTCCCCGCCCCGCCCGAACACGAACGGGTCGCCGCCTTTGAGGCGTACCACCCGACGCCCGGCACGCGCCTGCTCGATGAGGATCTCGTGGATGCGCTCCTGCGACGTGAACGCCCCCCGCGGGATTTTGCCCACCTCGATCAGCTCTGCCCCCGCGGGCGCCTCGGCGAGGCTGGCCAGCGGCGCGAGCCGGTCGTACACCACCGCGTCCGCGGCCTGGATCGCCTGCAGCCCGGCGACGGTGAGCAGCCCCGGGTCACCGGGACCGCCTCCGACGAGGATCACCTCGCCGACGTGCCCGACGGGGGCGTCCGCCGCCGAGGTGGCAGACCGCGCCAGGGACTGCTCTCGTACGGGACGCGCCGCCGTCGACGGCACCCCGCGCGGCGCGTCAGGCACCGCACGACCGGACACGGCGAAGGCTCGCACCGCATCCACGAACCGGCTGGCCAGCTGGGGGCGCCCGGCCCAGTGGGTGTGCAGGTATGAAGCGTGGACGCTGGGGCGGCCGAGTCCGGCCGGGTCGGCGCTGACGCCCTCGGCGTGACCGTCGAGCAACCACGCGGACGCGACGCCGGGGACGTCGGCATCCTCATGGGTTCGCGATGTGTCATCGGTGGGATCGACCGGTGCGGTCGCCGTGCGGTGGAACTCGTGGCCGACCACCCGTTCGCCCGTCCGGGCCAACAGCGTGTCCGCTGGGGCGATCGCCTGACGGTAGCCCAGCGTCAGCTTCGAGGTCATCGCGGCCGTCAGCGGCAGGGCGCCCACCATCGGGGCGTCGTCGACGCTGCGGCACAGATAGAGCAGCCCGGCGCATTCGCCGACGGTCGGTAGGCCGGCGAACACAGCGTCCCGGATATGTTCCCTCAGTGGCGCGTTCGCGGTGAGATCCGCGGCGTGGACCTGCGGGAACCCCCCGCCCACGTAGAGCCCGGCGGTTCCGGGCGGCAGCGCGGCATCGGTCAGGGGGTCGAACGTCACCACGTCGCACCCGTCGGCACGCAGCAGCTCTTCGGTCTCGGCGTACTGGAACGTGAAGGCTCTGCCCCCGGCCATCGCGATCACCGGCCGAGAGCTTCCCGCGGCTACGCTGCCGGCCTGCCGGGCGCCTGCCTCTCGCGCGTTGCCCAGCTCTCGCGCG
>JBDTWM010000121.1:0-8349 GCA_040006675.1 Dermatophilaceae bacterium | reverse complement strand
GGTGCCTGTGGTGAGGGTGCCTGTGGTGAGGGTGCCTGTGGTGCAGGCGAAAAGAACGAAGGGATCGCCGTCGGGCTTGCGGTCATGCTGGTCTCCGATCGGGGCGCGGGCGGGACAGATCAGGCGCGGGCCTGGTCGATGGCCGACTGAAGGGAGTCCGTGTATCCCTGCCACGTCGCCGTGGCGCCCGACAACGAGTCGATATCCGCCGATTGCGCGGTGACTGCCGCGGAGTTGTAGGCCGGCACGGCCTGGCTGTTGATCTGCTGGTCACGCTCGTTGTCGTCCGGGTAGGCGATGGCCTGGGAGGAGGTGATGCTGCCGCCACTCACCACGATCCGGACCTGGACGTTGCCCCGCCGGGTCGAGGCCGACGTCCCGGTGAAGGTGCCATCGGCCAGCGCGGTCGACGATCCTGCCCCGGCGGCGGAGGATGCCGCGGCGCCGGACGGGCTGCCTTGCGCTGCGGGGGCGCCTACAGCGGAGCCCGCCGGGGCGGAGCCCAGCGCCGCCGTGGACGCCCTGGAGTCAAGGCTGGTGTGGTAGCTGAGTGCGAGCACCACGGCGCTGAGGGTGCTCATCCCCCACACCACGTTGCGGCGCAGGTGCGAGGATTCGGCCGATGGCGGAGAACGGTCGCCGCGGCGCGGCCGGTCAGGTCGATCGGGGGGGTTCATGGTCGATGCCTTTCGGTACGGTCCGGCGACTTCTCGGTGCGCTACGCACGATGGGGGAGGAAGGGCCTTCAGAGGCTGAAGTTCTCCTTGTGGATGTGCCCGGCTGGCACCCCTGCCGCGCGGAGGGCGCTGTCCACGGCGGCCATCCACCCCTGCGCGCCTGAGACGAAGACGTCGCGTTCTGCCACGTCGGGGCAGAGGTAACGCAGGGCCGCCGTGTCGCCGACGTGGGCCCAGCTGGCGGGCAGCCACGAGGGGCGGTCCGTGGCGCGGGCGCCTTCCAGGACGGCGAGCCGGGCTCCGACGGCGTCAGCGGATGCGACGGTCTGCGCGAGGAGCGGCGCGTCGGCTTCACGGGTGACCCGGTGGACGACCATGACGTCCCCGGCGTGCTGTGTCAGTGACTCCAGCAGCGACTTCAGGGGCGCGATGCCGACGCCTCCGGCCAGCAGGAGGACCTTACGGCGTGTCCGCACGCCCGCGTGGAGGCGACCGTAGGGCCCCTCGATCAGGACGCGGGTGCCAGGGCGCAGGTGCGCGACGCGAGCGGACCCGTCGCCGAGCGCCGCGACGGAGATCTCCAAGGTGCGCCCGTTCGGGGCGGCGGACAGGGAGTACGGATGCGCTCGGGTCCACCCCGGCGCGCCAAGAAACCGCCAATTGAAGAACTGGCCTCCTCGTACGGGCAAGGTGTGCAGGTCGCGACCCGTAAGCGTCACGGTGGTGACGCCGCCCCCCGCCGGACGCACCTCAGACACGATGAGGCGATGGCGCAGGCTGCGCACGACGGGCAGACTCACGCGGAACACCAGCACCGATACGGCCGCGGCGCCCCAGAGCGTCCACCAGTACGCGGTGGCGAGCGGCGAGGACAGGAAGTCGGCGCCCGTCCACAACTGGTGCGGCAGCACCAGGAAGCAGCCCAGGTAGGCGTACAGGTGCATCAGGTGCCAGGACTCGTACCGCAACCGGCGGCGCGCCGCCCGGATCGACGTGACAACCACGAGGTAGAGAAAGACCGTCCCCAGCGCTGCCAGCATCATGGCGGGCATCGTGAGGATCACATCGAGGGTGCTGGACACGAACCCGGTCCCCGCGGTGCCCGCATAGCCGAGGAGGATCAGGACGACGTGGGCCGTTATCAGCGTGAAGGACCACAGGCCAACCGTGCGATGAACCCGGACGAGCCGGTCCTGCCCCACGGACTTCTCGATCGCGGGGAGGCGGGCCATGAGGAGCACCTGGATCAGCAGGAGGTCCGCTGCGGACAATCCGGCGAGGCGGCCCGCGGAGGTCAGGGCCGCGGCAACACCGTCGACGAGAAACCCGCCGCCGGCCGCCCAGAGGGCGGCGACGAGCAGGAGGCTGGCCCACGCGAGCGTCAGGACCGCCTCGACACCCCGGCGTGGGGCGGCGGCGGGGGCACCCGGGTGAGACGGGGGGACCGGCGTCGGGCTCGACATGCTGTTCAGCACGGTCGGCGGTTCCGTCGTCACGTCATCCACAGTGAGCGGCGCGACTGTGCGGGCCACCTGTTGTTCCCTAGGAGCCTCCTGTGTGCCAGGGCCCGTGCTGGTGGCCGGCTTGAGAGGCAGGATGGGGACCGTGACCTTCGACCCCCTCGCCCAGGACATGTTCGACGCGCGGATGGAGCGCTGGTGGCCCGACGTCGTCTCCGGGTTGCGGCACGTCTATCCGGTCGAGGTCGCCGACGAGGCGGCCGAACGCCTGCGGCCCATCGTCGCCGCGGCTTTCGAGGATCGCGACGAGGAGTTGCGGCGACTCGACTACCGGGCAGAGCTGCGCCCGGATCGCCTCCAGGCCCCCGCGATGATCGGCTACGCGGCGTACGCGGACCGATTCGCGGGCACCATCACGGGGGTTGGCGACCGGCTGGACTATTTGCAGGAGCTGGGCGTCACCTACCTGCACCTGCTGCCGTTACTCGCGACCCGACTCGGCATCGACGATGGTGGCTACGCGGTTGTCGACTATGGATCGGTGCGGCCGGATCTCGGCACGATGGACGACGTCCGTGCACTCACCGCCGCGCTGCGGGCGCGCGGCATCTCGCTCGTGCTGGACCTCGTGCTCAATCACGTCGCCGCGGAGCACGACTGGGCGCGTCGCGCCCGCGCCGGAGAGCCGCGCTACCGCGCGTACTTTCACATGTTCGAGGATCGTGCGCTGCCCGACGCATACGAGGAGAGCCTGCCGGAGGTGTTCCCGGACTGGGCACCGGGCAACTTCACCTGGGACCAGGAGGCGGCGCGCTGGGTGTGGACGACCTTCAACACCTGGCAATGGGACGTGAACTGGTCCAACCCCGACGTCTTGATCGAGTACGCGCGGATCGTCCTGGACCTCGCTAACGCGGGGGTGGAGGTGTTGCGCCTCGACGCGCTCGCCTTCTTGTGGAAGCGCATGGGCACCGACTGCCAGGGCCAGCCCGAGGTCCACTCGATCACGCAGGTACTGCGAGCGATGACCCGGATCGTCTGCCCCGCGGTGTCGTTCCAAGCCGAGGCGATCGTCGCCCCCGAGGAGCTGGGCGCGTACCTGGGAAGGCGGCAGTGGTCCGGCAAGGTGAGCGACCTCGCGTACCACAACTCGCTCATGGTGCAGATCTGGTCGTCACTGGCGACAAAAGACGCCCGCTTGGCGGCGCGGGCGCTTTCGACGCTGCCCCCGATCCCCTCGTCGGCCGCGTGGATCACCTATCTGCGCTGCCACGACGACATCGGATGGGCCATCTCGGACAGCGACGCGGCCGGCGTGGGCTGGTCGGGTCCGGACCACCGCCGCTTCCTCACCGAGTGGTACCTGGGCAACTTCTACGGATCGCAGGCCAGGGGCAGGGTGTTCCAGGAGAACCCGGCGAGCGGGGACCGGCGGGTGAGCGGCACCGCGGCGTCGCTCATCGGCGTCGAGGTCGCCGAAAACACGGGCGGGGGCAGGGCCGACGCCGCCGCGTCGGAGCTGCTTGCGCTGCGGCTCGCTCACGCGATCGTCTTCGGCTGGGGTGGGATTCCCGTGATCTGGTCCGGCGACGAGCTCGCGACCCCGAACGATCCCGACTGGTCCGCGGATCCGGCCCACGCCGACGACAACCGGTGGGCGCACCGGCCCCGGCTGGACGAGGTGCGCCTGTCGCTGCGGCGCCGACCCTGGACCGTCCCCGGCCGTGCCTTCGCCGACCTGGCCGCCATCGCCAGGACGCGGGCGCGTTTGCCGTACCTGCACGCGGGCGTGCCTTCGGAGGTTGAGACGCCGTACGACCCCGGCGTCCTGTCCGTGGTGCGACGCCACTCCCTCGGCACGATGCTGCAGCTCTACAACGTCACACCCGATTGGCGGCCGTATCCCGGCTCGCGGCTCGGCTCGTTGGGGCTGCCGGACGCTGTCGACGCGCTGACCGGTCACATCGTCACGCCCGGCGCGGACGGGAAGCTGTGGCTGCCGCCGTACGCCGCGTGGTGGCTGGTCCCGGCCGAGGGTCCCCGTTGATCCACGACGTGCCGAGGACGCGTCGCGACCGACCTCGCCGCGACAGGCGGCCGCAGTAGGTTGGAGGCCATGACCTCCCGGCCCCACTCCCCCGCCGACGCGCTCTGGAACCGTCCCGTTCCCACCATCGGCGACACGAGTTCCGCGCATGAGCGCGCGAGCGATCCCGCCGGCTGGGCCTTTTCCGCGGAGGCGATCGCGCAGCTTGGGCAGATCATCGCGTCCCGGCGCGACATCCGCCGCTACCGGCCCGATCCGGTCCCGAACGACCTGGTCCGGGCGGTCATCGAAGCCGGCCACTTGGGGCCGTCGGTCGGGCACAGCCAGCCCTGGCGGTTCATCGTCGTGTCCGACCCCTCGCTGAGGGACCGCGCCGCCGCGATGTCGGACTCGCTGCGGTTGCGCCAGGCCGCCGCCTTCAGCTCCGACCGGGCACAGCGGCTCCTCGACCTGAAGCTGGAGGGCCTGCGGGAGGCGCCCCTCGGGATCGTCGTCGCCTGTGATCGGCGCGTGCCGGCCGCCGGAGTGTTGGGACGGGCGACGTTCCCCGACACGGACCTGTGGTCATGCGCGTGCGCTATCGAGAACATGTGGCTTACGGCTCGCGCCCACGGGCTCGGCATGGGCTGGGTGACGCTCTTCGAACCGCGCGACCTGGAGGAGCTGCTCGAACTGCCGGAGCACGTCGAGACGCTCGGTTGGCTGTGCCTCGGCTGGCCGGACGAGCGCCCTCCCGAGCCCGGGCTGCAACGCCTCGCCTGGTCCTCCCGGCTGCCGCTCGACGAGGTGATCCTGCGCAATCGGTGGCCTGGCGGGGCGGGCGGCACGGATGGTACAGGCCTGGGCGCCCCCTCCCCTCGCGAGGCGCCAGCTCCCCCGCCGAACCATCTGCGCGCCCCCGACCAGGCCCGCGTCGTGGCCGCCACGGACGACACCGACGACCTGCTGTCCCCGCCCGGGTCGCTGGGCGCGCTGGACCGGGTGCTGGACACCCTGGTGGCCGCGGGATGCGCCGACGCCACGGGCGGGACGTTGGTGCTCGCCGGCGCTGACCATCCGGTGGCGGCCCTCGGCGTGTCGGCGTACCCGGCGCGGGTGACCCGTGACGTCATGAAGGCGTCGGTCGCTGGCCAGGCACTCGGCGTCGTGACCGCATCCGGTGCCGGCCTCGGCGCGGTCGTGGTGGACGCCGGAGTATCGGGAGGCCCCCTGCCCGGGGCGGTCGAGGCCCGCCTGGCCGACGGAGCGCAAGGTGACCTGATGGGCTCGGATGCACTCACCCGTGAAGCAGCCGAGCGCCTCATCGAGCGCGGCCGACAGATCGGTCGCCGCGCCGCGCCGGGAATCGTGGCCCTCGGTGAGGTCGGGGTCGGCAACACGACCGTGGCGGCCGCCCTGGCGTGCGCCCTGCTGAACGTCCGCCCCGAGGAGGCCGTCGGGCTCGGGGCCGGCTCCGACGCGGCGATCCTCGAGCGCAAGCGCGAGGTCGTCTCGGCCGCGCTCGAGCGCGTCACGGCGCAAGGTCGCCTCGACCTCCGCGACCCCGTGGATCTGTTGGCGGGCCTGGGTGGCCCGGAAGTCGCCGTGCTGGTCGGCGTCGTGTTGGGGGCGGCGAGCGCCGGGACGAGCGTCGTCCTCGACGGGTTGGCCACCTCGGTCGCCGGTCTGCTCGCTCAGCGGCTCGAGCCGGCGGTGCACGCGTACCTCGTGGCCGGTCAGCGTAGCCGTGAGGTCGCGCACGACCTGGTGCTGCAAGAACTCGGCCTGGAGCCGCTGCTGGTGCTGCGACTGCGGGCCGGCGAGGGTGTCGGCGCGTGCCTGGCCACCTCGCTGCTGCTCCAAGGCCTGCGTCTGCGCCACCTGGCCGCCCGCACTCGCTGACGGTCCACCCCGCGGACACGCGACGGCCCGGTTCACCCCCAGAACTGGCGCCACACGCCGTACCCGAACCGCACGATGAAGCCTCCCACGACGACGATGAAAACGGCGCGGACGAAAGCGTGACCGCGCGCGACCGCCGCGCGGGCACCGAGCCAGCCGCCGAGCACGTTCGCCGCGCCCATCGGCAGCGCCACGTGCCACGCGACGGCCCCGGCGGGGATGAACACCGACAGCGCGGCAAGATTGGTGGCGAGATTCGCCATCTTGGCCATCGCCGTGGCGTGGAGGAAGGCGTACCCCAACGCCCCCACCAGCAGGAACGCGAAGAACGACCCGGTGCCCGGCCCGAGCGCACCGTCCCACACCCCGACCCCTAGACCGATGGCCACCGCGTACGACCGGTGCCGACCCCGCCCGTGACGCAACGCCTCGACCCGGCCCAACGACGGCTTCGCGAGGGTGTAGGCCCCCACCCCGATGAGAACGGCCAGGATCAGGGGGTTGAACGCCTCGCGCGGGATCCGCGAGGCGAGAATGGCCCCCGCCGTCGAACCCACCCAGGCCGCCACCGCGAGGGGAACCGCCGTGCGCAGATCGGGTCGTACGCGTCGCCGGTAGGTGGCCGCGCTCGCAGCGGTCCCGCAGGCCGAGGCCAGCTTGTTGGTCGCGAGCAACTGCACGGGGATCGCGTGCGGGAAGGCGACGAACAGCGCCGGCAGTTGGATCAGACCGCCCCCACCGACCATCGCGTCCACCCACCCGGCCACGAACGAGGCCGCCACGAGCAGCGCGAGCGAACCGAACGCCACCTCATCCACAGCGTGCCTCGACGACGTGCGCGCAGCCGAGCGGGGGGAGGGGCACCGGCCCACCCTATGAGGGGGTACCCCCGGCACCGCGCGGCGGTGGCGTGATACACACCTGGGGTGCCAACGCCCATTGCCCTGCGGTGGTGCCGCGGGACGTCGGCGGGGGAGCGCGCGTGAACTGGCGCCATCTCGTCGCCGACACCCGGCCCCTGTCCAACGCGCATTTCCGGCGCCTGTGGACGGCGAACATCATCACGGTCATCGGCGCGCAACTCACGGTCGTGGCGGTGCCTGCACAGTTGTACGCGGAGACGGGCAGCTCTGCGTACGTCGGGCTCTCCGGGTTGTTCGGGCTCGTCCCGCTGGTGGTCTTCGGCCTGTGGGGCGGGGCGCTCGCCGATCACGTCGACCGGCGCAAGCTGCTCATCGTCTCGACGCTGGGGATCATCGCCACCTCGATCGTGTACTGGGCGCAGGCCGCCGTCGGCGCGACGAGCCCGTGGCTGCTGCTCAGCCTGTTCTCACTCCAGCAGGCCTTCTTCGCCGTCAACCAGCCGCTGCGCAACGCGATCCTTCCGACGCTGTTGCCCGTCCGGCTGCTCCCGGCGGCGAACTCGCTCAACATGACCGTCCTGATGGCAGGCGGGATCGCGGGGCCGCTGATCGGCGGCGCGATGATCCCGGTGCTGGGGTACTCGTGGCTCTACCTGATCGACTCGATCACTCTGTGCGCCACTCTCGCCGCCGTCTGGCGGCTTCCCCCGCTGCCCGTGACGCGCGACGACGCCGATGTCGCTAACGCCGACGCGCGGCAGCGCGGAACGCCCGGTCTGCGCTCGGTGATCGACGGGTTCGTCTACCTGCGCGGCCACCCGGTGCTGCTGATGTCGTTCGTCGTGGACATCATCGCGATGGTGTTCGGCATGCCGCGAGCCCTCTTTCCGGAGTTGGCGCAAGTCAGTTTCGGAGGACCGCCGGCGGGCGGGTTCGCTTTCTCCGTCCTGTATGCCGCCATCCCCCTCGGTGCTGTCCTGGGCGGCGTGTTCTCGGGGTGGGTGAGTCGCGTACGGCGCCACGGCCGGGCCGTGATCTTCTGCATCGCGCTGTGGGGGGCGGGGATCGTGGGCTTCGGCCTCTTCGCCTCGCTCGCGGACGGGGGCACCCACCCGTGGCTGCTGCCGGCGGCCGCGATGTTGGTCGCGGCGGGTGCCGCGGACATGTCCTCGGCCGCGTTCCGCCAGTCGATTCTGCAGGGGGCGGCCGCCGACGAGGTACGCGGTCGGCTCCAGGGCGTGTTCATCGTCGTCGTCGTGGGCGGCCCGCGGATCGCCGATGTACTCCACGGGGGCGTGTCCCCCTTGATCGGCGCCGCGCCCACCACCATCGCCGGCGGCATGCTCGTGCTCGTCCTGCTCGGGGCGGTCGCGCTCGCGGTGCCAGCGTTCGCCCGGTACGACGCGTGGGCGGGCCGCGCC
>JBDTWM010000120.1:0-8427 GCA_040006675.1 Dermatophilaceae bacterium | reverse complement strand
CCCCGACCCCTGACCGCCCAGGCCACGCGAACCCCTGAGGACCCGTGACACCCACCACCTCGGGCACCCGGGGCGACACTCAGCCCCCTCGGGCCGCCGGGTGCCGACCGTCGGCTACCGGCCCTGGACCTCTCAGACGGAGGGGGTGAAGAAGTACGTCGTGTGCTCGCAGATGCGCGCTGCGCCGTCGAAGTCGAAGAACGCCCCGAAGCCCATGGTCATCCGGTCCCCGTCGCGCAGCTGTCCCTCGTACATCCCCTGAGCCGCCGCCTGGAAGTCCTCCACGAGCACGTCGCGCACCATATGCCGACCCGCGGCGAGCTTGCGGTCGGTTTCGTAGTACGCCCGCAGCTGGTCGATGCCTGCCATCGTGGGATACCCCGGCCTGCGGTACAACACGTCTCCCGCAAAACAACCCAGCACGGCCTCCACATCGTCGCGGTCCAGCGCGTCGTAGTAGGCGAGCACGGCCTGGCGCAGCTCCTGGGGGGAAGCGGTCTCCTGTCGCATGACCCCACGGTACGGTGACTCGCCCCACAGACGCGGCCTCTGGGGGCGCACGTTTGAGCGAGGCACGTCTCGCGCGAGGGAGCGTCTGTCATGAGCGCGGGTAGGCGCTAGCGCGCCGGGAGCGCTTCGCGGTCCGCGTTGTCGTCCGCGTCCTCGTCAGCGTCGTCGTCCATGTCGTCAATGCGCAAGGGGTCGAGGACGGGTAGCTCGTCGGTGTCGGGATCGTCGGCGTCGCGTGCGTCGGCGGCGTCGCTGTCGTACAGATCTTCCCCGTACTCCTCCCGCAGCTGCCTGCTTGGATGCGGACCTCGGCGCCGCAACGGGTTAACGGGCGTGGCGTCACTCCCACTCGATGGTGCCAGGTGGCTTGCTGGTGACGTCAAGCACCACCCGGTTGATCTCCCGGACCTCGTTGGTGATGCGGGTCGAGATGGTCGCGAGAACGTCGTACGGGACGCGGGTCCAGTCGGCGGTCATCGCGTCCTCGCTGCTGACGGGACGCAACACGACCGGGTGCCCGTACGTCCGTCCGTCGCCCTGCACTCCGACCGAGCGGATGTCGGCCAGCAGGACGACGGGGCACTGCCAGATGTCGCGGTCGAGCCCGGCGCGGGTCAGCTCCTCACGGGCGATCCGGTCGGCGGTCCGGAGGATGTCCAACCTGTCGCGGGTGACCTCGCCCACGATGCGGATGGCGAGGCCAGGTCCGGGGAACGGCTGGCGCCACACGATCGCCGCGGGCACGCCCAGTTCGATCCCGACCTGTCGGACCTCGTCCTTGAACAGGTCGCGCAAAGGCTCCACCAGCGTGAACTGCAGGTCCGCGGGCAGGCCGCCGACGTTGTGGTGGCTCTTGATGTTGGCGGTGCCGGACCCCCCGCCGGACTCCACGACGTCGGGGTAGAGCGTGCCCTGCACGAGGAACTTCACCGGGTGGTCGGCGACCTCGCCGGCGTCCGCGTGCCCTGCCCGTCCCGCCGCGATGTCACGCGCGGCGCGTTCGAACGCGCGGATGAACTCGCGTCCGATGGCTTTGCGCTTGATTTCGGGGTCCGACACCCCGGCGAGGGCGTCGAGGAACGTCCGCGCGGCGTCCACGGTCACCAGATCGACCCCGGTGGCCCGCACGAAGTCATCCGCGACCTGCTCGACCTCCCCGGCCCGCAGCAGACCGTGGTCGACGAACACGCACGTCAGTTGGTCGCCGACGGCGCGGTGTACGAGTGCCGCCGCGACCGAGCTGTCGACCCCGCCGGACAGCCCGCAGATCACGCGGTCCCGTCCCACCTGCTCGCGGATGCGCCGTACCTGCTCCTCGACGATGCTGCCGGGGGTCCAATCCATGCCGAGCCCGGCGCCGCGGCGCAGGAAGTTCTCCAGCAGCCCCTGCCCGAACCCGGAGTGTTTCACCTCTGGATGCCACTGCACCCCGTACAACCGCCGCTCGTCATCCTCGAACGCGGCGACGGCTGCGCCCGGCGTCGAGGCGGTGACCCGCGTCCCGGCCGGCTCCCGGGTCACGGCGTCGCCGTGGCTCATCCACACCGACTGCTCGACCGGCTGACCCGCGAACAGCGTCGACCCTGCCTCGTTGACACGAAGCGGGGTCGAGCCGAACTCCGAGCGACCCGTCCTGTCGACCTCACCGCCGAGGGCCCGCACCATGGCCTGAAACCCGTAACACAGCCCGAACACCGGGACGCCCGCCTCGAGAAGCGCCCGGTCGAGCGTGGGCGCGCCGGGGTCGTAGACCGACGACGGCCCCCCGGACAGCACGATGGCTGCGGGCTGTCGCGCGAGCAGCTCAGCGGTCGTCATCGTGTGAGGGACAACCTCACTGAACACGTGCGCCTCGCGGATGCGTCGCGCGATGAGCTGCGCGTACTGAGCCCCGAAATCGACGACGAGGACCGGGTGCGCATGCGGGTCGGTGCTCACCTGCGCAGCCTAGCGGGCAGCCCGCGTCGCCAGCAGCTCCCGGATCTCGCGCGCCACCCTGGCTTCGGCCACAAACGACAGGAGCGGCACGCACCCGGCCAGCATGATCGTCACCAGCTTGCCGATGCCCCAGCGCACCTTCACGCCGAGGTTCAGCGTCGCGGCCGCATAAAGCATGAACAGGAACCCGTGCGGCTGCGGCCACCACCACAACGGGTTCTCCCGGCCTTTCAACCCCGCGCCGTAGCTCAGGATCATCTCCAACGCCAGCAGGAGCAGCCCGATGCCCACCACGAAAGCCATCACCTTGAAGAACGTGAATGCCGGACGGATCTGATCCGGTCGCGCGATCGGGCGGGTAAGGGTGCTCATCGGGTCGACTCTCCTTGACGTGCGCGTGGGGGCGCGGGCGTGCTCGAATGGGCTGGTAAAGGTGTGTGCGAAGGGTGCCACGTCGCGTCGGCAGGAGTTGCTCCGGCCGTTGCGAGTTCGCCGCGCGCGTCCTCGCGGACCATCCGCCACCACATGTAGAGGGCGAACCCGGCGAAGAACCACCACTGCAGCGCGTAGCCGAGATTGCGCCAAGCCAGCTGTCCCGAGGCCTCCGGCGCCGGCGGGGCGACGCGGAACAGGCCCGGACTCACCGGCGTGTCGCCGGCGCCGCCTGAGGCGGCAGCACCGGTCGCCGGCGCCTCGGCCGACGCGAACAGGAAGGCGTTGTAGAGGTCGCCGGGCCAGAGGTTCACCAGGGTCGCCATGTTCAGGCGCTGCAGCTGCCCGGATGGCATCGCTGCCGGTTGGTCGGGACTGGGCTCGCCCACGGCGAGCGCACCCGTCACCTGAAAGCGACCGGCCGGCGGCGCGGAGGCGGTCGCCGCGTCCTGGACGAACCCGCGCAGCACCGGCAGCACCGCGCCGCCGTCGTCGAGGACCAGCGCGTCGACCACCCAGTAGCCGCTGCGCTCCCCGAGCCGACGGTCCGTGATGAGCACCTGGTCGGCCGGCCGGTAGCTGCCCGTGGCCGTCACCACCCGGTTCAACACGGCCGTGGGGAACTGCTGGTGCGGGCCGAGCACCTCCTGCAGCGGCACGACCGGCAGGGACGCCGCCTCGGTGGCGGCCTCCACGGTGCCGTCGTCTCGCGCCACGTCGAGCTGCCAGCGTCCGAGCAGACCGAAACCGACCATGACCGCGATGACGAGGGCCAACAAGGCCAGCCATCGAGGTTTCATCGCCGTCCGCCACATGCCGCCAGGCTATCCTTCGGCGCGGACCACCCGGCGTCGACCACCCGTCGCTCGACGGCGGTGGCCGCGATCACTCAGATCGCGGGCAGCATCCGCGACGCGGCACAGGTCTCCGGGGAGTCGACCGACTCGGCCCCCCACACGACTCAGGCGGCCCTTGAGCTGACCCAGCGCGCCCAAGAGCTCAACGTTCTCGTCGGCCGCCTCACGTATTGACCGACGCTGCCCGTCGCGTCGGGCCGGTCGTCGTTGTGCCGGCTCAGTCCCCGTCGCGCGGGGAGACCACGACCTCGACGCGCTGGAATTCCTTGAGATCGCTGTAGCCCGTGGTGGCCATCGCCCGCCGCAGCGCCCCGGCAAGGTTCGTCGTGCCGTCCGCCGCCCGGCCGGGGCCGTGCAGGATCTCCGCCATCGGCGCCGCGGTCCCCACGTAGACCCGCTCCCCCCGGGGGAGTTCCTCGTGGTGCGCCTCCGGGCCCCAGTGGAAGCCACGGCCCGGCGCCTCCGAGGCGCGGGCGAGCGCAGAGGCCAGCATGACCGCGTCCGCGCCGCACGCGACCGCCTTCACGATGTCGCCCGACCAGCTCATCCCGCCGTCGCCGATGACGTGCACGTAACGCCCGCCCGATTCATCGAGATAGTCGCGCCTGGCCGCCGCGACGTCCGCGATCGCCGTCGCCATCGGCGCCTTGATCCCGAGAGTCCGCTGGGTGGTGTGCGCCGGCCCCCCGCCAAACCCGACGAGCACGCCCGCGGCGCCCGTGCGCATCAGGTGCAGCGCGGCCGTGTACGTCGCGGCGCCGCCCACGATGACCGGCACGTCCAGCTCGTAGATGAAGCGCTTGAGGTTGAGCGGTTCGGCCTGGCTGCTCACATGCTCGGCCGACACGGTGGTGCCGCGGATCACGAAGATGTCCACGCCCGCGTCGATGACCGTGCGCCAGTGCTCCTGCGTGCGCTGCGGCGACAGCGCGCCCGCCACCACCACGCCCGCCTCGCGCATCTGCCCCAACCGCGCGGTGATCAGCTCCGGTTTGATGGGCTCGGCGTAGAACCGCTGCATCTGCCGCGTGACGCCCGTGGCCGCGTCGTCGTCGCCGCCGTGAGCGTCGTCCTCCGACAGCTCGGCGATCCGCGCGAGACAAGGCTCCGGGTCCTCGTACCGCGTCCACAGCCCCTCGAGGTCAAGCACACCGAGGCCGCCCAACCGACCGAAAGCGATCGCCGACTCCGGGGAGCTGACGGAGTCCATCGGCGCGGCCACGAACGGGAGGTCGAACGCATACGCGTCGATCTGCCAGGTGAGCGACACGTCGTCGGGTGCCCGCGTCCGACGGGAGGGCACGATGGCGATCTCGTCGAAGGCGTATGCCCGGCGTCCGCGCTTGCCGCGGCCGATCTCGATCTCGGTCATCGCACAAGGCTACTCGGCGGGGCTACCCGCCAGCCGGTGTCCGGAAGGCGGTAAAGACCCGCTTGCCCTGGGCGAGTCCGTCGTCGAACACGTGCTCGTTCTCGAAGACGTAGTCGAGCAGGCCGCGGCGCTCCTGCAGCTCGATCTCATGCAGCACGATGTGGTGGTAGGACGCGCTCGACAGCTCTCCCGACGCCAACAACGTGTTGATCAGCGTGATCTGTCCGCGCTCACCCGCGTACGAGCCGTCGAAGAACACCTGGTTCTTCAAGTCCTGGATCGCCGCGAAGCTGGTCGGCAGCTCCGCCCCGGTCCACGCGTGGGCCAGCGGACGGACCGCGACGATGTCGGTCGCGGGCCACAGCTCGGCGAGCATCATCTGCCGGAAGTACGCCCCGTCGAGGAACCCGGGCGCCTTGTCGAAGCCGTACTCGTAGAGCCACAGCCCGTCGCGGATGGCCCGCGCTGTGATCGGCTGGTATAGCGTCCGCGGCCGGTGCCTGCTTTCCTTGCCCGGGCTGTAGTCGTCGCCGCGACCGGTGCGCCGCTCGTACAGGTCCAGCGCGGCCGGGTTGAGGTGCACGTGCTCCAGCTCCGCCGCCGGGTGGTAGCTGTTGAATACGATCGCCACGTCGGACCCGTTGAACCGGTCCGCCATCCCCTCGTAGAAGACGTCCGGGAAGTCCGGCACCAGCATGCGTCCCGGCGCGATCTGTATGGACTGCTCCACCAGGGACACCTTCGGCCAGCCGGTCGCGATCGCCAGCCAGGCCTGCAGGTAGTTGCGGATGGCGTCCCTCGGATACTGCCAGCGTGCCGGGCGCACCGCGCCCGGCACGCCGAGCAGACCGAGCAGCGTGGCGTCGAGGTCGCGGATGCCGGTGCGTTCGGCCTGCTTGATCATCTCGCGCAAAGGCTCCCGCAGCGACGGGCCGCCCTCGCCCGCCCGGAGGTATTCGTCCACCCATCCGAGCTGGCCCGACGTGCACGAGATGATCAGGGGCCGCGCCCCCACGTCGCGGGCCGCCTGGAGGACGCCCGCGCCGAACGCGTTGCTGCCTGCCAGACCGCCGAGCGCAAGGCCGACCGTGCCGGGGATCGCCCGCTCCCGCCCGACTCTGAGCACGGGCAACGTGTCCGGCGCTCCCGGCCCTCCCGCGTCGCTCGGGGCCGCTCCTGCCGTCGTCGCGCGCTCACCGGGGTTCATAGCTTTCACCCTGCCATTCCGTACCGACGATGCTCCCTCAGGTGATTGTGACGTGCGTCGACGAAGACGGCCACGCCGCCGGCGCGCGAGGCGGGCGTACGGGTGAGCGGGACCGCATCGCGTCAGCTGAGGTCGCCCGAGTAGTTGGGGGCTTCCACGGTCATCTGGATGTCGTGCGGGTGAGACTCCTTGAGCCCTGCCGCGGTGATCCGCACGAAACGGCCGCGCTCCTTCAGCTCGGGGACGGTGCGCCCGCCGACGTAGAACATCGACTGTCGCAGGCCTCCGATGAGCTGGTACACGACCGCCGCGAGGGGGCCTCGGTAGGCGACCTGCCCCTCGATGCCCTCCGGGATGACTTTGTCGTCGTCGTCCACGTCGCCCTGGAAGTAGCGGTCCTTGCTGTATGACACTCCTCGCCCGCGGGACTGCATCGCCGCGAGCGACCCCATCCCGCGGTAGCTCTTGAACTGCTTGCCGTTGATGAACACCAGTTCCCCCGGGCTCTCCTCGCACCCGGCGAGAAGCGACCCGAGCATGACCGTGTCCGCCCCCGCGACCAGGGCCTTGGCGATGTCGCCGGAGTATTGCAGCCCGCCGTCGCCGATGACCGGTACCCCGGCCGGCCGACAGGCGAGCCAGGCGGAATGGATGGCGGTGATCTGCGGCACACCCACGCCCGCCACGACGCGGGTCGTGCAGATCGAGCCAGGCCCCACGCCCACCTTCACGGCGTCCGCGCCGGCGTCGACCAGCGCCTGCGCCCCCTCGCGGGTCGCAACGTTGCCCCCGATGATGTCCACGCCCTGGGCCGCCGGTTCGGCCTTGAGGCGCAAGATCATGTCGACCACTCCGCGGGCGTGTCCATTTGCAGTGTCCACCACCAGCAGGTCCACACCCGCGTCGACGAGCGACATGGCCCGCTCCCAGCTGTCCCCCCAAAAACCTACGGCCGCGCCGACGCGCAGCCGACCGGCGCCGTCCTTGGTGGCGAGCGGATACTGCTCGGACTTCGTGAAGTCCTTGACCGTGAAGAGTCCCCTCAGGCGGCCGTTCTCATCGACCAGCGGAAGCTTCTCGATCTTGTTCTTCGCCAGCAACGCGAGCGCATCGTCCTTGTGTATGCCCACGGGCCCGGTGATCAACGGCGGTTTGGTCATGACCTCGCCCACGCGCTTGTGCGGATCGGACTCGAAGCGCAGGTCGCGGTTCGTGATGATGCCGACGAGGCGATCCCCCTCCTCGATGACCGGCAGTCCGGAGATTCTGAACTGTCCACAGATCCGGTCCACCTCGCCCAGGGTCGCCTCCGGCGTCGTGGTGACCGGGTCGGTGATCATGCCGAATTCGGAGCGCTTCACCACGTCGACGTAGCGCGCCTGCGCGTCGACGGACAGGTTGCGATGCAGAATGCCGATGCCGCCCTGGCGCGCCATCGCGATCGCCATGGCCGACTCGGTGACGGTGTCCATCGCCGCCGAAAGCAGCGGGATCTGCACGGCGATGTTGCGGGTGACGTGGGTCGAGGTGTCCGCCTCGCTGGGGATGACGTCGGTCTCCCCCGGCAGGAGCAGCACGTCGTCGAAGGTCAGACCGGCGGTCGAGAAGGGGTCAGCGGCGGGCTGGGCGTACATGAAGGCAGTCTACGAGCCGTTCGTCGTACGGATCGTCCCTGCTCACCCTGGGCTTTCGGCGAGCACGCCGTGGCAGCGCGATCAGCCCGCGGGCCCCGAGACGGAGAGAGTGCACACCCACCCGGTCTCGGTGGGCTGACACAGCCACGGCCACCCGAGGCTCGGGGTCTCGGTCGGCGGCAGGTACGTCGTGCGAACCGCGGTCGGTGTCACCGTCGGAGCCGGCGACGGCGTGAGCGGGGTCGGTGCAGGCGTGACCGGGAGCAGCGGCACCATCGGTTCGCCCGTAAGGGTGAACCGCGTGGGGCTCGTCCGAGTGTGGGAACTGCCCGGGCCCGCGCCGTCACCCCCAGTGCGCGTCGGGGGCCGGGGACGGGAGGTGGGCGGCCATGGACGAAGCGTCCGGGTCGCGCTGGTGCTGGTCTCCGGATCCCCCGGTGACGGCGTCGTTGTCGGCGTCGGCGTCGGCGTCGGCGT
>JBDTWM010000119.1:0-8447 GCA_040006675.1 Dermatophilaceae bacterium | reverse complement strand
GCCCACCCGAACGCCCACCCGAACGCCAGACCCGCCGCCTGAGCGCGCTGGGGAAGCCGAGCGCCCACCCACGGGTCAGCCAGGGAGGCCTGACCGTACCGCTAGCTCATGTTCAGGCTGAGCGCTCAGCCAGCGCGGGGCGACCGCCCCAGCCGACGCGCGAGCCGCACCGCGGCGCCATCGTAGAATCGGCTCACGTGACCCCTGAACAACTCGCGCTCGCTGTCAGCCAGGCCCTGCGGGAGGCCGTCGGCGCCGGCCAGATCCACCTTGCCGCGGACGCCATCCCCGAGTCGATCCGCGTGGAACGCCCCAAGAACCGCGACCATGGCGACTGGTCCACCAACGTGGCGATGCAACTCGCCAAGAAGGCCGGCGCGACGCCCCGTGAGCTCGCCGAGATCCTCGCCGCCCGCCTCGCCGCGACGCCCGGCATCGCGGCCGCCGACGTCGCGGGCCCGGGCTTCCTCAACATCACCCTCGACGCCGCCAGCGCCGGCGAGCTGGCCCGGACCATCGTCGAGGCCGGGGACGGGTACGGGAAGGGCGACGCCCTCGCCGGGCGCAACATCAACCTGGAGTTCGTCTCCGCCAACCCGACGGGCCCCATCCATCTCGGCGGCACCCGATGGGCCGCCGTCGGCGACGCGCTCGCCCGTGTCCTGCAGGCGGCGGGCGCCCAGGTCACCCGCGAGTACTACTTCAACGACCACGGCGCCCAGATCGACCGGTTCGCGCGCAGCCTGCTGGCTGCGGCCCGCGGCCAGGACGCTGGGGAGGACGGGTATGCCGGTGCCTACATCGCCGACATCGCCCAGGCCGTCCTCGCCGACCACCCCGACGCGGCACGCCTGCCCGACGACGAGGCCCAGGAGGTCTTCCGGTCCGCCGGCGTGGCGATGATGTTCGACCAGATCAAGACGTCCTTGCACGACTTCGGCGTCGACTTCGACGTCTACTTTCACGAGAACTCGCTGCACGATTCCGGGGCCGTCGTAAAGGCGATCGACATCCTCAGCGGTCTGGGTCGCGTGGAGACCCGCGACGGCGCGCTGTGGCTCAAGACGAGCGACTTCGGTGACGACAAGGACCGGGTCGTCGTCAAGTCGGACGGACAGACGGCCTACTTCGCGGGCGACATCGCCTACTACCTCGACAAGCGAGACCGGGGATTCGACTGCGAGATCATCATGCTCGGCGCCGACCATCACGGGTACGTGGCGCGGATGATGGCGATGTGCGCGGCCTTCGGTGACACGCCGTGGGACAACCTGATCCTCCTGATCGGCCAGATGGTGAATCTGGTCAAGGACGGGCAACCGGTCCGGATGAGCAAGCGCGCGGGCACGGTGGTCGTGTTGGAGGACCTGGTCGATGCGGTCGGTGTCGACGCGGCCCGCTACGCGCTCGCGCGGTACTCCACGGACTCCACCATCGACATCGACCTGGACCTGCTCGTCCAGCGCAGCAACGACAATCCGGTGTTCTACGTCCAGTACGCGCACGCCCGCACCTCCAACGTCGCGCGCCTCGCGGACGTCGACGGGGTGCGGCGCGCCGACGGGTTTCACCCCGAACTGCTCACCCACGAGACCGAATCCGCCCTGCTGGCCATCCTCGGGGACTTCCCGCGCGTGGTCGCGCAGGCGGCGGCGCTGCGGGAGCCACACCGGGTCGCGCGGTACCTGGAGGATCTTGCGGCGTGCTTCCACAAGTGGTACGACGAGTGCCGGGTGCGCCCCTCGATCGACCGCGACTCCGGGCACGTCGAGGCCGTGGGCGACCTGCACCGCACCCGCCTGTGGTTGAACGACGCGACCCGTCAGGTCCTCGCCAGCGGCCTGGGCCTGCTCGGCGTGAGCGCCCCCGAGCAGCTGTAATGGGCGAGGGCGGCGTGGCCTGGCCCTCGCGAGCCGACGCGCATGACGGGAGATAGTTCTCATGGTCAAAGTGATGCGTACCCATGAGGCGGGAGCGCTGCACTCGGACGGGTACGGAGGTGCGCCCCAGTGGCTGCCCTACCCCCCCGACGTCAACGCGCTGCTGCCGATCCTGTGGCCGGCGGGCGTGGCCAAAGGGGACGACGGGGTGCTGACGGTGCGTGGGCTGCCGGTGACCGACATCGCTGAGGAATTCGGCACGCCCGCATACGTGTTGGACGAGGACGACTTCCGAGCCCGGGCCCGCGCCTTCCGGGTCGACTTCGGGGCGCCGTTTGCCGACCTCGGCGGGCTGTCGGTCTATTACGCCGGCAAGGCGTTCCTGTGCGCCCAGGTCGCGCGCTGGGTGCTGGCGGAGGGGCTGGGTCTCGACGTGTGTTCCGGCGGGGAGCTAGCGGTCGCCGAGCGGGTCGGGTTCCCCGGTGAGCGGATCGAGCTGCACGGCAACAACAAGTCGGCAGCCGAGATCGAGGCGGCCGTGACCTACCGCGGGACGGGGGTAGGGCGGATCGTCCTCGACAGCTTCGACGAGATCGAACGAGTCGCTCAGGTCGCGGGCCGGCTCGGCATCGTGGTGCCGGTCATGATCCGCGTCACGGTAGGTGTCGAGGCGCACACCCATGAGTTCATCGCGACCGCCCACGAGGACCAGAAGTTCGGCTTCTCCCTCGCCGGTCGGCACGCCGCGAAAGCCGTCGCGCAGATCCTGGCGTGCGCCGAGCTGGATCTTCGCGGGCTGCACAGCCACATCGGCTCGCAGATTTTCGACACCGCGGCCTTCGAGGTCGCGACCCGCCGCGTGCTGGGCCTGCACTCCGAGGTCGCCGCGGAGCATGGCCGCGCATTGCCCGAGCTGTGCCTGGGCGGCGGTTTCGGGATCGCTTACACCTCCGAGAACACCCCGCTCGGCCCACGCGAGCTGGGCGACGGTCTCGCCTCGATCCTCCGTCGCGAGTGCGCGGCCGAGGGGATCGACGTGCCGGCGGTGTCCATCGAGCCGGGTCGCGCGATCGCGGGACCCAGCACGTTCACGATCTACGAGGTGGGCACGGTCAAGGACGTGGAGCTCGACGGCGGGGGGCGCCGCGCGTATGTGTCCGTCGACGGCGGCATGAGCGACAACGTGCGCACCGCACTGTACGGGGCGGACTACTCGGTCACGATGGCGAACCGCGCAGGCGCCGGAACGCCGATGCTGTCCCGCGTGGTCGGCAAGCACTGCGAGAGCGGAGACGTCGTCGTGATGGACGAGTACCTGCCGTCCGACGTACGTCCGGGCGACCTGATCGCCGTGCCCGGCACCGGCGCGTACTGCCGCGCACTGTCCAGCCAGTACAACCACGTTCCTCGCCCGCCCGTCGTCGCGGTGCGGCCCGGCCCGGACGGGCGCGGGCAGGCGAGGCTCATCGTCCGCCGGGAGTCGATCGAGGACATCCTCAGCCTGGACCTCGACGACTGACGGCCCGCCGGTGACCCCCTGTACCCGTGTCGTCACCCGCGTGGCATGGGCGGCGCGGACCCGCGTCGTCCGAGGTCCGGGACGGACCAGGGGCGTACGGTGGACGGCGGGCACGATAAAGGGTGGAATGGTCGGCAGCTGCTGCGGTGCGCAGCGTCCATGGCCCGGGCCACTGGCGACCGGGCAACGGGTGACGTAGGAGGAGAGCACCGTGAGTGGCAACGACCAGGCGGGGATATCCGAAGCCCCTCTGCGGGTGGCGCTGCTCGGCTGCGGTGTCGTCGGTTCCTCGGTGGTGCGACTCCTGCAGCAGAACGCCGATGATCTCGCCGCGCGCGTCGGCCGGCCGCTGGAGATCGTCGGCGTCGCCGTTCGGCGCCTGACTCGCGACCGTTCGGACACGGGCGTCCCGGCGGACCGGTTCACTACGGACGCGGACGAGCTCGTCACCCGCGCCGACCTCGTGATCGAGGTGATCGGCGGGATCGAGCCGGCGCGCCGCCTCATCCTGCGTGCGATGGAGCACGGCGCGAGCGTCGTGACAGCCAACAAGGCGCTCCTCGCCGAGGACGGCCCGGCCCTGTACGCCGCGGCGCAGCGTCACAGCGTCGACCTCTACTTCGAGGCGGCTGTCGCCGGAGCGATCCCGCTGATCAGGCCGCTGCGCGAGTCCCTGGTCGGCGACAGCGTCAACCGGGTGCTCGGCATCGTCAACGGCACCACCAACTACGTTCTGGACAAGATGGACAGCACGGGAGCCGGCTTCGTGGAGGCCGTTGCGCAGGCCCAGGCGCTGGGGTACGCCGAGGCCGACCCGACTGCGGACGTCGAGGGATTCGACGCCGCGGCCAAGGCGGCGATCCTCGCCTCCCTGGCCTTCCACACCCGCGTGAGTTCCCGCGACGTCTACCGCGAGGGGATCACCCAGGTTTCCGCGTCCGACATCGCTGCGGCGGAGGCCATGGGCTGCGTCGTCAAACTCCTGGCCATCTGTGAGCGCGCGGACGGCGGCCGGGGGGTGTCGGTCCGCGTCCATCCGGCGATGATCCCTCGCGGCCACCCGCTGGGAGGGGTGCGCGAGGCGTTCAACGCGGTGTTCGTCGAGGCGGAGGCGGCGGGACAGCTCATGTTCTACGGTCCCGGCGCGGGGGGAGACCCGACCGCGAGCGCCGTGCTCGGCGACCTCGTCGCCATCGCGCGGCATCGGGTCGTCGGAGGGCTGGGGCCGCGCGAGTCCGCATACGCCGACCTGCCGGTCCTCCCGATGGGGATAACGCGGACCCGCTATTACATCAGGCTCGATGTGGTCGACCGGCCTGGAGTCCTCGCCCAGGTGGCGACTGTCTTCGCCGCGAACGACGTGTCGATCCAGCAAGTGCGCCAGCAGGGCCACCCGATCGAGCCCGACGAGGACGAGGCGTCGCAGGCGAGCGGCGACGCGGGCGCGCAGCTGGTCATCGTCACCCACACCGCGCCGGACGCCTCCCTCTCGGCGACCGTCGATGCGCTCGCGGCGATGGACACCGTCCGGGGCGTCACCTCCGTGATGCGGGTGGAGGGCGACTGACATGCGCTCGGCGGAGGGTGCACGGGGTGGGGCGGTGCGACGCACGACCGTGCCGGACGCTTGACATGGCGCGGCTCACGCATGATTCGGCCGTCCGGGTGAGCGCGCCGGCCAGTACCGCCAACCTCGGGCCGGGCTTCGACGCGATCGGCCTTGCTCTCGGGGTCTGGGACGACTACGAGGTGCGGCTGGTGGGCGAGCAGCTGCGGGTGGATGTCAGCGGACAGGGCGCCGATCAGGTTCCGCACGACGAAAGGCACCTTGTCGTGCGATGCCTGACCCGTGGCCTGGTCCGGCTGGGCTATGAGGTGCCTGGGGGTCTGCACTTGACCTGCACGAACCGGGTTCCCCACAGCCGCGGCCTCGGCAGCTCGGCCACGGCGGCGGTCGCCGGTTTCGCGCTGGCGTCCGCGCTCGACGGGCTCACCCGGACCGGGCGTCCGCAGATCGATCGGGACGTGGTCAACGAACTGGCCGCCCAGGCGGAAGGTCACCCCGACAACTCCTCGGCGAGCGTCTTCGGGGGCATGACACTGTCGTGGAGCGATGACGTCACGGCCGTACGCGGGGTGCACACGGCCCGGGTGCAGGTCCATCCCGATGTGATCCCGGTGGTTCTGGTCCCCGACATGGAGTTGTCCACCGCGGCCGCCCGGGCCGCCCTGCCGATCGACGTGCCGCTCAAGTCGGCCGCTCTGAACGCAGGCCGCTCGGCGCTGCTCGTCGAAGCGATGACCCGGCGTCCCCACCTGCTTTACCCTGCGACACGCGACTGGCTCCACCAAGAGCAGCGCCGCATCGCCTATCCCGTCACGATGGACGTCGTCGACGCGATGCGCAGCCAGGGGTACGCGGCCGTCGTCTCGGGAGCCGGCCCGACTGTCCTCGTGCTGACGACCGTGGACCGTGCGGGGGAGGTGGCCCTCGCGGCAGGACGGGCCACCCGAAGCAACTGCTACGCGTGGCGCATCTTCACTCCCGGGGTGCCCGAGCATGGCGTGGTCGCCTCCGCGCTATAGAGGGTCCCCGGCTGCGGTGGGGCTCGGCTGCGGGTGGGCCTCGCCGCGCCGACGCCAGAGAGTCGCGGGTCGCAGGAGGCCCGTCGACTCGTTCGCTGAGTGTGAGCTGTGGTACGTTAAAAGAGCTTCATGGGGTGTGTGATCCATAGGCGGCGAAGTCCTCACTGGACGCTCGTTCTGCTGGCACGCAGAAGCACCCTGACGGTGCGGTTGATTTCTCTTCCCGCTGCCGTTCTCCCCGTCACACAAGCGCCGCGCGTGCAGCGCCGCCCCCCAGGCGGATGTACACCCACAGCCTCACGGTCTGTTTTGACGCGCCTGCGGCATCACACCGGTGCGCCGTCCAACCCTGTGCGGCGCGCTGAACGGCCCGTGTCTTCGGGCTCTTGGACGAGGGAAGGACCTTCGTGACAGAAACCATCGAGCGGCCCATGAGCGCGTCGGCCGAGCCGCCGAAGCGCAGGGGCCTCACCACCATGCGCCTCGCCGAATTGCAAAGCCTCGCGGGCAGCATGGGCGTGCCCGGCGTCACGGGAATGCGCAAGGGCGATCTCATCGCGGTGATCCGCGAACGGGACGGCGGAGCCGCCTCGCGCGGCCGGGCGGCGCGCCCATTGACGTCCTCCCCGCCGTCCACCTCGGCGAGTGTGGGTCCCGCGACGACGTTGGAGGCGCGCTCCCCGCACGCCGACTCCGGGGACTCCGGCGACTCCAGCGGGTCGGCCACGACAGAGCGCTCCGACGGTCCGGCAGACGCTGGACGTTCCCCCCAGCGGCGCCCTGACGAAGCGCGCAACGGTGCCTCGACGACGGGGCAGGGCGCGACCCGCGACGCTTCAGCCGCCGGCGAACCAGGTCAGGGGCAGAGGACAGACCACGGCGCGTCCGACGGCGGCGGCACCGCGGAGAGTCGTACGGCACGTCCGCACGAGCAGAACCGTAACCGCCGCTCGCGCCGCGAACGCCAGCGGGACGCGCGGGACTCCTCCCCGCGCGACGGCGACAGCCAGCAACCGCAGCAGTCCCAGCAACCGCAGCAGTCCCAGCAGTCCCAGCAGCCTCGCGCCGAGCAGCGGCGCACCTCAGGCGCTCAGAACGCCTCGCACGTCGGCGGTCAGAGCGGAATGTCGCAGTCCCGCGACGGCAATCGCCGCTACCAGGACGACGATGACGACTCCCGCACGGGGCGCCGCCGCACCCGGCCGCGTAGCCGCGACGGTAAGCGTCGGATCACCCGTCCCGGTGTCGGGGAGGACTACAGCGACCAGCTGGAGACCTTCACCGAGGAGGACGTGCTCGTCCCGGTGGCGGGCATCCTCGACGTGCTCGACAGTTACGCGTTCGTACGGACCAGTGGCTATCTCCCGGGCGCGAACGACGTATACGTCCCTTTGGGCATCGTGAAGAAGTACGGGCTGCGCAAGGGCGACGCCGTAATCGGTGCCGTCAAGGCGTTACGCGATGGTGAGCAGCTGCCGGCGCGGCAAAAGTTCAACGCGCTGGTGCGGCTCGACACCGTCAACGGTGACACTCCAGAATCCGCGAAGACCCGGGTCGAGTTCAACAAGCTCACCCCGCTGTACCCGCAGGAGCGGCTGAGTCTGGAGACCGAGTCCTCCATCGTCACGACCCGCATCATCGACCTGGTCAGCCCCATCGGCAAGGGTCAGCGTGGGCTCATCGTGTCGCCGCCGAAGGCTGGCAAGACGCTGATCTTGCAGGCCATCGCCAACGCGATCACGAAGAACAACCCCGAGGCCCACCTCATGGTCGTGCTCGTCGACGAGCGCCCCGAGGAGGTCACCGACATGCAGCGGACGGTGAAGGGCGAGGTCATCGCGTCGACGTTCGATCGGCCGGCGGACGACCACACCACCGTCGCCGAGTTGGCCATCGAGCGGGCCAAGCGCTTGGTCGAGCTGGGCCACGACGTCGTCGTACTGCTCGACTCGATCACACGTCTCGGCCGGGCGTACAACCTTGCGGCGCCCGCGAGCGGCCGCATCCTGTCCGGTGGAGTGGACTCGTCGGCGCTGTATCCGCCGAAGCGGTTTTTCGGTGCCGCCCGCAACATCGAGCACGGAGGCTCCCTCACGATCCTCGCGACCGCCCTGGTGGAGACCGGGTCGAAGATGGACGAGGTGATCTTCGAGGAGTTCAAGGGCACCGGCAACATGGAGCTTCGCCTGTCGCGCCAGCTCGCCGACCGGCGCATCTTCCCCGCCGTCGACGTGAACCCGTCAGGCACGCGGCGCGAGGAAATCCTCATGAGCCCCGAAGAGCTGAAGCTGATGTGGAAGCTCCGGCGCATCCTGTCCGGCCTGGAGCCGCAGTCAGCGCTGGAGCTCTTGCTGGCGCAGCTGAAGAAGACGAAGTCCAACGCCGAGTTCCTGATGATGGTGCAGCGGAACAGCTCCATCAAACTTGACGACGAGGATTGACACAGGGCGTAGGAGAAGCGG
>JBDTWM010000118.1:0-8465 GCA_040006675.1 Dermatophilaceae bacterium | reverse complement strand
CTGTTCGGCGAGCGACGCTCATTCCTCCGGCTTCACGGTCTCGGTCGGCGTTCTTGTGGTCAGCGAGGTCGTCGGCGACGCAGGGGGTGGTGTGGTCGGCTGCACCGTGACCGTCTGCGTGACGGTCGGCAGGGGGGCCGGGCGCACGGCGACCACCACAGCCTTCACGGTGGTGCCCTGCGGCACGGACATCCCGGAGTACTCATGCTGGATGACCTTCCCCGGCGCTCCGCCCGCGTTGACGACCACCACCTCGAGCCGCAGCCCTAGCTTCGTCAGGGTCGCGCGCGCTTCCGACTCGGAGACACCCACGAGGTTGGGGACCTTGACCTTCCCGGTGCTGACCCGGACGGTCACGCGCGTGCCCTCCTGCACCACGGTGTCCTTGGGCGGGTCGGTAGAGACGACCGCGTCGGCGCCGAGCTCGTAGCTGTCCACGTACTCCCAGCTGACCTGCAGGTTCCTCGCCTCCAGCTTCGCTGACGCCTCGTCACGATGCCAGCCGAAGAGGTCGGGCACGGTCACGTTGCCGGGGCCGGAGGACACGTCGAGGGTCACCCGGCTGCCCCCCGGCGCCTCGCGGCCGCCGTCGGGAGACTGCGCCACCACCACGTCGCGCGCGGCCTTGTTCGAGATGTAGCGAGGTTCGGGCGCGAACCCCGCGGCGGTCAGCTCATCTTGGGCGGACTGCAGCGTCTTGGTGCGGATGTCCGGGACCGTCACCCCCGGTGCCGTCCCCAGGCGTCCCTGCGCGGCGAGCACCCCGAGCACCACGACGAGCGCGGCGATCAAGAGCGCGAGGACGGCGATGAACCGGCGGCGGGGGCGGCGCGCCGTGATAGGGGGAAACGAGCTGGTCTGGCTGTCCTCGACGGCAGGCGGGTCGACCGGCGGGACGACCGGCGGACCCTCGCCCGTGTCTGGCGAGGTGTTGGGCGCGGCCAGCGTGGCGAGGGCGGCCTCGCTCGGGCGGTTTCCCGCCGCGAGGGACTCCAGGTCGGTAGCGAACTCGCCCGCACTCGCGTACCGGTCCGCCGGAGCCTTCGCGAGCGCCCGCAAGGTCACGGCGTCGAGGTCACTGTGCACGTGGGGCGCATACGTCGAGGGCCGCTGCGCCGGGGTGCCGACGTGCTGGTATGCGATGGCCAGGGGACTGTCTCCCACGAACGGGGGCCGCGCGGTGAGCAGCTCATACAGGACGCACCCTGCCGCGTAGATGTCGGTGCGCGGGTCGATGGCGTGCCCTTGGGCCTGCTCCGGTGACAGGTACTGAGCGGTTCCGACCACCACGGCCGTGTTCGTGAGCGTCGCGGCGGTGTCCGCGATCGCCCGGGCGATGCCGAAGTCGGTCAGCTTCACCGCGCCGGAGGCGGCCACCATGACGTTGGCGGGTTTGATGTCGCGGTGCACGATCCCATGGGCGTGTGAGTACCCGAGGGCACGAAGGGTCGAGGCCATCACCCTCGCGGCCTCCAGCGGCTCCAGCGGGCCGCCGCGCTCGTGCACGAGCTCCCGCAGCGTCTTGCCGTGCACGTACTCCATCACGATGAACGGCACCGGCAGGTCGGCCCCCCCGAGCTCGACGGTGGAGTCCTCCCCGGAGTCGTACACGGCGACGATCGACGGGTGGTTCAACCCCGCGGCCGATTTCGCCTCGCGGCGAAAGCGGATGAGGAAGGCGGAGTCCCGGGCCAGGTCGGCGCGCAGCACCTTGATGGCGACCTCGCGGTTCAGTCGCACGTCCCAGCCTGCGTGGACCTCGGCCATCCCGCCACGCCCGATGAGCCGACCGACCCTGTACCGGCCGACGAGCACCCGTTCCGAATTCACCGGGTTCACCGTGCTCCGCACGCCCCTTCTGTGGTTGTCGTGCGTGGTCCTTGGTCAGGATCCTGGTTGCATGTTCCCGACGTTGGGCTTGGGGGTCGTCGCTGGCGTCGGCCCCGATGGCGGCGACGGGGTCGCCGGGGTCGCCGGGGTCGCCAGGACGGGGGTCCGACTCGCGGTTGGGGCCGGGGTCTCACTCGCGGTCGGACTCGGACTCGGGGGCGCGGTCGGGGTCGTGGCCGTAGCGGTGGGCGCCGGGCCCTTGGACACGCTCATCGTGATGAGATCGCTCTTCAGCACCGACCCGTACGGCTGGATGTCGACGATCGTGCCCGCGGCCTGCGAGCTTTCGACCGACTCGCGACGGAAGGTCGTGTACCCGAGCTCGCGGAGCGCGACCTCGACCGCGTCGGCGGATCGGCCGACGTAGATGGACCGGTCGATGACGGCCCCGACAGGCGCCGTGGTGGTCGTCGTGGTCGTCGTCGGCTGGGTGGTGGTCGTCGACGGCGCGGGATTGCCACCCATCACGCCGCTGAACTGCAGAATCGCCCAGACGGCCAGGATGGCCAGGGCCCCGAGAAGCGCCCACGCCCAGCCCGGGACACCCTTGCGCTCGGGTGGGGAGCCCGTCCCTGGGGGGCGCTCGACGGTCCGCTGCGACGTGGACTGCGAAGGGGGCGCCTCGTACGCGCCAGGTGAGGTGAGCTGCTGGGTCGCCGCCGCCTGGCCCATCACCGCGGTGGTCTCGAAGGACGGGGGCATCGCGGCGGCCGCCGCCGCGGGGCCGCCCCTCATCGCCGCTGCCAGGGATTTCGCCGATGCGGGGCGCTGGTTCGGTTCTTTGGCGAGGCAGCTCATGATGATCGCGGCCAGCGCCGGGGGGACGCTGGCGGGCAACGCCGGCGGCGGCTTGTTCACGTGCGCCATCGCCGTCGCGACGGGCGAGCCATCGTCGAACGGTCGCTTCCCCGTGAGCAGCTCGTGCGCCACGACGCCGAGGGAGTAGATGTCGGACGCCGGGCTGACGGGCTTGCCCATCGCCTGCTCGGGAGAGATGTACTGGGCGGTGCCCATGACCTCGCCTGTCCGCGTCATCGGGGCGGCGTCGGCGACGCGCGCAATGCCGAAGTCGGTGAGCTTCACGACCCCGTCGGGGCGCACCATGATGTTGGCCGGCTTCACGTCGCGGTGGATCACGCCGGCCTCATGGGCGGCCTGCAGAGCCTCCGCGCACTGCCCGACGATCATCGCCGTCCGGCGGGGGGACTGGGGGCCGTCGGAACGGATGATCGCGGACAGCGGTTCGCCCTCGACGTATTCCATGACCAGCCAGGACGCGCCGTCCGTCTGGCCGTAGTCGTAGACCGTGGCGATGTTGTGGTGCGACAGCAGCGCTGTGTGCCTGGCCTCCTCGCGGAACCGCTCCTCGAAACCGGGCTGCTGGGCGAGGTTCGGTGACAGCAGTTTGATCGCCACCGTGCGGCCGAGGACCTTGTCCGTCGCCTTCCACACCTCGCCCATCCCACCGATGGCGATGCGCTCGTAGAGCGTGTAGCGGTTGCCGTAGACCGTCCCGGGCTCCATCGTCATGGCTTGATCACTGCCTTCATCACTTGCTGGGCGAGGGGGGCGGCGTTGAACGAGCCGCCGGGTCCGGGGGCGGCCTGGCCGCCGTCCTCGACGACGACCGCCACCGCGATCTTGGGGTCCCCCGCGGGGGCGAACGAGATGAACCACCCGTGCGGCGCGAGGTCACGGCCCTGGGCGTCCGTTCCGTGCTCGGCTGTGCCCGACTTGGCGGCCACTCGCACGCCGGGGATCGCCGCTGCGACGCCGGTGCCGCCAGGCTCGGTGACGGTGACCATCATCCGGGTCAGGGCGGCGGCGACGTCCCCGGACACGGCCCGGGACAGCTCGCTCGGTTGCGTCTGGTCCAACACTTCCAGGCCAGAGTCGCGCGTCTGCTTCACGAGATAGGGCCGCATGACGACGCCCTTGTGGGCGACGCCGGCCGCGACCATCGCCATCTGCAGGGGCGTGACGCGGACGTCCTGCTGCCCGATCGCGGTGAAAGCCTCCTGCGGAGCGCCCGAGATCGGGCCGAGGGTGCTCGGCGTCACGCTCAGGGGGATCGACAGCTGCTGACCGAACCCGAACGCTGCCGCCTGGTCCTTCAACGCCTGCGCGCCGATGTCCATCCCGAGCTGCCCGAAGGCCGTGTTGCACGACATCTGCATCGCCTGGGTCATGTCGACGGAGCCGGAGCCGCACGGGCCGCGCCAGTCGTTGGTGAGGGTCGCGGTCGTCCCGGGCATCGACAGGTTTGCGGTGCCCGTGAGCCGGCTGCGTTCGTTGTACGCGCCGCTGGACAGCGCCGCCGCCGCCGTGACCACCTTCATCGTGGACCCCGACGGGTAGAGGTCACCCGCGATGGCGCGGTTGACCATCGGTTTGGCCGGGTCGGCGTTGAGGGCCTTCCACGCCTTCTCGGCGGCGGTGTCGTTCGTGGAGATCGTGTTCGGGTCGTACCGCGGGCTCGAGACCATCGCGAGGATCGCACCCGTGGAGGGGTCGAGCGCCACGATCGCCCCCCGGCGGGAGCCGAGGGCGTCGGTGGCGGCCTCCTGCACCGCGGGGTTGATCGTCAGTTCGATGCTGACGCCGGTGGGCTGCTTGCCGGTGAGCAGGTCACCCAGCCTGCGGTAGAACAGCGAGTCGGACTGGCCCGAGAGCAGGTCGTTCTCGGCGGCTTCCAGCCCGCCCGCCCCGTAGATGAGGGAGAACCAGCCCGTGAGGTGCCCGTACCGTTTGCCCATCGGGTAGGTGCGGATGTACTTCAGCTCCCCCTCGGTCTTCTCCGAACGGGCGATCTGCGTCTGGTCGACGAGGATCGCGCCGCGTTCCTGCTCGTAGGAGGACAGGAGCGTACGGCTGTTGCCCTCCGCGTTGCGCAGAGTCTTCGCGTCGGCGAACTGAATCCACGAGGAAAAGGCCAGCAGCAGCGCAAACATGGCCGCCACGAGCACGGTGAGGCGGCGGATCGGGGAGTTCATGTCGGCCGCACCGCCTGGGTGGGGGAGTCCGAGCCGGTCGGAACCTCGTCTGGGTCGGGCAGGGGGCGGCGTGCGTGGTCGCTGATCCGTAACAGGATCGCCACGATGGTCCAGTTCGCGAGAAGGGACGATCCGCCCGCGGACAGGAACGGGGTCGTGAGGCCCGTCAGGGGGATGACCCGCAGGATGCCGCCGACGATGGTGAAGACCTGCAGCGCCATCGTGAACGACAGACCGGCGGCGAGCAGCTTGCCGAAACCTGTGCGGGTGCCGAGCGCCGTGCGCAGCCCCCGCTCGATGAGCAGGGCGTAGAGCACGATGATCGCGAAGAGTCCGACCAGCCCGAGTTCCTCGCCGAGGGAGGCGATGATGAAGTCACTCTCGGCGAGCGGGGTGATCTGGGGTCGGCCTTGCCCGAGGCCGGTGCCGAGCATCCCGCCCGACCCCAGCCCCATGAGTCCCTGGCGGAGCTGGTAGCTCGCGTCGAAATTGTCCGGGGACCACGGGTCCAGCCAGATGTGCACCCGCCGCTGGAAGTGCGCGAACAGGAGAAACGACACCCAGGCAGCGCCGACGAAGAGCACCATCCCGATCGCCACCCAGCTCCGCCGCTCGGTGGCGACGTAGAGCATCGCGACGAACAGTCCGAAGAACAGCAGCGACGTGCCGAGATCTCGCTCCAGGACCAGCACGAGCACCGCGAACACCCACGCGATGAGGATGGGGCCGAGGTCGCGCGCGCGCGGCAGCCGCCAGCCGAGGATTTCACGGCCGGCGATGGACAACGCGTCGCGCGTCTGCACGAGGTAGCCCGCGAAGAAGACCGTGAGCAGGATCTTCGCGATCTCGCCCGGCTGGAACGACAGGCCGCCGAGCTCGATCCAGATCCGCGAGCCGCCCGCCTCCTTGCCGATGACCGGCAGCAGCGGCAGGAGGAGCGCGAGGATACCGGCCGCCATCGCCGTGTACGTGTACCTCTGCAGGATCCGGTGGTCGCGCAGGGACGCGAGGACCAGGGCGGCGACAACCATGGACAGGCCCGCCCAGACGATCTGTCGCGGCGCTGACCCGCCCTGGGCTCCGGCCGCGACGTCGAGACGGTGGATCATCACGATGCCGAGCCCGTTGAGCAGCGTCGCGATGGGCAGCATCAGGGGATCCGCGTACGACGCGCGCCAGCGCACCACCAGATGCAAACCCATGGCGAAGACCAGCACCCAGGCGCCCTGCGTGAGGATGTCCACCGGCACCTGCCCGTCGGTCGCGAGCCCCACCCCAAGGTAGGCGAGCAGGACGATCGCCACCGCGAAGAGCAGCAGGATGAGCTCGACGCCGCGCCGCGTGCCCGGCCGGAACGTGCTGACCGTGCTCACGTCAACGCACTCCCGTCCGTGGTGCTCGAGGCAGTCCTGGTCTGCTTCTGCTGGACGTCGCGCCGGATCTCGTCGAGTTTCTCGCGCGCCTGCGTCTCGTCGGAGATGCGCACCTGCCCGTCCAGGCGATCGCGCCACATCTGCGGCAGGTCGCCCACCTCGATATCGCTGACCTCCTTCACGGAGCTGAGCTTGAACGGGCCGAGGGTCTGCGGCACTCCGCGATAGATCGCGACCTTACCGTCCGCTTGCCCGACATATAGCTCCTTTTGACTCCACTGCCATGCGCCGTACGAGGCCGCACCAAAGGACAGGACCAGCACGAGAGCGACCAACGCGGCGCGCACCCAGCGTCGCGTCGCTCGCCCCCTCGTCCCGTCGAAGCTCTGGTCGCCGTCGCCGTCGCCGTCGCCGCCACCGTCGTCTGCAGCGAAGGGAGCGCCCGTCACCTCCCGCATCAGGGCGGCGGCCTTCGCGGCGGGGGACCGCGGCAGGCTGTCGGTGTCACCGCGCGGCTGGTGTTCGGCGGCCGCGCCCACGGTGATCGGCCGGGTGTCGCCCTCGGTCGTGACCGAAACGATGTCGCCGACGACGCAGGTCACATTGTCCGGGGCGCCTCCGCGCACCGCCAGGTCGACGAGCCGCTTCGTCGTCTCGCGCGGATCTAGCCCCATGCCCATGACCTCGCCGATCGTGTCGGAGGCGACGTAGTCGGACAGACCGTCGGAGCAAATCAGGTACCGGTCGCCTCGCCGCGCCTCCCGCATCGCCAGATCCGGCTCGTCCTCGGGCGCGCCGGTGAGCACGCGGGTGACGAGGGACCGTTGCGGGTGATGTCCGGCCTCTTCCTGGCTGATACGGCCCGAGTCGACGAGACTCTGCACGTAGCTGTGGTCCTTCGTGATCTGCGTGAAGGAGTCGCCACGCAGCAGGTAGGCGCGACTGTCGCCGATGTGGACGAGCGCCAGTGCGTTTGCGCCGGCCTTCATGAGCGCAGTGAGCGTCGTGCCCATCCCCTGCAGCCGGTGGTCGACGGCCATCTCCGCGGCCAGTGAGGCGTTCGCCTCGGCGATCGTCGCGGCGAGGATGTCGAGAGCGTCGTCGGAGCCGTGGCTGTCGCCATCCAGGGGTGCGAGCCGGCTGATGACGAGTGAGGACGCCACGTTGCCGCCGGCGTGCCCGCCCATCCCGTCGGAGACCGCGAGCAAATGCGGTCCCGCGAAGCCGGAATCTTCGTTTCGGGAGCGGACGAGGCCGACATCGGTGCGGGCGGCGTAGTCCAACGCGAACGTCATGCGCCTATCGCCTCAGCTCCAGCACCGTCGTCCCGATCTGCAGCCGACTGCCCTCGCGCAGCAGCTCCGGAGCGGAAAGACGTCGGCCACCCAGATGGGTGCCGTTGGTGGAGCCGAGATCCTCGACGTACCATTCGGATCCCTCCGGAAAGATCCGGGCGTGCCGCCCCGAGGCGAAGTCGTCGTCGAGGACTAGCGTGCATTCTGGGTTGCGGCCCAAGAGCACGCCGTTGGAGCGCAGCGGGATGCTGGTGCCGCGCAAGGTGCCCTCGACGACCACGAGTTGCTGCAAGCCGCGCCCGCGGCGTTCGCGGCCCGCAGGGGCGCTTACGGCAGGCTTGACTCGGGACCGGCCGCCGGGGGTGGTGCGCACGATGCGGGTGCCGTACAGATCACTGCGGATGACCCCGACGATGCTGAAGACGAACAGCCAGAGCAGGACGAGCAGGCCAAGACGTACGGCGGTCAGGGTGAGCTCGCTCAATGCGTCACCGCCTGGCCGTCCGGACGGACAGGGTGCTGCGCCCGAGGGTGAGCCGGTCCCCGTCGGCCAACCGGTGGCTATCGACGCGATCCCCGTTGACGTAGGTGCCGTTGGTGGAATTCAGGTCGCGGATCGTGACCGCGTAGTGCGGCCCGTCGCGGGTGACGCGGATCTCGGCATGTCGGCGGCTCACCCCGGCGTCGTCGATCGTGACGTCTGCGCCGGAATCCCGTCCGAGGACGGTCCGCGGACCGAGGAGAGGGTAGTGGTCACCGTGCAGCTCCAACCAGGGGCGTTCCGCGGGGTCGACGAAGGACGCAGGGGGCTCGCTCTGGACGGGGTAGGAGGGACGCGGGGGTGCGCCGGCGCCGGAGGGGTAACCGACCGGCGGACCCGGCGGGGAACCGACCGGCGGACCCGGCGGGGAACC
>JBDTWM010000117.1:0-8528 GCA_040006675.1 Dermatophilaceae bacterium | reverse complement strand
ACGTCGCCCACCGAAGCCCCTCGCCACCCGCCTTCCCCTCCCGCATGGCCAGCGCCATCTCGATCATGATGACCTCCGACCGCTTGTTGCCAGTGAATCGCAATAAGGCGAGGATGGCGCCATGCACGTACCCGACGGCTTCCTCGATGTCCCCACCTCCCTCGCCACCGGCGCCATCGCGGTCGGCGGCGTCGGCCTGGCGCTGCGCCGGGCGGAGGGCGAGATTCGGCGCAGCGGCCCCGCTCTGCCAGGGCTGGTCGCCGCGTTCGTCTTCGCGACGCAGATGGTCAACTTCCCGGTCGGGGCAGGGACAAGCGGGCACCTGCTCGGCGCCGCGCTCGCCGCCGCGCTGGTCGGCCCGTGGACCGCGGTCCTCGTGATGAGCGTGGTCCTGGTGGTGCAAGCGCTGCTCTTCGCCGACGGGGGCCTCACCGCACTCGGCACCAACATCACGCTGATGGCGATCATCGCGGTCGCGGTCGGCTCCCTCGTCACCCAGGCGCTGCTCCGCGTGCTGCCGAAGCGCCCGGCCTCCGTCGTCCCCGCGGCGACCGCCGGGGCCTTCGTGTCGGTTCCGGCCGCCGCGGGCGCGTTCGCCCTGCTCTACGCGGTCGGCGGCGCGGTGGCGATCCCGCTGCCCGCGCTCGCGACCGCCATGATCGGGTGGCATGTCGTGATCGGCATCGGCGAAGCCGTCATCACCGCCGCGATCGTGGGTGCCGTGGTGGCGACCAGGCCGGATCTCGTATGGGCCGCGCGGGGGCTACGGCAGGATCTCCTCCTCGTCGACAGCGAAGGGCAGCACACCATCGTGCCCGTGGGCTCCAGCGGCCTGGGTGAACGGCGTGGCGGCGCGCCCCGCCGCGGCGCACGAGGCCTTCTCACCGTTGGCACCTTGGTGACGCTCGTCATCGCGGGCCTCCTCTCGCTGCTGGCCAGCTCGCACCCGGACGGCCTGGAATTCGTGGGTGAGCAGCTCGGCTTCGCAGGCGCCGGTGAGAGCTCGGCCGCCGCGGGATCACCGCTGGCTGACTACGCACTGAGCGGCGTGCAACAGGCATGGGGTACCTCCGTCGCCGGGGTCGTCGGCGTCCTGGTCACGGTCGCGCTCGCCCTGACGCTGGCCGCGCTCGCCGCGCGCCGCCGAACGCGGGTCGCGACAAAGCGGTCCGACACGGTCGACGCAGCCGTGGGCGCCACCGCGACGGGTCGGGGCGAGTGAGCGCAACGCCCGTCGTCACCCGATGAGCCGCCCATCGTGACCCGGCGACTGGTGACCCGGCGACTGGTGACCTGGTGACCGGTGGCCACGGAGCGGACGCGCTGCTCCTACGACGGCGCGGGCCGCTTCACGCACAGCCCGCCCACGCCAAGCTTCTCGCGCTGGTGACCTTCATCGTGATCGTCGTCGCCACGCCAGGCCTCCCGCCGGAGGCGTTCCTGGGAGGTGCCGATAAGGCGGCGGCGTGGGCTGCCGGCCGGCCGTACGCCGCGTACGCCCTCCTTCTCGGCGCTGTCACGGCCTTCGCGCGCGTCCCGGCCCGCGTCGTGCTGCGGCGCGCTGTCGTTGAGGCTCCGTTTGTCGTCTTCGCCCTGCTCATGCCGTTCGTCGCCGCGGGTGAACGCGTGGCGGTCGGGCCGCTGTCGCTGTCGGCCCCTGGGCTCGCCGGCGGCCTGACCCTGATCGTGAAGGCGACGATCGGAGTCGTCGGGGCGGTGCTCCTTGCCGCCACCACGAGCTCGCGCGAGTTGCTGGTCGGACTCGAGCGGCTCAGGCTGCCGGCGTCGCTCATCGCGATCCTGTCGTTCATGGTGCGCTACATCGCGGTGGTCGCCGACGACGGGCACAGGATGCGGATCGCCCGCGAGTCCCGGGGCGCGCCGCGCGGCCAGACGCGTGCCCTCGTGGCCATGGCGGCGGGCGCAGGATCGTTGTTCGTGCGCAGTTTCGAGCGCGGCGAACGCGTGCACCGCGCCATGCTGTCGCGCGGCTACTCCGGCCGGATCCCCCCGCTGCGCGACGACGCCACCGGATCGGGTGGCCGTTGCGCCCTCCTGCCGGGAGCGGCGTTGCTGGTGCTGGTGGCGTCGAGGATGATCGCCCAGTGAGCGATCCCACGCCTGCCATCGACATCGAGCGACTGGCGTACGCGTACCCCGACGGCCGCCAGTCGCTGTTTGGCGTGAGCACGCGGATCGAACCCGGCGAGCGGGTGGCCCTCCTGGGCCCCAACGGAGCGGGCAAGACCACGCTCGTGCTGCACCTCAACGGGATCCTGGGAGTCGCCGCGGGCGGAGCCGGAGCGGGCCGCGTCAGCATCGGCGGCCTGACTGTCGAGCGGGAGCACCTGTCGCAGGTGCGGCGCCGTGTCGGCATCGTCTTTCAGGATCCCGACGACCAGCTCTTTATGCCGAGTGTGCGGGACGACGTGGCGTTCGGGCCGGCCAACCTCGGTCTGCGCGGGACACAGCTCGACGCGGTCGTCATGCGGGCGTTGCGACAGGTGGGCATGGCCGACGAGGCGGATCGTGCGCCGCATCACCTTTCTTACGGCCAGCGCCGACGCGTCGCCGTGGCGACCGTCCTCGCGATGGATCCGCAGGTCCTCGTGCTCGACGAGCCGTCGTCCAACCTGGACCCCGCCTCCCGGCGCGAACTGGCCGACATCCTCACACGGCTGGACGTGACGATGGTGATGGTGACGCACGACCTGCCGTACGCGCTGCAACTCTGTCCTCGCTCGTTGCTGTTGGATGAGGGCCGGATCGTGGCCGACGGTCCTACCCGCGAGCTCCTGGCGGACGCCGATCTCATGGCGGCGCACCGGTTGGAACTGCCGTATGGCTTCGACCCGCTGTCCGTCCCGGGTGCCGGGCCGGCTCCCTGACCGGCGATCGGGTCAGAGGCGTCGTGCGTCCACGGCGTCGGCCAGGCAGGCCACTGCGCAGGCCGCCTGTCGAGCCGCCTCGGCCTGCCGCAGCGCCATGGCCAGCGACTGCTCCTGCCGCCCCGGAGCGCGGTGAGCCCAGTCCAGGGAGCCGTCCCCGTTGGTGGGGACCCAATCCACCGCCGGGAACAGCGGCGCGGCGCGGCCCAGGGCCGATGCAGGCGTCATAGCGAGCTCCAGGAGCTGTCCGTGCCGGACGCACTTCGTCGAGCGAGTGGCTCGGACCCATCCCGTCACCCACAGCGCCAGCCCGACGAGCGCCACGGCCGCCAGCACGCCGATAGCCATCGGCGCCACCAGCAGGACCCGCTCACCGAGTCCGATCGCCTGCACGTTCATGAACGTCCTTCCCCTGCGCCGTCCGTCCAGCGTCATCCGTCCGGCGCCGTCATTGCGCGGCCGACGGCTGGCGGTGTCCCATCGGCACCGCGGCCCGCCCCCTGAACCTCGGCGACGCCCAGAAGTGGCGTGACGTCGCGTGCCATGTCCGAATCGGCTTGCTACACAAGCACACTCGGAGAGAGGTGAATTAGGGTGAGACCCGGCGACGCTGCAGGCAGGAGACGAACCGATGGCTGACGTACGAGGGATGACGATCGCCCTCAACGCAGGGCGCTTCCACGAGGTCCTCGACTTTTACACGCAGGTGTTCGGGCGCGGCCCGGACACGGCGCCTCTCGACGACTTCCTGGAATGGCAGATCTGTCCCGGGTCGTGGCTTCAGCTGTCCACCGGCCACGATCGGCCCGGGGCCAACAACGCCCGCGTGCGACTGGAGGTGCCGGGCATCGCTGTCGCCGTGGAGCGATTGACCTCCAACGACGTACCGGTCGGCGAGACCGTCGTGGTCCAGGACGTGGTGAGCTTCGCGAACTTCTCCGACCACTGGGGCAACGCGCTCGGTTTCTATCAGCTGCTGTCGCCGCGCCACCTGCTGTCCGAGGCCGAGCGCTGCCGCCGCGACACCGAACGGGCCGAGGAGATCGAGCGCGAGTGAGCCGAGGCGGAAGCCGCCGACAACCCGCCTCACCCGACGCCGTCGGACCTGCCCCCGACCGGCGCCGGCGTTCACGAGCGCGACCCGCGATAGGGCGCCCAGTCAGTTCCGGAAGCCGAGCGGGTCGGTCGGCGGGCCTTCGGGGCCGTACCCGTCGCCGAACTGCGGCCGATCGTCCGGCCAGGATGAATAGATGACCTCGCCGCCGGTGTAGGTCCCCTCCTCGACGGAGCCGTCGTGCCGGTTGTGGTCCCGGGGCGTGCTCGCACCGCCCGGACGCGCGGTCGTCGGACCCGCGATGGACCCCATCCCGGACACCCGCGACGGCCGGTGCGCAAGCGCCGGGCGGGGCGTGCCCCGGTACGGGTCCGGCGGCGTGCTCAGGATCAGCCGGCGCAACGTCGCGAACGTACCTAACGCCGTGCCGCCGACGCGGCGCCGCATGCCCCAACGGCGTTCCCCCCGCGACTCGCGCGGCCCCCCGGGCCCGTGTCGGCCGCGCGTCCGGCAGGGCGTCAGGTCGTCATCGTCATCGTCATCGCCATCGATCTCGTCGACGTCGTCGCTGGGGAAGATTTGGGCGATGATCGCGCGGTAGGCGTCGTCCGGCTTCGGGATGTGGTCCATCACCCGCAACGCCTGGTCCTGCCCGGCGCTCTCCAGCACGAAGGTGCCGAACCCGAGGAGCCGGCCCAGCACGGACCTCTCGTACGTCATGTCCGTGACCTTGCCGAGCGGCATCATCGCGACCTTGCGGATCACGAACCCGTGCACGAGCAGTAACCGATTGTTGGTCGCCACGAACCACGTGCGTCGCCAGTCGTACGTGATGAGGACCGCGCGTCCGAGCAGCAGGAACCAACACCACCACAGCACCTCGGTGACGAGGGGCAGCCCCGCGTTCGACGGGGAGCGCATCCCCACGATCAGGACGATCGCCAGCCCGACCGCCACGCTGAGCCACGGTTCGAGGATCGCCACCCCGTGTCGGCGGGTCGTGACGACGTCCTGTTCCCCGGGTCGCAGGTATCGATCGAGCCACGGCGGCCGCGCTTCGCGCTCGACATATCCACGACTCATCGGTGAGCTCGCTCAGCGTTCACGACACGTGCCTGTCCGTCCGTGCCTACCGACCCATGACGCGGTCGAAAAAGATCCCGAGGCTGGTCACGGCCGTGACGATCGTGCTCCACGCGTTGCGGATGATGGTCGCCACCTGGTCGGGGGAGGTGAAGAGGGCGTACACCACGAAGATCCAGAAGACCCAGATGAACACCCTTTTGACCGTCGTGGGCATGGTGTCTCCGTCCGGGGTGAGGCCGCTCAGGGAATGAACGGGACGGGAACGGGCGCACTGCACTTCCGCCCCAGCGGCTGAGCCTACGTGCCCCTCGGGTCACCCCTGACCTCGACACGCCGAACCCCCGCATCGACCGGCGAACATGTGTCACCGCGGCCGGTCGGCGAATCCCCCTCAGGCGTGCTCGGCGTAACCGTTCGGGTTGCGCGACTGCCAGCGCCAGCTGTCGACGCACATGTCGTCGACGGTGCGTCGGGCCTGCCAGCCGAGTTCCGCGCGTGCCCGGGCCGGGTCGGCGTACGAGGCCGCGATGTCGCCGGGGCGTCGCGGCGCGATCTCGTACGGCAGTCCTCTGCCGCATGCCCGCTCGAAGGCATGCAGCAGCTCCAGGACGGACGTACCGCGACCGGTGCCGAGATTCCATGTGTGCACGGAGCCGTCGAGGGTGCCGAGTCGTTCCAGGGCGGCGACGTGCCCGGCGGCCAAGTCGTCCACGTGGATGTAGTCCCGCACCCCGGTGCCGTCGATCGTCGGGTAGTCGTCGCCGAACACCCGCAGAGCGTCGCGTCGCCCCACCGCCACCTGCGCGATGAACGGCATGAGATTGTTCGGGATCCCGCTCGGATCCTCCCCGATCGTCCCGGACGAGTGGGCACCGACCGGGTTGAAGTACCGCAGCAGCGCGATCTTCCAGCTCGGGTCGGGGACGGCGACATCGCGCAAGATCTGCTCGATCATCACCTTGGTCCAGCCGTACGGGTTCGTGGCCGAGGTCGGGAGGTGTTCCAGCATCGGCACGGGCGCGTCGGGACCGTACACCGTGGCCGACGACGAGAAGACCAGCGTGCGCACGCCGTGGGTCATCATCGCCTCGACCAGCGAGAGCGTGCCACCGATGTTGTTGTCGTAGTACGCCAGCGGCTTCTCCACGCTCTCCCCGACCGCCTTGAACCCGGCGAAGTGCACCACCGCGTCGAAGCGGTCGGCCGCGAAGGCCGCCGCCGTGGCGGCGCGGTCGGCGAGGCTGAAGGCGTGCACCCGCAGGGGCGCGCCGATGATCGCCTCCACCCTGGGGATCACCCCCGGGTGGGCGTTGGAGAAGTCGTCGAGGATGACCACGTCATGGCCCGCCTCGACCAGCTGGATCACCGTGTGCGAGCCGATGTAGCCCGCTCCCCCCGTCACGAGCACGCGCATGGACTCATCATGACATAGGGGGGAGGCACTCCCGCAGGGTCCACGCACGCTGGCGCAGCCCGGGCGGGCGCGTCACCAGCGCCCCTCGAGGAAGCTGAGGTCGGTCTAGCGGGCGCTGAAGTTGGTCGCCCGGGGGGTCGGGCGCGGCCCCTCGGGCCAGGGACGCGAGTCGCCGAGGCACGCGCGAGCGCCCAGCATCCCGAGGGTCCACACCAGGAGTCCGGCGATCACCGAGTAGCTCGCGGCGAGAAGCAGGTCGAGCCGTTGGCCGCCCATCGAGGCCCCCACGACCTGTTCCGCCACCCACAGGGCGACGACGGCCACGACGTGCGTCCTCAGCCGGGCCTGCGATCGATCGTTCCAGGCGACCCAGGCGGTCGCGGCGATCAGCGCGGTCCCGACGACGGCCGCGGCCCAACGCGTGACCTGGAGGCCTGTTCCCAAGTCAGATTCCACCAGGCGCCAGATCGGCCAGCCGACACACCGGGTGTACGAGCCGGGGCCCGCCGTGAGGATGCCGAGCAGGTGCATGACGATCAGCGTCCCCGTGCCCGCGAAGGCAAGCTGCGCGGTCCGGTTGGCTGTCCATCGGTACGGGGCGCGTTCCAGGGCCAGCGTCGCGGTACCGATCGCCAGCATGGCGACGAACGCGCAGGCCAGGTCGACAACGCCCAGCCAGGTCGGAAGGTGTCCGACCACGACGATCCGCCCGAACGCCCCGGAGGCGATCGCACCGGCCACAGCCACCCATGGCAGGAGGCGAACCAGCCGTTCCTCCCGCGGGCGCCGCCGGGCCATAACGCCGGCGGCCACCAGGAGCGGGCCTGTGAAGATCACCGAGAAGCGGTGCGCGAACTCGATGATGGGGTTCAGGTCACCGCCTGGGCCCACCTGACCGGAGAAGCACCCCGGCCATGTCGGGCACGCCGCGCCCGACTCGGTGGCGCACACGATCGACCCCATGACGAACGAGAGCAGGGTGAAGGCGGCGGCCCCGCGGAACACGGCGCGCTGTGCTGCGGAGGCTGTCGCGGGCAGGACACGCGGGGCGGGCATGGGAATGCTCCTGGTGAGGACGTACAGGTGGAAGCCGCTATCTCAGCCTACGCCCCGGCGTCACGTGACCTGCGGCACGCGACCTCCCTGAGGTGCTGGTGGGACCTGGTCATCCGCGCTGCCCTGGCGGACGCGCCAGCCGCGACCGGTACGGCCGCTGCCCCCACCGTTCTGACCGTTCTGGCCGCGCTGACTGTGCTGGTCGTTCCGCCGGCTCTGGCCGGGGATCGACGACCCCATCTGCCGCGATCCGCCAGGACCCCGACCCACCTCGATGTTGCCGCTCCCCGAAGGCATGGCGGCGGCAGCGGCAGCCGTCCCGGCTGTCGCGAATCCGATGGCCAGCGCCGCCGCGATCGCCGTCTTACGCCCGGACCAGCGAGGCGGACGCCCCACAGGCCCGGTCTGCGACACAGGGATGTCCGCGGACGGTTCCCTGCCGGGTTCCATAACCTCTGGGCCCTCTGTGCCTTCTGGGCCTTCTGGGCCTTCTGGGCCTTCTGGCGACATGGCGCTCTCCGATCAGACGACGGCGCGGAGGAACTCTCTCCGGCTCTTTGCCTTGACCGTCCGCGCGTCCCCTGTGGTGACCCTGTGGCGGCGATACCGCCGGCCTGAGAGTCGACGCCCACTCGTGCCGACTCTGGCCTGGTGCCGACCTGGTCGACGCGTACCGCGCACACTCCCACAGCGGCGGCGCGCCTGTTCGACGGGACACTCATAGGCTCACCACAGGTTTCGCATAGCGCATGTGCCGGGTGGGGCGGTTCACTGTCTGACATGAGCACCCCCGCCCAAGCCCCCCAGACTCGGCCCGACGGGTCCCCTGTTCGCGTGCTCGTGGTCGACGACGAGCAGAACCTCACGGAGTTGCTGCGGATGGCGCTCCGGTACGAGGGCTGGGACGTGAAGACCGCCGACACCGGCCTGAGCGCCGTCCGCACCGCCAAGGAGTTCGGCCCGGACGCGGTCGTCCTCGACATGATGCTGCCCGACTTCGACGGCATGGAGGTCCTGCGCCGGATGCGCG
>JBDTWM010000116.1:0-8597 GCA_040006675.1 Dermatophilaceae bacterium | reverse complement strand
CCCGAGATGGATGATCGCCTTCGACAGAACCCGGCGTATCGGCCGACTCATCCGCCCGCCCACGGAAGGCAGCGCTCGTCGTCAGCTGGCGCTGCTGGCCGCCAGCGGCTTCGTCGCATCACAGGATCGCGCGCAAGGTTCGGGCGTTGCGCACGGCGTGTCCGTACCCGTCGTTGTTGAAATATGCATAGACGTCGTGTCCTGCGCCGTTCCATTCCCGGATGCGCTCGGCCCACCAGTGCAGGTCCGAATCGGAGTAGGACCCTCCGTACAGGTGCTGATGATCCGGCCCGTGAAGTCGCACGTAGACGAACGGGGCGGTCGCGCGCAGCACGCACGGCAGCTGGGCGCCGGAGAGCACGACGTAGGCGGCGCCGTGCTCCGCCAGCAGGTCGAAGACGTCGTCGCACTGCCAGCTGGCGTGGCGCAGCTCGACGGCGACCGGCACACGTGGCGGGAGAGCGTTCAGAAAGTACGCCAATCGGGCGTCGTCGCGTTCCATGGTCGGCGGCAACTGGACGAGCAACACTCCGCGTCGGTCGTCGAGCACGTCCCAGCAGGCCGCGATCCGCTCGCACCACTGCTCGGGGGCGTAGAGCCGGCGTGCATGAGACAGCCCTCTCGGCGCTTTCACCGTCATCGCGAATCCCGGCGGCAACCGCCGCCGCCAGGAGGCGAACGCCGCTTCACGTGGCCATCGATAGAAGCTGGCGTTGAGTTCCACAGTGTCGAACTCACGCACATAAGCGGCGAGCCGGTCCCGCGCCGGGAGACCAGGGGGGTAGAGGACCTCGTTCCAGTGGTCGTAGCTCCACCCAGAGGTGCCTACCCGCGCCTGCGGACTCATGAGCCGCCGCCTGATCGGACGCACACCGCGAACGGCGCCGGTCAGCGCCCCTGGAGGGCGACCGTCAGGGCGGTGGTGAAGTCGGGCAGGTCATCGGGTCTGCGGCTGGAGATCAGGCTGCCGTCCATGACGAGTTCCTCGTCGACCCAGGTGCCGCCCGCGTTGCGGATGTCTGCCATCTCCCGACTCTCGGTCAGGGGGACACGGTGTGCAACTCGGACGTGCTCCCGCGCTGAGACCCATATTCTGAACAGATGCCGAGCCTGCTCGTCGTCCACCACGCGCCCACCGACGGAGTGCGGACGTTGCTGACCGCCGCGCTGCAGGGCGCCACGTGCGAGGACATCTCGGGAGTCGACGTCACCGCGGTCGACGCGCTGGCCTTCGCGCGCGGCGAGGCGGGCGCCCGGACACTGGCGGGCGCTGACGGATACCTGCTGGTCACGCCCGCCAACTTCGGGTACATGTCCGGGGCGCTCAAGCACGTCTTCGACAGCACCTTCCTCGCGATCGGCGGTGCGCTCGACGCCGCCGGTCAGGCCGCCTCGACCGGCACCCGTGGCCGGCCCTACGGCCTCCTGGTGCACGGCCGCTATGACACCGGGGGAGCGGTGCGCTCCGTCGAGTCGATCGTCGCTGCGCTCGGCTGGCGCGCGGTGGCGCAGCCGCTGGAGGTGCTCGGCGACGTCACCGGCTCAGACCGGGACGCCGCGTACGAACTAGGCGCGACCTGCGCGGCAGTGCTGTCGCCTTGAGCCAGGCGCGGGGCTACCGATTCCTGCACCTCCCCGGCCCGTCTTACCCGCGGGCAGCGGCGGCGGAGTCGGATCCCGAAGGAGTGGTCTTGGGCAGGTGAAGACGCCTGACCTTTCGGTCCAGCGAGTCGCCCCTGGCTCTGCGTTCGTCATGCTCTGAGCCCCAAATGATCCGGGACGATCGTCCAATATGCGGTCGCGCGGCCTTGATCGTCGGCCGATATGGGGGACTACGCTCAGCGTGTGCTGCCCGCGAGAGAGTCGCCGCAGCCACGCCTTCAGGGGGTATAGGGGATGTCGGGACCAATGCCCGCGACGCGGGCGTCCCGGCGCAGATCGATCGGCGCGGTCGCGATGGCCGCGACGCTCGCGTGCGTCGGCATGACCGGCTGCGGCGTCGGAGGCGACGATCTCCCGGGTCTGTCCACATCGGACGGGGCGCACGTCGCGCCCGCGACGCCGCAGGAGTGGGCCGGCGCCGTGCGCGCGGAGAACGAGCGCGAGGGAAGCCGGGCGTGGGATGCCGACGTCGCCGAACGTGGCCGAGCGGGCCTAGAGGCGTACGCAGACCGGGTGTCGGTCCGGCCGGGGGAGGACGTCGGCCTGTACCTCTCCCTGTCCTCGGCGCCACCCACCGGCGGGGTCCCGACCACCGCGCGGCGTAGCGGGCCGCCATCAAACGCGGATGACGAATCGGCGATTCCCAAAGACCCCACCCGTTCGCCCCGAGGGCATCGGCGCCGATCGACCGTCATCCCGTCCGAGGCCCAGGGCCCGGCCCGCCAGAGCCCGTCGGCCCTGCCCACCACCCCCCGGTCCGCCACCTCGCGGGCCACCACCCCCCAGTCCGCCACCTCACGGGCCGTCAGTTCGCAGGACACGACGTCGCAGCCGCCAACGGCCGGCGGGACCGGACCCGAAGACGTACAGATTGCTGCGTACCGCATCGGCGCCTACGGCGGGAGCGGCGCACGCCAGATCTGGTCAGGGACGGCCCGGGCGGGCGCGCAACCCGCCGCTGCCACGATCGAGGGCCCGCTGGCCGACGTCGGAGGCGTCACGGGCACCGGCGCGAGAGTCGCACGCTGGACCAGGTCTTTGACCGTCCCGACGAGTGGCTGGCCCGAGGGTACGTATCTGTTCACGGTGCGCTCTGCGCGTCTCGGGGCGACCCGGTTCGTCCCGCTCACCGTGCGCAGCGCCAACGCCCGCGGGCGACTTCTCATGCTCTCCAGTCCGCTCACCTATCAGGCATACAACGAGTGGGGCGGCGCGAGTCTCTACCATGGTCCCGACGGCTCCCTGGCGAAGCGGTCGCGCGCGGTGAGCTTCGACCGCCCCTATCAACAGGAATCCGGCGCCGGGCAATTCTTCGACATGGACGCTCCGATCCTGCGAGTCGCTGAGGGTGCTGGGCTCCCTTTGGCGTGGGCGACCGACTACGACCTGGCGGTGGATCCGGGACTGGCCAAGGACGCCGTGGGCATCGTGCTGGGAGGCCACAGCGAGTACTGGACCCCGGCGATGCGACGGGGCGTTTCCGACGCGGTCGCCGCGGGCACCAATCTCGCCTCCTTCGGCGCCAACACCGCGTACTGGCGCATCCGCATGGCGCGCAGTCCCGCCCGGGAGGATCTGCCTGCCGACCGCAGCGACCGCCGGCCACGGGTGATCTTCGCGAGCAAGGCGGCGCGGGAGGACCCGATGGCCGCGACGGACCCACGCGGGGCGACCGTGCGCTTCCGGGACAGCCCGTCCCCGAGTTCCGAGAGCACGCTGACGGGGGTGTCTTACGATTGCAACCCCGTCCGCGGCGACTGGACTATCGCCGACCCCACGTGGTGGGGCTTCGAGGGCTCGGGCGCGACGGAAGGCAGCCGTCTGAAGGGCGTGGTGGGCAACGAGATCGACCGCGCCTACGCGGGCGTGGCGGGACCAGGCCCGCGCCAGGTGGTCGGGTACGGCAAAGTGTCCTGCCGCGGTGCGGAGACGGCGTACAGCGGCGTCTACAGCTCGACCCCGTCGGGGGCAGGAGTGTTCGCGGCGGGAACCCTCGGTTGGCCGCGTGGCATCACCTCGGCCGATCCGGGCACGGCTCGGCTGACCGCCGCGATCACCGCGCGGATCCTCAGGGAGTTCGCCGCGGAGAAGGCCGGTGCGCGGCACCCGGCGACGGACACCACGGGTCTGTTCTGGCTGCCGGCGGAGCGCACCGCGTCGCACGGCGGGTGAGGATTACCACGAGGTATGGCGGGGGCGGCCCTCGTCGTAGCCCGCCGCTCCCTGCAGGCCCACCACGACGCGGGCATGAAACGCGCCGATCGTGGCGGCCCCGGCGTACGTGAGCGCGCTGCGCACCCCCGAGATGATCTGGTCGATGAGGTCCTCCACGCCGGAGCGCTGCGGGTCCAGGTACATCCGCGAGCTGGAGATACCCTCCTCGAACAAGGCCGATCGGGCCCGCGCGAAGTTGCTGTGCTCCTTGGTGCGGTTGCGGACGGCCCGCGCCGACGCCATCCCGAAGCTCTCCTTGTAGAGCCGCCCGTCGGCGTCGCGCAGGAGGTCGCCCGGCGACTCGTAGGTGCCGGCGAACCAGCTGCCGATCATCACGCTCGACGCCCCGGCGGCCAGGCCGAGTGCCACGTCCCGCGGGTACTTCACGCCGCCGTCCGCCCACACGTGCGCCCCGTACTCCTTGGCGGCGGCGGAGCACTCGAGTACCGCGGAGAACTGTGGGCGCCCCACCCCGGTCATCATGCGGGTCGTACACATGGCCCCCGGGCCGACGCCGACCTTGACGATGTCCGCGCCCGAGACGACGAGGTCTCGCGTCCCCTCGGCCGAGACGACGTTGCCGGCCGCGATCGGCACCCGCCGTCCGGTCGCGGCGGCGACCTCGTCGCGGGCGTAGACGACTGCCGTGAGCGCCTCCAGCATCCGCTCCTGATGGCCGTGCGCCGTATCCACGACGAGCAGGTCCACGCCCTGCTCCAGCAGCTGGGCGGCCTTGCCGCGCACGTCGCCGTTGATCCCGACCGCGGCGCCGATCATGAGACGACCCTGTGGGTCGAGGGCCGGGGAGTAGATCGCCGATCGCAGGATGCCCTTGCGGGTGAGGACGCCGAGGAGGCGGTCGCCGTCGACGACGGGCGCCAGGTCCAGGTGGTGCTTTGTCAGCACCTCGAATGCCTCGTCGAGGTCGTCGCCGGGGGAAAGGGTGACCATCTCGGTGCTCATCACCTCGCTGACCGTCGCGAAGCGGTCCACATCGAGGCAGTCGCTCTCGGTGACGATCCCCACGGGACGGTGGCCGTCGACCGCGACCGCGGCCCGGTGCGCGCGTTTGCCGATAAGCGCGAGCAGCGAGGCCACGGGCGTCTGGGGAGAGATCGTGATGGGCGTCTCGAACACGGTGTGAGCGCTCTTGACCCTCGCGACCGTCTCCTCGACGGTTGCGGCCGGGATGTCCTGCGGGACGATCGCGATGGCTCCGCGGCGGGCGACCGTCTCGGCCATGCGCCGCCCCGCGACGGCGGTCATATTCGCCACCACGAGCGGCAGCGCGGTGCCCACCTTGTCGGGTGTGGTCAGGTCCACGTCGAAGCGGGAGCCGACGGCGCTGCGCGACGGGACCATGAACACGTCGTTGTACGTGAGGTCGTGCGTCGGTCGCTGCCCGTTGAGGAACTCCACCGGCCCATCGTAGGGGCACTCCCGCGGAGAGCATCCGAGGGCGATCTGGTCCGATCCGTGCCGATGTTCATGAGGCACCCGAGGGCCTGGAGGCCGGCGCGGCGCGCTTGCCAGCGCCGGTTCCGCGAACTACGCGCGCTGCGTAGCGTGCAAGGCGGCACCGATGATGCCCGCCCGGTTTCGAAGCTGGGCCGGGACGATGGGGGCCTTGAGGTCAAGCAGGGGCACGAACATCGCAGACTTCCGCGAGACACCGCCACCGATCACGATCAGGTCAGGGGAGAACAGCATCTCGACGTGGCTGAAGTAGCGCTGCAGGCGCGCCGCCCACTGCGCCCAGTTCAAGTCCTCCGTTTTGCGGATCGCCGCCGACGCACGCTTCTCCGCGTCGTACCCATCGATCTCCAGATGGCCGAGCTCTGTGTTGGGCAGAAGGACGCCGTCCACGAACAGGGCCGAGCCGATGCCGGTCCCGAGCGTGGCCACGAGCACCGTTCCCGAGATCCCCTGCGCGGCCCCGTAGCGCAGCTCCGCGACGCCGGCCGCGTCCGCGTCGTTGATCACCCGCACGGGGCGCCCCAGGCGGCGGGTCAGCTCCGCCTCCGCCGCGACGCCGATCCAGGAGGGATCGATGTTCGCGGCCGACTCGACGACCCCGCGGCGGACCACGGCAGGCACCGTGACCCCGAGCGCCGTGTCGCCGATCATGTGCGCGTAGTTGCCGACGATCTCCTCGACCACGTCGAAGACAGCCTCCGGCGTGGCCGGTCGGGGCGTGTCGATCCGCAGCCGCTCCTGGGCCCAATCGCCGGCGTCCAGGTCGACCGGAGCCCCCTTCACGCCGCTACCGCCGATGTCGATTCCCAGGGGGAAGGTGCGTGTCATGGGGTGACCTTAGCGGCGCTCAGGGTGAAGTGAGTACGTCTGCGCCCGTCTCGGTGACGAGAAGCGTGTGTTCGAACTGGGCGGAGCGGCGCAGATCCTTCGTGACCACGGTCCACTGGTCGTCCCAGACGTTCCAGTCGGCAGTGCCCAGGTTGATCATCGGCTCGATCGTGAACGTCATCCCCGGCAGCATGAGGTCGCTGTAGTCCGGTGCCGCATCGTAGTGCGGGACGATCAATCCGGAGTGGAACGCCGTGCCGATGCCGTGACCGGTGTAGTCCCGCACCACCCCGTAGCCGAACCGGCGCGCGTAGCTCTCGATCACGCGGCCGATCACGTTGATGGGCCTGCCTGGCCGCACGGCCTTGATCCCGCGACGCAGGCACTCGGCCGTCACCTCGATCAGCTGGGCCGACTCCTCGTCGATCTCGCCGACCGCGAACGTCGCGTTGGTGTCGCCGTGCACTCCGTCCAGATAGCACGTCACGTCGAGGTTGACGATGTCGCCCTCGACCAGCTGGCGGTCGTCGGGGATGCCGTGGCAGATGACCTCGTTCACGCTCGTGCACAGCGACTTGGGGAACCCCCGGTAGCTGAGCGGGCTGGGGTAGGCGCCGTGGTCGCACAGGAACTCGTGGACCACTCGATCGAGCTCCTGAGTGGTGACTCCGGGTGCAACGGCCGCGCCGCCCGCCTCCAAGGCCTGCGCGGCCAGCTTGCCCGCGCGTCGCATCCGCTCGATGGTCTCGTGGTCCTTCACCTCGCTGCCGGTGTACGGCTCCGGGGCGGCCTTGCCGACGTAAGGTGGACGGGCAATGCCTGCGGGCACCGGCAGCGGAGGGCCGATCAGGCCGGGTTTCACCGATGCGGCGGCGCGGGTGCGAAACAACATGCCGCGATGGTGTCACAGCGGTAGCCCGCACACGTACCCCGCGTCAGCACATCGCGGCACGAAGGAGGCGGCTGATGAAGCACTGGTTCAACGTCGAGACCGGCGAGGTCGAGGAAAGCGACGCGACCTCGCGCAAGGAGAACCTGCTCGGCCCGTACGACACCCGCGAGGAGGCACAGCAGGCCCTGGAGACGGCGCGCAAGCGCACGGAGGCCTGGGACGAGGAGGACCGCCGCTGGAAGGGCGACGAGAAGAGACCCTGACCCTCGACTCGTCGCTGCGGCTCTCCCTGACGCGGCACTGGCTGGCACGGCGAAGGAGCCCCGGAACGGCCGGAGGCGCCTTCGCCGTGTGGTCGGCGGACTCGACCGTCAGCGATGTCGCCGAATCAGGCCTCGGTGAGCCGACGCAGGGCGCCGTCCCAGCGCACGGTCAGCGCCGCGCGGTCGAGGTCGTCGGTCAGGTGCTGGTGGCGCAGCGTGAGGAGCGTCCCCTCGCCCTCGGGTCGCATCTGCAGGTCGACCAGCGTGTTGACGGCGTCGGCGCCGGCGTGCCAGGACACGCGGATCTGCTGCTCGGGATGGTAGCTACGAAGCACCCCGTACGTCCCGTCGACAGCGCGCCATGGATCCCCCTTGGTGCCGAGCATGGCTCCGTCACCCAGGAACGCCTCGATGCCCTCGCGCTGCGTGAGCCGGGCCCAGACCTCCCCGAGGGGGCGGGGGACGTGCTGGACCACCTCGATGGTGTCCTGGGGCATGGTGTCGGTCGGAGTCGCGTCCGCCTCTGTGTTGGTCATTGTGGCTCCTCAGGTCATGACCTTCGATGACGCGCCGCCGTCGGTGGTGCAGCCCGAGGATGCAGCGCGAATACCGGTGTCCTCAGCTCATCACGTTTTCGTGATGTTTCACAACGCGCAGGGCCCGTTTCCCGACCCGTGACCGTGTCGCGGGTCACGGTGAGGCGCGTGCCGCGGTCGGGTTGCGGGATAGGGCAGGATCGCCGTATGGATCGTCAAGAGGAGTTTGTGCTGCGAACCCTCGAAGAGCGCGACATTCGCTTCGTTCGACTGTGGTTCACCGATGTCCTCGGCACGCTGAAATCGGTGGCCGTGGCCCCGGCGGAGCTGGAGGGGGCGTTCGAGGAGGGCTTGGGCTTCGACGGCAGCGCCGTCCAGGGGTTCGCCCGGGTCACGGAGTCGGACATGCTGGTGCGGCCCGATCCGAGCACGTTCCAGATCCTGCCGTGGCGCGACAGCCCGCCCGGTACCGCCCGCATGTTCTGCGACGTCCTGCTTCCGGACGGGTCGTCCTCCGCGGCGGACCCGCGCCACGTGCTGCGCCGGGCCCTCGCCAAGGCCGCGGACATGGGGTTCAGCTTCTATACGCACCCCGAGATCGAGTTCTTCCTGTTCAAGCCCGGCTGGCTACCCGGCCAACCGCCGGAACCGATCGACCACGCCGGCTACTTCGACCACTCGGCGCACGCCGCAGGACAGGACTTCCGGCGCACGGCGATCACCATG
>JBDTWM010000115.1:0-8679 GCA_040006675.1 Dermatophilaceae bacterium | reverse complement strand
GGCCGCGGTTGGGCTCACCCAGACCGCGTTCTTCACCTCGGCAGCGTTGTTCTCTCTCTTCTTGCCCCGGTTGGGAGACATCGTCGGGCGTAAGGAAGGTCCTGTCGGGCATGTTGATCGTGATGATGGTGGGTTGTGCGGTCGCGGCCCTGGCAACCAACATCAACATGCTGTTCGTCGGTCGAGTCATCCAAGGTGTCTCGGGTCCGGTCGTTCCGTTGTGTCTAATCATGCTCCGGGTCGAGGTGCCCGACCCTAAGTTGTACGGCACTTTGATGGGCGTGCTGACTGCCATCAACGGTGGCATCGCCGGCATCGACGCGCTGGCCGGGGGATACCTCGCCGAGAACTTCGGCTTCGGCTTCGGCTCCGTGTTCTGGGTCATGGCAGCGGTCGCGGCGATCGCCGCCATGCTGATGATCTTCCTGGCTCCCGAGTCTCGTGCCAGCTCCAGCGACCGGATGGACTGGATCGGGGTGGTTCCGCTGGTGGTCTCGGTGGGCGCAGCGCTGATCGCGTTGAACGAGATGGGCAAGCTGGGTGACGCCAACTGGGGGCTGGTAGCAGGCCTTCTCGTGCTGGCCGCGGTTGCCTTCGTCACCTTCTGGCGGGTCGAAGATCGCAGCAGCCACCCGCTCGTGGCGACGGCCTTGCTGCGGCGAAGGGCGACCTGGGCCCTGCTGCTGACCACGGTGCTCACCATCACCGGAGTGTTCGCGGTGATGAACGGGCTGATTCCGTTGCTGGCCCAGGAGGCCACGGCCGGGTACCGGATGGGCGCAGGGGAGTCTGCCTGGTGGACGCTCACGCCCTATGCGCTGGCCGGGCTGCTGATGGGGCCCTTAGCGGGCCGGTTGGCCAGCACCCTCGGGTACCGCACGGTGCTCAGAGCCGGGATGATCGGTTCGATCCTAGCGACCGGCCTGTTCCTGCCGCTCATCGGGGCGGACTCTCGGCCGCTCCTGCTCCTGGCTTCGGTCCTCATCGGTGTGACGTACGCGGGTACGGTTAACATCATGCTGAACGGACTCGGCATCGTGCTGTCTCCTGACGAGAACCCAGGGTTCCTGCCCGGCCTCAACGCCGGAGCGTTCAACCTGGGGGCCGGGTTGAGTTTCGCGGCGCTGTTCGCGGCCAAGACGGCAATGAGCCCGGCTGACGGTAGTGGCACGGCCGGTTACGTGGGCGCGCTGATCGCTGGGATAGTGATCTTGGTGCTGGCTCTGGGCGTTTCGATGCTGATCCCGCGCCCTGTCGGTGCGGAGGTCGAGCGGGCACCGGCCGGTCTACAGGTCGACCATTGAGCCCCATTCCAGACCAGGAACATCAATGACTCACGCTGTCCCCACCCCGGGTCCATCCGCACCATTACCATGCGCATCGCTCTCCGCGGGTCGGGTCGTCGTCTTCGGCTCCTTGAACGTCGACCTGACCGTACGCGTCGAACGCTTCCCCGAGCCGGGTGAGACACTCACCGGCTCGGAGTTGGGCATCGCTCCCGGCGGGAAGAGTTCCAACCAGGCGGTCGCTATGGCCATTCTCGGGTCCGCGGCGCGGTTGATCGGGGCGGTCGGTGACGACGACAACGCGACGTTCCTCCTTGACCGGGCCCGCGCCGCCGGGGTCGATGTGTCTGGCGTGGCACGGGATCCGAGCCATGCCACCGGTTCGGCGATGATCGTGGTCGATGTCACTGGTGAGAACACGATCATCATCTCGCCGGGTGCCAACGGTGCCCTTACGCCGGCCTCGGTGCGCACCGAAGACTTTGCCGAGGCCTCGGTGGTGTGCCTTTGTCTGGAGGTTCCGGTACCGGCGGTCCAGGCCGCCGCGGAGCAGGGCCGACGGGCTGGAGCCCAGGTGCTCCTGAACCTCTCGCCGTACCGAGACGTGCCCAACGAGCTGCTGAGCCTTACTGATGTGCTACTGGTGAACCGGACAGAAGCCGCGCTGGTGTTGGGCGTACGCGAGGTCGGTGACGACTGGTCGGCGGCCCTGGGCGGCTTTCTCGGTCTTGGCATCGACCGGGCCGTGGTCACCCTAGGCGCAGAGGGTTCAGTCGTGCTGGACGCTACAGCGGAGCGTGGCGATCTCGTCACGTTGATCGACCCCGTCCGGGTCGAGGCGATCGACAGCACCGGGTGCGGAGACGCATACACCGGGGCCATCGCCCACCGCCTCGCCAGCGGTTCCCCGCTGGCCTCCGCGGCGCGGTTCGCAGCCCAGGCCAGTGCGCTGGCTGCTACCGCCGAGGGTGCCCAGTCTTCTTATCGTGCCTTCGCCGCCCTTCGCTGAGTTTCATATCGGTCGATGGCTCGTCGGCTGCCTGAGGTGACGTCGGAAACACGTCTTGGCCTCGACGCCGGCGGTGGTCAGCGCGTCCAGCTGTAGGATGCGGAACGACCAAGAACCGTTTCCGTGAGGACCTCGACGATGACTGAGCCTACGGCGTGCTGTGCTGTGCGCTGCCCATCCGTGAATGCGTTCTGCGATGGTTGTGACCTGCTGGTCGGCTTGGCGGGGCTGCATGTGATCGAGGTCGAACGGGGCCTTAACCTGCGTCTTTCATGCGGATCCGGCTGAGGCACGGCCTGGGAACGCGAAAGTGCCCGTCCTGTAAGGGAAACTCGAGCTTGCGAAGGTCCGAGTCGACTCACAGAACAGGCACTTGTCGAGTGAAGCGTAGCAAGCGGTTTCGTCGGGTTGTGGTCAGCGCGGACGGGGCCGGCGTCGTGTCGCACGCCGGAGTCGGTCTGCTCCGATAACTGGCTGAGTTCACCGGTCTGGTCGACGGCGTCACCGCCGCGTTGATCGGCACCTACAAGGGCGTGCCGGTTCATGCTCCGGGACGGGTCTTCACCGACCTCGCGGTCGCGGTGGCCGACGGGGCGGATGCGATCAGCGGCATCGCGGTCCTGGGTGAGCGGGAGGACCTGTTCGGGCCGGTGGCCTCGATGCCCACGACCTGGCGGGTGTTGGACCGGGTCGACGCACAGCACCTTCAAGGAGTTCGCCGCGGGCGGGCTGTCGCTCGGGAGGCGGCGTGGGCCGCCGGTGCTGGCCCGGACCTGACCCAGGAGCTGTGTCTGGACTTCGACGCGACGATCACGATCGCGCACAGCCAGAAGGAGAACGCCGCAGCGACCTGGAAACGCACGTTCGGGTTCCACGCCCTGCTGTGCTTCCTGGATCGTCCCGAGATCGCCAGCGGTGAAGGCTTGGCCGGGTTGCTGCGGCCCGGGAACGCGGGCTCGAACACCGCCGCCGACCACATCGTGGTGCTCGACCAGGCGCTGGTAGCGCTGCCCGAGCATGCTCGTCCCCGGCCCGGTGAAGAGCCCGGAACTTGGACGGGTCCGCGTCTGCTTGCCCGCTCCGATTCGGCCGGCGCGACCCACGCGTTCGCTGCGGCGTGTGCGCAGCGTGGAGTCGGGTTCTCCTTCGGATTCCCCGTCGATGCACGGATCCAGCGCATCGTCGACGTCATCCCCGAGCAATGCTGGCACCCTGCGATCCAGACCGACGGCGATCTTCGCGAGGGTGCTTGGGTGGGCGAGGCCACCGGGATGATCGACCTCAGCACCTGGCCCGAAGGGGCGCGGTTGATCCTGCGCAAGGAACGACCCCACCCCGGCGCACAACTGACCTTCGCCGACCTCGACGGTCACCGAATCACCGCCATCCTCACCAACACGACGGCCGGGATGATGTCCGGCCAGGCCGCCGGACTCGAACTGCGGCACCGCCAACACGCCCGGGTCGAGGACCGGATCCGCGAAGCCAAGGCCACCGGGCTGCGGAACTTCCCCTGCCGCGCGTTCAACGAGAACACCGCTTGGCTCGAGGTGATCCTGACCGCGGTCCATCTGGTCTGCTGGACCAAGCTGATCTGCTTCGCCGACGTCCCGGCACTTGCCCGCTGTGAGATCGCCACGTTCCGCTACCGCGTCCTGCACGTCGCAGCCCGACTTACCCACGGACAACGACGAGTCCACCTCAGGATCGACAAGACCTGGCGCTGGGCAGCCCAGATCGCCGAAGGCTTCGGCCGACTACGCACCGCCTTCGGCTGAGACCGAACCCCGCCCACCACGACCCAGGACCCGGAGAACCGCCCACCGGCAGCGCCAGCCGGACCCTCACCGACGCCCCGACAGCTCCGCACACCCGATCCAGTGCTACGACCGCCGACCGGGTCTTCACGAACCGTCGCGTGAAAGGGCGAGGCTAGCCGCCAACCACGGAAGTGACCGACCAAGACCGAGGGGAGGAGGTGATGAGGATGACCGAGGTAACGTGCGTGCGCATGGACGCACAGACCCGCCTCGATGAGGCATACGCGCACGTCAAGTACGCCACCGCCGCGTTCCTGGCCCACGACGATGACAACGGGCTGATCGCTGCGCGAGCCTGCATGGACGTCGAGACCCTTCTCGAGGACGCCGGAGCGACGTGGCCCGCCGCCGACGACATCGAGGGAACCGCCGACGGCACCGAGCAGCTGAACAAGGCTGCCGCGGCCCTCGACGCGATCAACCCGCCCGACCTGCTCGGGCCGGTCTGGGCACAGCTGCAAGCCGCGCTGACACAGGCGAGCCGCTAATCCGAAAATGAAGGTGACCACGCGGGTTTGATCGCCCCGATGTCCCACGACCGACCCTGGGGATGCGGTATTCCGGCGACCCGAGCGTCCGCGTCCGTGACGCTCGCGGAAGCCGGTGGGTAGGTGGGTTCTGCACGACGTCGCACGGGTTTCCGACCCGTCATGGCGTAAAAGTCGTGAGATGGCTAGCCTTCCGGGTATGGCACCGCACGAGCCTCCACGTCCACGCTCACTGACGATCGGTAGCCGCCGCCGCGAGTGTCGACCAGCTCCAGTCCTGTGCCCGCCACAAGAACAGACCACGAGAGCGGTCACGAGCTAGGAGCATGCTATGAAGGCACCGTCGTCCATTCGCGTCGGAGCGCACGTCGCAGACGCGCTCAACGCCAACGTCCCTGTCGTCGCGCTCGAGTCAACCATCTTCACCCACGGCTTGCCCCGGCCGCGCAACGTCGAAGTTGCGGTCGAGGGTGAGGAGATCATCCGCGCGGGCGGTGCCGTGCCGGCCACCATCGGCGTACACCACGGAACCCCCGTTGTCGGCTTGACCCCCGAGGAGATCAGCGAGCTCGGCGCTGACGACGACGCCGACAAGGCCTCGATTCGCGAGCTGTCGATCGGGGCGATCACCAAGAAGAACGCCGGCACGACGATCGCCTCCACCGCCTTCCTCGCCAGAGCCGTCGGCATCGACGTCTTCGCGACCGGCGGCCTCGGGGGTGTGCACCACGGCGCCGCGACGAGCTTCGACGAGTCTGCCGACCTCGCGGCGATGTCCAACACCTCGATCGTCCTCGTCAGCTCCGGGGCCAAGGCGATCCTCGACATCTCGGCGACGCTCGAGCGGTTCGAGTCGCTCAGTGTGCCCGTCGTCGGCTACCGGACCAACCGCTACCCGGGCTTCTACGTCGTCGACTCGGGCTACTCCATCAGCGCCCGCGTGGACTCGCCCGAGGACGTGGCGACGATGCTGACGGTCCAACGCGACCTCGGGGTCAGGTCCGGCATCCTCATCGCCAACCCGGTCCCCGAGGACGAGCAGCTCGACCCCGCCGAGCTCGACGGCGTCATCAACCGGGCCTGGGCTGCGGCCGAGCAGGACGGCATCAAGGGGCAGGCGTCGACCCCCTACTTGCTCGACTTCATCCGCCGCGAGACGCAGGGCCGCAGCCTGGACGCCAACGTCGCCCTCTACAAGAACAACGTCCGCCTCGCGGTGGACATCGCGACCGCGCTCATCGCACAGGCCGGCTGATGCTCGGCGTCGTGGGCGACCTCGTCCAGGACGTCGTCGTCTGGCAGCTCGAGCCGATCCGCGAGGGCACCGACACGCAGTCCGAGGTGTACATGCAGCGCGGCGGTTCCGCAGCCAACGTCGCTGCGTTCGCCGGGCCCCGCTATCCGACCCGCTTCATCGGGTGCGTCGGGGACGACCTGGGTGGTTTCGTGCTGCGCAAGGAGCTCGAGGGACACGGGGTCGACGTGCGGCTCCAGGTTCGTGACAAGACGGGCATGATCGTCGTCATGATCGACGAGTCGCAAGGGGAGCGGCACATGTTCCCCTCGCGCGGTGCCTCGGCGCTGCTCGAGTCGATCGACACCACGTGGCTCGACGACCTCGAGATCCTGCACGTCACGGCCTACTCGTTCGAGTCGGGATCGACGCCGGAGGCTGTGTCGCAGGCGGTCGTGGAGCATCGCCGGCGCGGTGGCAAGGTGTCGCTCGATGTCTCGTCGGTCGGCATGATCGAGCACTACGGCGTCGACGGCTTCCTCGACCTGATGACCCGGTGCGACCCGGACTGCATCTCGGCCAACCTCGACGAGAGCCGCGTCCTCGGCCTCGCCGACGGGGGCGAGCCAGGGCCCAACCTGGCCCGCTTCCCGCGGGCGACGCTCCTGGCGCGGGCCGGCGCCGAGGCGACCAACATCTTCACGGGCGGGCAGCTGCTGGCGAAGGTGCCGGTCACGCCCGTCGAGGACGTCCGCGACCTCACCGGAGCGGGCGACGCCTTCAACGCGGGCTTCCTGACGTCGTACCTGCTCAACGGGGGAGATCTCATCGCCAGCTGCGAGGCAGCGCACGCCCTCTCAGCGCGGGTGCTGCGCTCCCCAGGGGCAACCGAGCCCGTCGACGCCTCGCCCGCGGACGATCCGGTGTCGTAGGTCCACCCGCCCGCAGCCTGTAGCGCAAGAAGAGGTGTGACATGTTCGACCACTCGGTCACCCGGCCACGGGGGAGCAGCGTCACCGTGCTGGTGCTGGCGCTCCTCGCCGCGATCTTCGCCTTCCAGCTGAACGCGTCCATGCTGTCTCCGGCCCTCGCCACGATGCGTCAGGAGCTGGGGACAACTGACGCCGCGATCGGTTTGACGCAGACGGCGTTCTTCACCGCGGCCGCACTGTTCTCCCTGTTCCTGCCACGCTGGGGCGACTTGGTGGGGCGTCGGCGGATCGTGATCGGCGCGCTCATGGCGACGACGATCGGCGCCGTCATCAGTGCCCTCGCGCCCACCGTCCCGATTCTGTTCGTGGGCCGCATAGTGCAGGGCGTGTCTGGCCCGATCGTGCCGATGAGTCTCATCATGCTGCGCTTCCAGGTGCCGGACAAGAAGCAGTACGGCACCCTGCTCGGTGTGCTGACCTCGGTCAACGGCGGGATCGCCGGTGTGGACGCGCTCGCCGGTGGCTGGCTCGCATCGCACCTCGGCTTCCGGTCCATCTTCTGGGTCATGGCCGCCGTGGGGCTGCTCGCACTCGTGGCCGTCCGGTTCGGCACGCTCGACTCGACCGCGGCCGAGACGCCGCCGATGGACTGGAAGGGTGTAGCGCCCCTGGTCGTCGCCCTCGGCACGGTCCTGACGGCCTTCAACGAGGCCGGGAAGCTCGCCGAGGCCAACTGGCCGCTCGTCGCGGTGCTCATCGTCGTCGGTCTGGTGGCGTTCGTCGTGTTCTGGCGCGTCGAGGATCGGGTCGAGCACCCGTTGGTGAGTACCACCTACATGAAGCAGCGCCGAACCTGGGCCCTGCTCCTCACCACCATCCTGACCATGACCGGAGTCTTTGCGGTCATGAACGGGCTGATCCCCAACCTGGCGCAGGACACCAAGGTCGGGGCGGGCATCGCCGCCGACGCCGTGTCCTGGGTGACCCTGACGCCCTACGCCATCGCGGGCCTGCTGATGGGGCCTATCGCGGGTCGCCTCGCCGGGACCTACGGCTACAAGAGGGTGCTGCAGTTCGGCCTCGTCGGAACCGCCATCGGGCTGGGCGTCGCCATCCTCGTCGTGGGGTCACCGACCCGCCCGATGCTGCTGTTCGTCTCCGTCCTCGTCGGCATCGTCTACGCGGGTGTCAGCAACATCATGCTCAACGGACTCGGCATCGTCCTCAGCCCCAAGGACAACCAGGGTTACCTGCCCGGCATGAACTCCGGCGCGTTCAACCTCGGCGCCGGGCTGAGCTTCGCGATCCTCTTTGCCGTCAACACCTTCCTCACCGAACGCTCCGGCGCGGAGGCGGGCTATCGCGGCGGCATCCTCACCGGGGCCGTCATCCTGCTGCTCGCCTTCGGCATGTCCTTCCTCATCCCCGCGGTGAACCCCGAGGACGACCCCAACGCTTCCGATACCGGCGACGTTTGACACCTCACCGTCAACGCGGGTCTGCGCAGTGACCCCAAGGCGGCAGCCAGAGTCGGTGCCGTGGCGAGGGCCGCACACCCCGGCACCAGCTACCCACTGCGCGGTGTGGCGACGTACGAGGAGGTGTACAAGCTCACCTATATCCGCGGCCCCAGCGGCATCATCGTGATGCTCGCCGAGGAGCTGAAGAGGAGCTGACCGCGCACCGGTGCGGGATCGTCATACGTGCCACCCTGCGGACCGCCACCTACGTCGACAGAACACCGCCACCTAACGGGCAAAGTCACCGTAATGCGCAAGGATGCGATGTAGAACCCTAGACGTACATATTTTGACGCCGTCAAGAGTGTGCGTCTGGGGTGTACCCCAAAAGACCAGTGGAGTGTCTCCGGTTTTGTGGACGCGGTTAGGCGGCGATTCCTTCGAGTGTTC
>JBDTWM010000114.1:0-8824 GCA_040006675.1 Dermatophilaceae bacterium | reverse complement strand
CGACGCCGTCGAGGGCGGTCGTGGTGCGACGACCGGTGGTGTAGGACTTTCGCAGTCCTCGCACTGTCAGCACGTCACAACCCTAACCGTGACGCGCTCCGCTGCCCTGCGGCTCTCGGCGAGCCCTCAACCAGCACGGGGGCGTCCGATCACCGAAAACTGAGCGCAGCGAAACCCTGAAGGTTTGATGAAGAACGCGTCCCGTGATACGGGAACATCCCCCCAGGGGTATACATTGAGGCTACTGAACTGCATCGCCTCTGACCATGGAGCCTGAATGACCTTCATCCACAACACCTCCGGCGTACGTCACGCGGTCGCCCACCCGGGTCCCGGCGCGGGCGAAGACACGAGCGGAGGTCGCCTGTCCCTGCCGCGACGCGGAGGGGTTCGCGTCCTGCTCGCTGTGGCCGGCGTGAGCGCGATGGTGGGGTTGGCGGCTTGCTCGTCCAGCGGCAGCCAGCCCTCGGGTGGCGAGATGATGGGCGGTTCCCAGACGGTATCCGGGATGATGGGCGGGTCCTCGCCTGGTGGCGGTATGGGCTCCGTGGCGGGCTATCAGTACGCGCCGTTGACGTGCTCCGCCCCGGCCTCCCTGCCTGGTCAGACCGTAGTGGTGTCGCTGGGCGACATGGGGATGTCCTCGATGATGGGCGGAGATGCACCGATGGGCGCCCGGATGATGCTCCATGCCACGCCGGGCACCGTCTCGGCCGGGCAGGTCAGCCTGGTCGCCTCCAACCTCGGGTGGCGCACCCACGAGGTCGTGGCCCTGCCGTTGCCCGCAGGCACCGCGGCAGGCACACGGGTCCCGGGAGCCGACGGCAAGGTCGACGAGGCCGGCAGCCTGGGTGAGGCGTCGAACTCCTGCGCCGCCGGCTCCGGGGAGGGGATCACCTCGGGCTCGGTGGGCTGGGCGACGCTCACCTTGGCCCCCGGGCGGTATGAGCTGGTATGCAACCTGAAGAACCACTACGCGAACGGCATGTACCAGGAACTTGTCGTCACCTGACCGCTGTTTCCGTCGTCAATGGAGGAAGACATGGGTTACGCCCTGACCACGATCGTTGATCGCCCCTTCGAGGAAGCCCTCGCCGCGACCAGGCAGGCGTTGGCCGAGCACGGGTTCGGTGTCCTGACCGAGATCGATATGGCGGCCACCTTGAAGAAGAAGCTCGACGTCGACATCCCGCCGCAGATCATCCTCGGCGCCTGCGACCCGTCCAGCGCCCACCAGGCCCTGCAGGCCGAGGCCTCGATCGGTCTGCTCCTGCCCTGCAACGTCGTCGTTCGATACGACGACGAGGCACACACCATCGTCGAGGCCATCGACCCCCAGACGATGCACCTGCTCACCGGGAACGACGCGATGGCACCCGTCGCACAGCGCGTCGGATCGCTGCTGTCCGACGCCCTGAAGCAACTCAGCTCCTGACGGGCGTCCGGACCGGACCGGACCAGACCGGCTCACGGGGGTCGACGGCCTGGTCCTGTCCCCGGCAGGGGCTGCGCCCCGGCGACGGCCTCGATGTCACACCGCCGATGGATCGGACGACGACGAACGACGAACGGGAGGCCCTCCGCGGACACCCGACACCGCCCGGGGGTGATAGGTGTGGAGGCCAACCCGGTGGCCCAGACGGCGACGGTGACCTGACCCTGCCCGCACGTCGGTTCCCGAACTGGCCCGGTGGGTGCGCGCGGTGGCGGCCGGCCCGGATCGTGGAGCCGAGGAGCAAGGCCGACTCGGTGCGCGTGCTGGACGAGCTGGGCATCGCACACGCGTGGCTAGGCACGATGTTCCGCTCGCTGGAACGGGCTGCGGTTGGTGACTATCGCGCCCAGATCGCGACCGCGTGCTTCGTGCACGCCGCGAACAGCTCAGATGTCTCGCTGTGCTTATACGACGTGACCACTTTGTACTTCGAGGCCGAGCACGAGGACGAGCTGCGCAAGGTCGGCTACTGCCAAGGAACGCCGCGTCGCCCCACAGGTCGTGGTCGGTCTGTTGGTCGTCTGGGTCGGGTTCCCCCCTCGCGAATCGGCTGCTATGAGGGCAACAGGGCCCAGATGACCACGATCGTCCCGATCATCAAGGCGTTCCAGGCCCGTCACACCCTGGCCGACATGGTGGTCGTCGCCGGTGCCGGAATGTTGTCCGCGAGCAACCTTCGCGAACTTGACCATGTCCAGCTGCGGTTCATTGTGGGATCGCGGGTGGACTCGCGGTGAGCGCCGCGATCACTCGGATCCCTGAACACGCATGGGTGCCGATTGAGTACCCGAAAGCGATCTGGGAAGACGATGATGATTATCTGCTGCATCCCCATGCTCGTCCTCGTCGCCATCCTGCTCGCGACCGGCGCGGCAGGGGCAGGGGCAGGGGCAGGGGCAGGGGCGATCGTGCTCGCACTCCTGTGCACCGCGATGATGGCCGTGGCGATGCTCGCATGGGCGGACACAAGCACTGAGTGTCGGCCCTTGAGCCATCTTCGTCATTCCTTGACTGATTCACCCACACTCCTTCACCTCGGTGAAGGAGTGTGGGGCCTGTCATCGGGGGACACGTCCGGGGCAGCCGTCCCGGGCGCTCGGCTTCGACAAGAGTAGGAGCGCGTCATGGCACGTTTTCTCCAGCAGAACTGGATCGCCCTCGTCTTCGTCGGGGCCATGCTCGCCATGCTCGACGTGCACTCGGGCCACCGTCGTGGCCATGGTGGTGGCATGGGTGGCTGCGGTGGAGGGCACACCGGACATCAGGGTGATGACGCCGCGACCAAGACACCGACGGCGGGAGCCGACCGGGTGGGACGCGACCACGAAACACCACGAAAGGAAACCACACCATGAGCCTCAGCAAACGCCTCGCGCTGATCTTCCGGGCCAAAGCCTCTCGGGCATTGGATCGCGCGGAGGATCCTCGGGAGACCCTTGACTACTCCTACCAGAAGCAGATGGAGATGGTGCAGCAGGTCCGTCGTGGTCTCGCCGACGTGGCCACCAGCCGCAAACGTCTCGAGCTGCAACGTCAGCAGCTGAGCGCGAGCATGGGAAAGATGCAGCAGCAGGCAGCCGTCGCGATGGCCGCCGGCCGGGAGGACCTGGCCCGGGAGGCCCTGGTCCGCCGGGCAGCCGGGCAGCAGCAGCTTGACGACCTGACCGAGCAGGAGAGCGCCTTGCAGGCGCAGCAGGACAAGCTGACCCTCGCGTTGCAGCGGCTGCAGGCCAAGGTCGAGGCCTTCCGCACGCGCAAGGAGACGATCAAGGCCACCTACACTGCCGCCGAGGCCGAGTCACGCGTCGGCGAGGCGGTCTCGGGCATCAGCGAGGAGATGGGCGACATCGGGCTCGCCATGCAACGCGCCCAGGACAAGACCGCGCAGATGCAGGCCCGTGCCGGCGCGCTCGACGAGTTGCTCTCCTCGGGCGCATTGGAGGACGCGACCGGCACGGCCAAGGACGACATCCAGCTCGAGCTGGAGCGGATATCAGCCACCTCCGACGTCGAGGTGGAGCTGACCCGGCTGCGGACTGCGTTGCCCCCCGGCGCACCCGAACCGAGTGCGCTCACCTCGGGGCCCGCCACATCCCCGGAGGCGACGTCATGATCGTGCGTATCCTGGGTGAAGGCCAGCTGGACGTTGCGGAGGCACACCTTGACGAGCTCAACACACTCGATGCGGACGTGGTCGACGCGGTGACCGCGGGCGACGAGGCCCGGTTCACGCTCGAGCTGTCCCGCTTGCTGGACAAGGTGCGGTCCGTGGGCACCCGGCTACCGGATGAGATGCTGAGCACCTCCGACCTGATCCTGCCGGGGCCCGACAGCAGCCTCGCCGAGGTGGCCTCGCTGCTCGGCGACGAGGGCCTGATCCCGGGATGAGCTGATGAAAAGCCGATTCGCGCCCGACCGTGGCCTGACCATCCGCATGCTGGTAACGATCTTCCTGCTCGGCCTGCTTTATGTCGTGTTCACGGCGGCGCTCATCGTGCTCATCAAGAGCGCGGCGCTGGCGGTCGTCATCGCCGGCGCCCTCCTCTTCGCCCAGTACTGGTTCTCGGACCGGATCGCGCTCTACGCGATGCACGGCCGGATCGTCACCCCCGAGGAGGCTCCCGAGCTGCACGGAGTCATCGACCGGCTGTGTGCCCTAGCCGACATGCCGAAGCCGGCGGTCGCGATCGCGGACGTCGACGTGCCCAACGCGTTCGCGACCGGACGCAGCCCGGACAAGGCCGTCGTCTGCGCCACGACCGGCATCCTGCGGCGGCTAGACCCAGAAGAGCTCGAGGGCGTGCTGGCGCATGAGCTCTCCCACGTGGCGCACCGGGACGTGGCCGTGATGACGGTCGCGTCGTTCCTCGGCGTTCTCGCCGGCCTGATCACCCGCTTCGGGCTGTATGCCGGGTTCTACGGCGGCGGAAGAGGGCGGGGCAAGGACCAGGACAACACGGCCCTCGTGCTGATGGCCGTCGTCGCGGTCTCCGCCGTCGTCTACGCGCTGTCGTTCCTGCTCACCCGTGCCCTGTCGCGCTACCGCGAGCTGTCCGCCGACCGAGCCGGGGCGCTGCTCACTGGGCGCCCCTCGGCACTGGCCTCGGCACTGGCCAAGATCTCGGGCGAGATGTCCCGCATCCCCACCAAGGACCTGCGCCAGGCCGAGGCGTTCAACGCCTTCTTCTTCGCCCCGGCCCTCGCGCCCGGCTTCAGCCTCACCTCACTGTTCGCCACCCATCCGCCACTGGAGCGCCGCCTCGAGCAGCTGGCTGGGCTGTCCCGTGAGCTCGGCCAGGCGGTGTGACCGATGGGCTTCCTTGACGCGCTCCTCGGCCGGTCGAAGCCAGCCGCCCCCAACCTCGACCAACTGTTCGGGTTGCCCGCCGCCGCGGTGACCCTCCAAGCCGGCACCCGGTTCCGCCCGACGGGGGTCGGGTCGGTCTGCTTCAAGGCCGCCGAGGGGGCCGGGTTCACCGGGCTGCGCGAGCAGGTCGAGCAACTTCTAGCGCTCGACGCGGGCCGGTACCGCCTCGAGACCGACCGCTACGGCTTCACCTGGCTGGTGCGATCGACCACCCCGGACGACCTGGATGGGCTGGTCACCGACCTGCACGCCGTGAACAGCAGCCTCGTCGACGCCGGCTTCGGCGCCGCGCTGCTGTGCAGCCTCATCGCCTTCACCGACGACACCCAGTCCTTGGGTCTGATCTACCTGTACAAGCGCGGCAGCTGGTACCCCTTCGCGCCGACGGGAGCCGAGCGCCGCGACACGAGTCTGGAGCTGCAGATCAAGTCCGCGCTCGAGCAGGACCTGCGCGTCGAACCCGACCTCGCCCGCTGGTTCCCGGTTTACGGCGCCCCCGGGCTGTGAACCCGACCGCAGCCCCGATGGACAAGACCCGCTTGAGCGCGGGGTTCGGTACGGCAACTGCTTGGGCCCGGAAGCTGAACGCGTTGATCGCGACGGTGACCACCGAGCAGGAACGATGATCCTGGCTCAGCAACGTCACCGCACGGACGCGTAAGGCTCACCGCGGGAGCCGGCAAGCAGCAAGTCGCCGACGCGGTGCCCACCCTGCGCCGGCTGCGATCCGGTGACGCGACGACTGCTGAGGTACCCGTCATGCACGATACGCACAATCATCGTCGTCATGAGGCCGGGCCGCGGCGCCGGTCCCTCCCCGAGCTCCTCAAGGTCGGTCGGCCTCACCAGGAGCAGGAACAGATCACGGACCCGGGAGCCCGTCGAGTCGAGCCGCCCCTCGACGGCTTTCGTGAGGACCAGCTCGCCGGGGATATGCGCCAGGTGGTGAAGGGAGCCGCAGGGCGGGCGATCCGGCCGGCGTGCACAGGATGACTCCGGGCCCATTTCGAAAGTGCAGCCTCGTGGGTCTTCACGCTGACAAAAAGTGGCCACGAACCTGTATACCTCGTAGGGGTAGGGAGTATTTTAGAATAATGACGAGTTCAAACAGGGACGCACAAGCCTCCGAGTCCACCGCCGTCACCGACCCGGTGTGTGGAATGAGCGTTGATCCGCACGGGCCGCTACGCGCCGAGCGCGACGGGCGCACCTACTGCTTCTGCTCCCAGAATTGTCAAGCCAGGTTCACGGCCGACCCTGACCGCTACGTCCTGGACGCGCGTGCGGCGGGGGCTGGTCGCCGTGACGCAGATCCGGCGCGCGGGGATCAGAGCCACGAGACCCACGCCACGGCCGAGGGTGACGTCTTGGAATACACCTGCCCGATGCATCCGGAGATCCGCCAGCCCGCGCCGGGCTCGTGCCCGATCTGCGGGATGGCGTTGGAGCCGGTCACGGTGAGCGCGGACACCGCTTCGAACGCGGAGCTGGTCGACATGACCCGCCGCTTCTGGGTCGGGCTCGCGCTGGCCCTTCCCGTGTTCCTGCTCGAGATGGGCAGCCACCTCTTCTCATGGGTTCATGACCTGGTCCCGGCGACGGTGTCGGTCTGGATCCAGTTGGTGCTGGCGACCCCGGTGGTGCTCTGGTGCGGTTGGCCGTTCTTCGTCCGGGGCTGGGCCTCGCTGCGGTCGCGGAACCTGAACATGTTCACCCTCATCGCGATGGGTACCGGTGTCGCCTGGGTGTACAGCCTCATCGCCACCGTGGCCCCCGGGATCTTCCCGGACTCCTTCCGCCAGAGCGATGGAATGGGGGTGGGCACGGTCGATGTCTACTTCGAGGCGGCCGCCGTCATCACCGTGCTCGTCCTGCTCGGGCAGGTTCTCGAACTGCGCGCCCGAGAGCAGACTTCCGGCGCGATTCGAGCGCTGCTGGACCTGAGCCCCAAGACCGCCCGGCGCATCACCGACGACGGCAGCGATGAAGAGATCGCCCTGGCAGACGTTCAGCTCGGCGACCGGCTCCGGGTCCGCCCCGGTGAGCTGGTGCCGGTCGACGGCGCCGTCCAAGAGGGCCGTTCCTTCGTGGATGAGTCTCTCGTGACGGGCGAGTCGATGCCGGTCACCAAGAGCGTCGGCGACAGCGTCATCGGCGGCACCATCAACCAGTCCGGTGGGCTGGTCATGGTCGCCGAGAAGGTCGGGCGCGACACGATGCTGGCCCGGATCGTGGCGATGGTCGCTGACGCCCAACGCTCCCGGGCCCCGATCCAGCGGATGGCTGACCGGGTCGCTGGCATCTTCGTGCCCGTCGTCGTCGGCGTCGCCGTCCTCGCGTTCGTCATCTGGGCCCTGGTCGGTCCCGACCCGAAACTCGCGCACGCCCTGATCGTGGCCGTAACCGTGCTCATCATCGCCTGCCCCTGCGCGCTCGGATTGGCCACCCCGATGTCGATCATGGTCGGGGTCGGGCGAGGCGCCGGGATGGGCGTGCTCATCAAGAACGCCGAAGCCCTGGAGCGGATGGAGAAGGTCGACACCCTTGTCGTGGACAAGACCGGCACCCTCACCGAGGGACGGCCCACCGTCACCGAGGTCGTCCCCGCGGCCGGGTTTGAGGAGATTGAGATCCTGACGTTGGCAGCTGGGGTCGAACGCGCCTCCGAACACCCCCTGGCGCAAGCCATCGTCCAGGCCGCCGCGGCGCGGCAGATCCCCATCCCGGACGTGCGCGACTTCGACTCCCCCGTCGGTCGCGGAGTCCAGGGAACGGTGAATGGCCGCGCCGTCGTCATCGGCAGCTCCGACTTCCTCACCTCCCACCAGGTCCAGACCACAGCCCTGGACGGTCGGGCTGACCAGCTACGCGCCGACGGAGCCACCGTCATCCACGTCGGCGTCGAGGGCACGTCGGCCGGGATCATCGCCATCGCCGACCCCGTCAAAGCCACCACCCCAGCTGCCTTGGCGGCGCTGCGCAAGGAAGGTATCGAGGTCGTCATGCTGACCGGCGACAACCAGGTCACCGCCGAGGCCGTCGGACGCCACCTGGGCATCACCCGGGTCGAAGCCGGTGTGCTTCCTGACCACAAGAGCGACATCGTCAAGCAGCTACGCAGCGAAGGCCGGGTCGTGGCGATGGCCGGGGATGGCGTCAACGACGCACCCGCTCTGGCCGCGGCCGACGTCGGCCTCGCGATGGGCTCGGGTACGGACGTCGCGATGGAAAGCGCCGGCGTCACCCTGCTCGGTGGGGACCTGACCGGCATCGCCCACGCCCGCCAGCTGTCCCAGAAGACGATGAGCAACATCCGCCAGAACCTGATGTTCGCGTTCGTGTACAACGCCGCCGGAATCCCGATCGCCGCCGGCGTGCTGTACCCGTTCTTCGGGCTGCTGCTCTCCCCGATCATCGCCGCCGCCGCGATGTCCCTGTCCTCGGTCAGCGTCATCACCAACGCCCTCCGCCTGCGCGCCCAGAAGCTCTGACCGACCCCCACCCCGACCCAACGCTCGTGGCCGGGTCGCCAGCAGGCGCGAGCAGCCACCTCGACCTGAGGACCAGAAGCCATGTCCACGCAACCACCCGGATACACCGACACCAAAGACGCCCACCTGATAAGGCTGCGCCGGATCGAGGGCCAAGTCCGAGGACTGCAGCGGATGATCGAGCAGGACACCTACTGCATCGACGTCCTAACCCAGATCTCTGCCGCAACCCGAGCCCTTGAAGCAGTCGCCCTGACCCTCCTTGAGGAACACCTCGAGCACTGCGTGACCCATGCGATCCAAGCCGGCGGCGCCCAAGCCGACGCCAAAGTCAAAGAAGCCTCAGCGGCCATCGCACGCCTCGTCCGCTCCTAAACCCACCGAAGGTCTCTTTCGATGAACAGAGTCTCCAGCGTTCATCTGACATACATGCTGGTATCGCTGCGCGGGGGTCGTGACTCCTCATCTGAC
>JBDTWM010000113.1:0-8898 GCA_040006675.1 Dermatophilaceae bacterium | reverse complement strand
GCGTGCACGGCCGCGTTCACCCCGAGCCAGGGCGAGCTGCCGTGGCAACTACGCCCGCGCACGACCACCTTGAGCTCGACCCGCCCCCGGTGCCCGAGCGCCACCTTGAGGCTGGACGGCTCGCAGCAGACCATCGCGTCCACGGCCAGCCCCTCCTGCGCCATCGTGTCCGCCACGAACTTGCGCATCGAGAACATCTCGCCCGGCTCCTCCATGGCGACCTGCATCAGCAGGAACGTGCCGGGCCACGCGTACCCCTCCGCCTTCAGCCGCGCGAGGATCCCCCCGGCGTAGACCTGCGCCGCCGCGCCGCCCTTCAAATCCGAGGCGCCGCGGCCGTAGACCACCTCGACGTCCTCCATCGCGCGGTGGTCGGCGTCGGGCGTCGCCACGACCGCCAGCTCCCCGCCCCACGGGTCGACGTCGCCCCAGGCGGCGGCGTTGCCCGCCGCCACGACGTCCATGTGCCCGTTGAACAGGATCGACGGGCCGGGCAACGGGCCGGTGATCAGCCCCACCACGTTGCCCCACGAGTCGCGGAAGACCCGCTCGTACCCGAGCGAGGCCATCTCGGCGAGCAGCAGCTCCGAGACCGCCAGCTCGTCCCCGGTGATCGACGGCGTCCGCACGAGCCGGCGGGTGAACTCGACCACGGCCGGGGCCATCTCGGCGGCCAGCTCCCGGGCGCGCGCGACCGCGCGATCGTCGCGGCTCGAAGGGTCGCGGTGACCCGACGTGTCGCGGTCAGCAGAGCGCTCAGTGGACATGGGTGCGGGTCCTCCGGTCTGGCGAGGGAGCGGGTTGCCACGCCGCGGGGATCGGCAAGCGGAGGGCGCGCAGGCCGGCGCGTGGCAGGAGTCTGGCACGCGCTGTGACGCGTCGCGACCTCAGGCTCGACGTCAGGGTGAGCACCGTCCGGGCGTCAGCGGCGAGCCGATGTCCGACCGCGTCGAGCTCAGCTGCCGACGCCCCCGTCGACGCGGCCCCGCCCGGCGGGTACGGGGGTGAGCTGGGCTCCGGGGCGTACCGGGCGCGCTCGACCGCGGACAGGACCCGGCCCAGCGCCGCACGGCCGCCGTCGTCGAGAACCGCGGCGTGGCTCAGGCGGTCGACGAGCTGGCGCGGCGTGGCGTCCGGGGGCACGGCGACGCCCAGATCCTCCAGGCCGTCCTTCAAGGCTGCCCACTCGACCTCCGCTCGCTCGCCCGCCGACTGCGCGGACTCGCGACGTCTTGCGAGCGCGCGGCGCCCCGCGAACGGGACGAGCGACGCCGCCAGCGCTACCACGAGCGCCACCCCGAGCGCCACGAGCCCGGCCGTGAACCGGGTGGCTCCGTCGTCCGCGCCGGCCGGATCCGTCGTCCCGGTGTCGGAGTCCGGCCGAGGGGCCGCGGATGGTGTGGGTTCCGAGGGCGCCGGGGTAGCGGTGGGGACGGCGCTGGCCGTGTCCTGGGGTGTCGGGGCCGCGTCGCCGCCCGTGTAGGAGGGAGCCGGGCCCGTGCGTTGCGACGGCGTGGGTTCGAAGCGCAGCCAGCCGACGCCCGAGAAGTACAGCTCGGGCCAGGCATGCGCGTCCGAGGCCCGGACCTGGCGGGTGGCGCCCTGGGGTTCCCCCGGTAGGAAGCCCGTCGCCACCCGCGCCGGGATCCCCTCCCGGCGCGCCATCATCACCATCGCGGTCGTGAACTGGACGCAGTAGCCCCGCTTGCTGGTGAGGAACAGGTCGAGGGCGGCGTTCGTGGCCTGCTTCCGCGACATCCCGGGAGGGGGCGCAGCCAGATCCAGGCTGTACGTGAAGCCGCCGCCTTCGCGCAGCCACGACTGGATCGCCGCCGCCTTCTCGAAGGGCGTCCGCGCGCCCGACACCACGCTCGTCGCGGTGCTGCGCAGCAGGTCAGTGTCCGCGGCGCTCGGCACCGCCAGCTCCGCCGAGAACTCCGAGCGCTTGATCCGCGGCCCGCCCCGCAGCTGGTCCGGGGTCGGCGCCAGGGCGAGGTAACGCAGCTGGTAGGACCGGGGGATCCGGTCGACGACCGGGGCTCCCGTCCGCTCATCGGCCGCCCAACGGGCACCGACGACGGTCCCGGAGACGATGGGGGTCGGGCTCGCCAGGTACGGCGCCGCGAGCCCGGTCCGTTCGACGGTGATCGAGGGCTCGGTGCGGGGGACGGCGCTGGTCAGCCCCATGGGATACGGCAGCTGAGGGCCCGAGGAGGGCTCGGCGTCGACCGGGGCCGCGCTCCACACCCCCGCGTCGTAGCTGGTGGCCACCGACACGCGCAACGGCGGCAACTGCGGATCGTCGGTGGTGTACGTGAGGACCGGGGTGGGGTCGGTGTTGCGCAGGTCGTTGACCATGTCGGCATCGGGCGAGAAGCCCACCCGGTTCGGGCCCCCCAACCCCGACGCCCCCCACCCGTCCGCGAGGTAGTGCGCCGGCAGGCGGGGCAGGGCACCCCCGGCACCGACGCCCGCCGCCAGAGCAAGCGCACACACCCCGGCCGCCAGGCCGACGCGCCCGCGCCGGCGCGGAAGCCGCCCGGCCGCGGCCAGGTCCGGTCGCCACGACGTGAGCCAGGTTCGTCCGTTCTCGACGAGCAGCGCGCACCAGAGCGCGATCGGCAGCGCGACGTACCGCGCGTCGAGGGGCTCGGCGCTGTTCGCCACGGTGGTGAGCAGCGGGGTCAGCAGGGGAAGCGCGGCCACCGCGGGCAGTCTTGAGGAGACCGCCACGACGTCCACGGCCCAGGCGACGAGCGCGACGGCGGCGACGATGACGAACGTCACGCCGGGAGTAGCAGGTGCAGGGGTGGCGTTGCCGGTGATCGTGACCACGGCCTCGGAGGCGAGGCCGCGCCAGGCGGCCACGGTGTCGGGCGTCGGGATCAGGCCCCCGAAGAGGGGTCGTTGGCCGGGGAACAGCACCGACTGGGTGAGGAACACCCCCGCGAGCTGGACGGCTGCCACCGTGGTGGGATTGCGGCCGAGCATGCGCAGCAGCACCCCGAGGACGCCGACGAGGCACACCTGAGCGACCGCGCCGGCCTCCCACGGCGCGTGCGTGAACAGGGTGTGGAGGGACCACGCCGAGGCCAGCACGGCGGCCCCCGCAAGGACGGCGGCGAGCGGCGCGGCACCCACGGGTCGTGCAGGGGCGTTGCGCTCGTGACCTTGGGCAGAGACGCTCGGGGTGGCGCGAGATGTCGCCCGGCTCACGCGTCCCCCACCCCGACGCCACCGACCAGCGCGGCCCAGGCCTCGCCCGGGCCGATGTCGGGGCGAGCGACTCCCGCGTGCCAGCCTCCGGCCCGGGCGAAGGCGCACAATCGTTCCGCCGGGCCATCTCCGAGCGTCGCCGACGAGACGGGGGCCGCGAACGCTGCCGTGTCGGCCACGAGGGCCAGACCCGTGCTGCCCGAGCGGACGACCCCGAACGCGTCGTGTGCCCCCGCGGGATCGCCGTCGCCGGTGGCCACCACGATCAGCCCGCCTGAACCGGCGAGCTCGCGGGCGGAGCCGTACAGGGCCGAGGCGACCGCCCCGCGCTTCGGCACGGCGACCGCGTCAGGTTCGGCGAGGGCCAGACGTCGCAGCACCCCGGTGGTGTCCGTCCCGCTCAGGTCGTCCCGGCGGCCGCCCGCTGTCGTGGCCGCCTCGGCGCCGCCTACCACCAGATGCAGGGCAAATCCCTGACGGGCCAGGTTCGCGGCGATCGAGGCGAGCGCTTCGACGGCCCAGTCGAACGGGCGCTGCGGTGAGGCACCCCACGCGCTCGCGGCCGCGTCGAGGACGAGAACGGCCCTGCGGATGGCGGGTTGAGCCTCGTGACGGACCATGAGTTCGCCCCGGTGAGCCGTCACGGCCCAGTGCACCTGGCGCAGATCGTCGCCGAGCCGGTACGCGCGCAACGAGACGTCGCGCTCGCCGCCGCCGACGACGCTCGCGGGATCGTCGCCCTGGTGACCGACGATCCGCGGTGCCGCGGCGCCGGACAGGTCGTGCACGCGGGGCAGGACCAGCGCCGGCGAGGAGCCGCCGAACGTGGCGGTCCCGGTGGTGAGCCCGAGCGGGTCGCGGCGCGTGGCCACCAGCGGGCCGAGCCCGTGAAGGCCGCGACGCGCGGGGCGCACCCGATACGACATCGTGGTGTGCTCTTGGGGCGCCAGCGAGGGCAGGACCAGGCGGGCGCCCCCGGGCAGCCCGGGCGAGGCCTGCTCTGCCGCGGCCATCACGTCGCTGCGGCGCGTCCCCACGTTGCGGACGTCGACCCGCACGGCAGCGATCTGCCCGGCCTCGAGGGGGGTCGGGGTGACAGCACGACGCACCTCGAGTCGGGGACGGCGCCACCACGCCAGGAGCAGGCAGATCACGGGCAGTGCCGCGCACGTGAGGCCGACGCGGACGAGGTCGACGAACCCGAGCAGCATGCCTGCGGCGGTCAGCACGATCCCGCCGATCAGGACCCCGCGCCCCCGATCGGTCAGATTCCTGCGCATCGGGACCCTGACGCGGTCGCGGCTGGGGGAACCGGTCGTCGCGCCGGATCGAGGATCCGTCGGCGCGGCGCGGGCGCTCCTGGCCATCGGTCTAGCCGCCTCGGACCGGAACGCGGGCCATGATGTCCGTCAGGATGTCTCCCGGCCCGCGGCCCTGCAGCTGGGCCTGCCCGGAGGGCAGGACGCGATGCTCTACCACCGCCCGGAAGAGGGCCTGCACGTCGTCAGGCAGGACGTGGTCGCGCCCTGCCATGGCCGCGCGGGCTCGCGCGGCTCGCAGGAGATGCAGCGTGGCGCGTGGGGACGCCCCGAGTCGCAGTCCGGGGTCGGCGCGGGTCGCGGCGACGAGGTCGACGAGGTACTCCTTGAGCGGCCTGCTGGCGTGGATGGCCCGGGTCGCGGCGACCGCCCGACGCACCGAGGCGGCGTCCGTGATAGGCCGCATGGCCTCCAGCGGTGACCCGGCGCCGTGGATGTCCAGCATCTGCAGTTCGGCCCGCCGGGCGGGATACCCCATCGACACACGCGCCATGAACCGGTCGCGTTGTGCCTCCGGCAGCGGATAGGTCCCCTCCATTTCCAGGGGGTTCTGCGTGGCCAGAACGAGGAACGGGGAGCCGAGGGGGTAGGTGGTCCCATCGACCGTGACCTGCGACTCCTCCATGCACTCCAGGACTGCCGACTGGGTCTTGGGGGAGGCGCGGTTGATCTCGTCGCACACCACGACGGACGCGAAGATCGCTCCCGGACGGAACTCGAAGCGCCGGGCCTCGACGTCGAAAATGCTCACGCCCGTGATGTCGCTCGGCAGCAGGTCGGGGGTGAACTGGATGCGCCGCATCGGCGCGTCCACCGCGCGGGCGAGCGCCTTGGCCAGCGTCGTCTTGCCCACCCCCGGCACGTCCTCGAGCAGCAGGTGACCTCCGGCGAGGAAGACGGTCAGGGCGATGTCGATCACGTCGTCCTTGCCCTCGATCACGCGGGCGATCCCGGCGTGGACCGCGCGCGCCAGGTCGGCCACCTCCGAGGGGCCGACGAATGAGGCGCTGTCGTGCTCTCGGGTGTGGTCCACGACTCCTCCCGGTGTCACATCCGTCCCCCATGTCCCCGTCCGCGTTTCCTTTGACCGGGTGTCCCCGCCCGCGCGCCCCCGCCCGCGAGTCGGCCTTTGACGCCGCGTTCTCACCCTCGCCTGAATTCTCCCCCATCCACGGGGCGATGAGTTCGCGCCCGGCCCTTCCGTGCCTTTCCCGGCCCCTCCGTGGGACCTCTGTGGCCCTCCGGGGCACTCCCAGCCCCTCCCGGTCCCTCCACATCCCTCCCGCAACCTTCCGGCCGGGAGACGTCGGCCGGGCAGCGACCCGACACCGTCTGCGCGGCTCTGATCGACGTCCCAGGTCAGGCTGCGTTCTGATCCACGACACCGCGCGGGCGGGCCACCTTGCTTCCATGGCACCGCGTGGGGAACGCGTCGATGGGCGGCCTCGGCCGAATCGTGACCCTCAGATCCCTCCACCGCGTGTCGGTGTCATGAGCTGCTTGTTTGTGTGAATGTGGCGTCGCTTGGGCGCGGTGAGGTGCCAGTTGTGGAGCGAAGTGGAGTAGCGTGGAGGGCAAGGGAGCGTCACGACCTGGCGGGCGGGCATCGTCCGGGAATCACCATTGTGTGAGTCCCGGGCAGATGCGTCGCGGGAGGTGCGCCCCCGAGTCATCCGGCACGTCATACGGCCGCGGCCACCACCGCGCGCCGGCCGCCGCGGAGGGGAGGTGAGCCATGTCGTCTTTCCTCGGCACTTATTCCCCGCGCCTCGATGAAAAGAGCCGCCTGATCTTGCCGGCGAAGTTCCGTGACCGGCTGGCCTCCGGGTTGGTGCTGGCCCGCGGACACGAACGCTGCATCTTCGTCTTCCCCTCGGACGCCTTCGAAGCGCTCATCGGCGACCGCCAGGCCGCTCCGCTCACGAACAAGGGAGCGCGCGACTACCTGCGCATGCTCTTGTCCGGCGCGAGCGACGAGATCCCCGACAAGCAGGGTCGAGTGACGATCCCGGCGCACCTGCGTCAGTACGCCGAGCTCGAACGGGAGCTGACCGTCGTCGGCGTCGGCACCCACATCGAGATCTGGGAGCCGGGCCGCTGGGACGAGTTCTATTCCGCGGCCGAAGAGGCATACGTCGAGCAGTCCAAGGAGGTGGTCCCCGGCTTGCTCTGAGTCCCCGGCCTGCTCTGAGTCCACAGCGGGTCTCGCGGGTGCTGTCCCTGCCACGCGGCCTCCTCCCGCTTCGCGTCATCCCCTCCCGGGACACTTCCCCGGCCCCGGGCGAGGACGTGGCGAAGCGGTGGGGGACCGGGTGCCGCAGGGCCTGGCCCGCTCATCGGTGCTCGACCCGTCCTCAGCCGTACCGGGGCGCCGTCGGCATCCCGGGGCGACGGCGTACCTGCGGGCCAAGCCCGCATCGCAGACCTCGATTTTGGCTTTGGTTGTACCCGGCAGAGTTCGGCTTTTCGCACCCCTCGGAGGACGTCGTGACGCAGCGCCCCACGCAGGATCGGCACACGCCGGTGCTGCTCACGCGCGTGGTCGAACTCCTCGCGCCCGCTCTGGCCGAGCCAGGGGCGGTGTACGTCGACGGCACCCTGGGGATGGGCGGTCACGCGGAGGCGATCCTGCGGGCCTGCCCCAAGGCGCGGGCCGTGGGGATCGACCGCGATCCCCAGGCGCTGGAATTGGCGGGGCGCCGGCTCGCGTCCTTCGCCGACCGGTTCACGGCGGTGGCGGCGCGCTACGACGAGATCGACACCGTGCTGGCCGACCTCGGCCTGTCGGCGGCCCAGGCCGTGTTGCTCGACCTGGGCGTGTCCTCGGTGCAACTCGACGAGGCCGACCGGGGGTTCGCGTACCGCGTCGACGCCCCCCTTGACATGCGGATGGACCCCGCACTCCCGCTGACCGCTGCGGACATCCTCAACACGTACGACGCGGCCGGCCTCACCGACATCCTCCGGCGGTACGGGGAGGAACGATTCGCCGGCAAGATCTCCCGCGCAATCGTCGCCGAACGGGCCAGCGGACCGTTCACGACATCCGCCCGCCTCGTCGACCTGTTGCATCGTGTGATCCCGGCCGCGGCGCGAGCGAAGGGCGGTCATCCCGCCAAGAGGACGTTCCAGGCGTTACGGATCGAGGTCAACGGTGAGTTGTCCGGACTCGCGGCCGCGCTGCCCCGCGCGATCGAGGTATGCGCACCGGGCGGGCGTGTCGCGGTGCTCTCCTACCACTCCTTGGAGGACAGGATGGTGAAGAAGGTTTTCGCGGCGGGTGCGACGAGCAGCGCACCCCCGGGGCTGCCGGTCGAGTTGCCGGAGCACCGGCCGTACCTTCGCTTGCTCACGCGAGGCGCGCAAACGCCGACCGAGGACGAGGTGGCGCGCAACGCGCGAGCGGCGTCGGTGCGGCTGCGCGCGGTCGAGCGGACGGCAGCCACGCCGCCCGGTCGGTCGGCCGCGCTCGCCGAGGCGGCGTGGGCACAGGCGCGACGGGGCGCGGGGGGTCGGGGCGTTTTTGTGGCGGGGACGGATCGCTACGTGGCGAGCAAGACGGCCAAGACGTTTCAGGAGGGGCCACGATGAGCCAGAGCAGCGTGATGCGAGCGTCGGGTTCCTCAGCGAGCCTCCAGCCCTCCGGTCGACGGCCGACTCCGCAGCAACCCCGCCTGATCCTGGTGTCGCCCGTCCCACGTCGCCACGGCAACCTGCCTTTCCTGCTCCTGTGCTCCTTCGTGCTGGCAGCCGGGCTGGTGCTGGTGCTGCTTCTCAACATGGCTCTGTCGGAGGGGTCGTACGAGATGCACCGGCTGCAGGGCGAGGCCGCGCTCGCGGCCGACCAGGCCTCGGACGTGCAGGCGAAGCTGGACGTGACGTCGCACCCGTCCGCGCTCGCTCAGCGCGCCACGAAACTCGGCATGGTGCCCGCGTCCTCGTCGATGTTCCTCTCCCTCCCGGACGGCACGGTGCTCGGCGTGGCCCCCGATGGCGGCGCCTCGGTGCCGCTTACCCTGGCGCCCGACAGGCCCACGGCGAGCGGACTGCCCTCTCCCACCGCGACGGCCTCGCCCACCCCGACGTCAGCGGGCGAGGCGGCTCCCGGCAGGACGGGGCAGGACAGGTCCACGCGGCCCCGAGGCGGCTCAGGTCAGAGCACTCAGCCGGTGCCACGCCCCTGACCGACGGACCACTCGTCGGCCGTAGGTACGGACGGCGCCTGCGCACAATCCACAACCGCTGAAGGGAAGCGAGGTGATGGCCGTGAAGGCGTCTCGGAGCGGCAGCGCCGCGAAGAGGCCGCGGACGACCCATCAGGGCGCGCCTTCCCCGGCGGCGTCTCGTCCCACGCCGTCCCGCG
>JBDTWM010000112.1:0-9106 GCA_040006675.1 Dermatophilaceae bacterium | reverse complement strand
GATCGCGATCTCCTCACCGAGGCGGTAGCCGCCCGCCAACGTCAGGTGGTCGCCGGACCAGAACGCGCCCGGGTCGAAGTACATGCTCGGCATCGACCTGCCGAGCAGTCCCATGTCCTGGTACGTGACGGCAACGATCTCTGCGCAGTAGACAGCTTGGCGACCAGCCGCCGGGAAAGGGCGCCCGCGCCGTCGCGCCCGGACCGCGCGGGGATCCGCGAACACGCCGGCCCGGCCACGCAGCCACCGACCGGCGAGTGCCGCGGTCGTCGGGAAAGGTGTGCCGTCCCAGCGCGCGATGGTGCGCAACACGGCGTCTTCCATGTCCGTCGAAACGTCCGGGGTGAGCTGTCGCAGCCACGCCTCCTGCCGGTACCGCTCTCGCCACTGCGTGACGGCCCCGCGCAGGTCGTGCAGCTGCACGCCGCGCTGTTTCGTGCCGGTCCAGGCGTCCGGCAGGGATCGTCCCAGCTCGGCGTGCCACATCAGCGGCGGCAGATCGTCGAGCACCACGGCCATCCCGACATGGTTCACCGGCGCGTTGGTCAGCATGCGGATGGCACGGTCGGCAGGCGAGCACCCGCGGAAGATCCAGATATCGCCCGTCCGGGTGAGGTCCACGGCCGCGTCGAGAAGGACCACGGCGGGCGAGCTGGTCATGGCGCCAGTGTGTCAAGCGCCGCGCCACCGCGGGAAGGACGCCATGCTGGGGGGATGGTCCCGACGTCGCCTTCTTCGTCACCGGTCCCCGCCCCGGCCGACATCGTCGCGCTCGCGCGTGACGCTCGAACTGTCGCGGTCCTGACCGGAGCCGGCATGTCCGCCGAGAGCGGAGTTCCCACGTTCCGTGACGCCCAGACCGGCCTGTGGGCGCGTTTCGACCCCATGGAGCTGGCCACACCGGAGGCGTGGGAGCGCGATCGCGCGTTCGTCTGGGCGTGGTACGTGTGGCGCATGGGGCTGGTCAGCGGCGCCCGGCCCAACGCCGGGCACCGGGCGCTGGCACGGTGGGCCGACGCGTGGCATCCGCGCGGTCGGCACGTGCGGATCGCCACCCAGAACGTGGACGATCTGCACGAGCGCGCGGGCAGCGAGGTGCTCGCACACGTGCACGGGAGCCTGTTTGCGCACCGATGCGAACGCTGTGACACCCCGTACGAGGATCCCGTGGTGACGCCCGGGTCTCCCGTCGAGCGCATCGAGCCCCCCAGCTGTGCGCGTTGCGGGGCGGCCGTCAGGCCGGGGGTGGTGTGGTTCGGCGAGATGCTTCCGGAGGGCGAATTCGCGGCGGCGCTCGACGCGGCGACCCAGGCTGACCTGGTGCTGGTGGTCGGAACCTCGGGGATCGTGCACCCGTTTGCGGGTCTGCCCCTGGCGGCCCGCGACGCTGGGGTTCCGGTGGTGGAGGTCAACCCGGTCGACACCGAGTTGACGCATCTGGTCGACTACCGGTGGCGAGCCGGCGCGGCCGTCGCGTTGCCCGCCCTGGTCGACGCGGTGCTCAGCGCGGGCGTGGTGGGGCGATGACTCGCCGCACCGCGCGGGCGCTGCAGATACTCGGCGTGGCGGGACTGTTTGGGGTGGCGGCCACGGGAGTCGTCATCGCCCGAGACCAACGGCGACGCGCGGAGATGACCCCTGACGAGGTCCGGAAGAGGCTGCGGGCCCGGCACGAACACGCGCGCAACGACAGCGTGAATGGCCGCGCGGCCGCGGCAGCAGAGGCCGCAGCCACGCGGTCACGTGGCGATCCGGTCAGTTCGGGATGATCAGGCGCTGCCCGACCTGGATGAGGTCAGGGTTATCGATGCCGTTGACCTGGGCGATCTTCGCGTACTGGCCCGCGTCGCCGTAGAAGCGCTCGGCGATCGCGCTGAGAGTGTCGCCGCTTTCGACGACGTACTCCTGCGCGGCAGGCGCGGCAGGCGCAGCGGGCGCCGCGGGCTCGGCCGCCGGGACCGGCTCAGGGGCCGCTGCGGGGGCATCCGGCTCGGAGCTGACCGTGTTGCTGGCCCACAGCGAGGTGCCGTCGGCGCCGTAAAGCACGAGGTTGCCGTCGTCCTGCAGGGCGAAGTGGGCCTCGGGGTTGCCGTCGGTGCCGGTCGACCACCGGGAATCGCCGCCCGCATAGAGGACCGCGTTGCCGTCCTCCTGGACGGCGAGACGGTCGACGCCTTGCCCGTCCGTGCCCGAAGCCCACGCGACGCTGCCCCGTTGCGACAGGACCAGGTTGCCGTCGTCCTGAAGCGTGAGGACGAAGGCGCCGGTGCTGGACTGCAGGCTCTCGCCCGTGCCCAGTTGCTGTCCGGCGGTCAATGAGTTCATGGGATCTCCTGGTGAGGTGGTGACGGTCGCTCGGAACGTAACACTCGTCCAAGTCTGGAGGCGAGCCGATGTCGCGGGCGCGTTGGACGGGCCGCGGGTGATGTCGCTACCCTGGACTGGTGTTCGTTGTCGCTGAGTGCTGCCTGAGGACCGGAAAGCTTCTTCGTCGCCGCGGCGGGGCCTGATCGCTGGGCCGACCCCGTCGCGGAGATCGCCGCTGCCATCGGTGCCCCACGTGGCAGGCCCGGACGACACGACGAGGAAAGAAGCGAAACGCTCATGAAGAACCTGCAGCAACCCTCGGGCATGCCCGTCACCAAGTACCGGCCGTTCGACGACGTCATCTCCACGAAGCTGGCGGATCGGTCGTGGCCCGACGCGGTGATCGCGAAGGCACCACGCTGGTGTGCGGTCGACCTGCGCGATGGCAACCAGGCACTGATCGACCCGATGAACCCCGAACGCAAGCTACGGATGTTTCACCTGCTGGTCAGCATGGGTTTCAAGGAGATCGAGGTCGGTTTCCCGTCGGCGAGCCAAACCGACTTCGACTTCTGCCGCCTGCTGATCGACGAGGGGCACATCCCGGAGGACGTCAGCATCCAAGTGTTGACCCAGGCACGCGAGCACCTGGTGGAGCGCACATATGACGCCATCCGCGGGGCGAGGCGCGCAGTGGTGCACTTCTACAACTCGACCTCCATCCTGCAGCGCGACGTCGTCTTCCATACCGACCTGGACGGCGTCACCGACATCGCCGTCCAGGCGGCGCGGCTGTGCCGCAAGCTGGAGCAGGAGATCCCCGAGACGGAGATCACGTACGAGTACAGCCCCGAGTCGTTCACCGGCACCGAGCTGGACGCCGCGATCCACGTCTGCAACGCCGTGATCCACGAGGTCGACCCGACGCCGGAGCGGCCGCTGATCGTCAACCTGCCGGCCACGGTGGAGATGGCTACCCCGAACGTGTACGCCGACTCGATCGAATACATGTCACGTGGCCTGTCCCGCCGCGATGCGGTGATCATCTCGCTGCACCCGCACAACGACCGGGGCACCGGCGTGGCAGCCGCCGAGCTGGGCCGCATGGCCGGCGCCGACCGCATCGAGGGCTGCCTGTTCGGCAACGGGGAGCGCACCGGCAACGTGTGTCTGGTGACGTTGGGCCTGAACCTGTTCACGCAGGGCATCGACCCAGAGCTGGACTTCTCCGACATCGACGAGATCCGTCGCACGGTCGAGCACTGCAACCAGCTGCCGGTCCACGAGCGGCACCCGTACGGGGGTGACCTGGTCTATACGGCGTTCTCCGGGTCGCACCAGGACGCGATCAAGAAGGGCTTCGAGGCTATGGAGGCGACGGCGGCGGCGGCCGGTCGAACCGTCGATGAGATCCCGTGGGCGGTGCCGTACCTGCCGATCGACCCGCACGACGTGGGACGCAGCTATGAGGCCGTGGTGCGCGTCAACAGCCAGTCCGGCAAGGGCGGCGTGGCGTACCTCATGAAGGCCGAGCACGGTCTGGACCTGCCGCGCCGCCTGCAGATCGAGTTGTCCAACGTGGTGCAGAAGCGCACCGAGGCGCTCGGTGGCGAGGTCGACGCCAAGGCGATGTGGGGGGTCTTCGCCGACGAGTACCTGCCGGGCACCGGCAACGGTGCGGGGGCTTGGGGCCGGTTCGCGCCGGTCAGCAGCAAGACCACCTCGGATGCGGACGGACGCGACCACGTCGAGGCCGTGGTCCGCGACCGCGGCCGTCAGGTCACGATCGAAGGCTGGGGCAACGGGCCGATCGCGGCGTTCGTGGACGGCTTGGCACGGATCGGCATCGACGTGCGCGTGCTCGACTACGCCGAGCATGCGCTGTCCGCCGGCGGCGACGCGCGCGCCGCGTCCTACGTGGAGTGCGCGGTCGGCAATCGGGTTCTGTGGGGCGTCGGCCTGCACAACTCGATCGTGAACGCCTCGTTCATGGCGATCCTGTCGGCGGTGAACCGGGCCGAGCGAGACGCCGGGTTCACGCTAGGCACGTCTCGGACCCCGATCAGCCGTCCCGGCGGCGGACCCTGATCAGCTGCGACCCACCCGCGACCCACTGGGACGAACGGACGTCTCGTGTGCCGCGGCGACACGTGCTGGGTGGGCCGCTACGCGACGCCGTGGAGGCGGTACTGCACGCTGATCCGTGGGCCCGTTGACGCGGTGAGCTTGGGAATGGCGTGTTCCCAGGTCCGCTGGCACGAACCACCCATCACCAGCAGGTCGCCGTGCCCCACCAGGAAGCGCAGCGAGCCGACTCCCGGGCCCGGCGTCGCCCGCGCGCCGTCACGGCGGGGGCGCAACAAGAGCGGGCGTGGCGTGCCGAGCGACACGATCGCCACCACTGTGTCCTGGGTCGCGCCGCGCCCGATCGTGTCGCCGTGCCAGGCGACGCTATCGCGCCCGTCGCGGTAGAGGCACATGCCCACGCTGGTGAACGGCTCGCCGACCTGCGCGGCGTAGTGCCGGCTGAGCGCGTCGCGGGCCTGCGCGACGAAGAGGTGCGGTAGCGGCTCCTCCGCACCGTAGAACCGCAGCAGCCGGGGTGTGTCCACGACGCGCTCGTACATGCGGCGTCGCTCGCTGCGCCAATCTACGGCGCGTCGCAGCACCTCGAACAGCTGCTCGGATCCGGTGACCCAGCCGGGTCTCAGATCCACCCAGGCGCCGTGGGCCAAGGTGGTGCGCTGGACCGCGTCGCCGAGTGGCCGCAGCCCCAGGCCATCCTCGAGGTCGAGCAGTGAGCCTTGAAAGCCCAGCGGCGTGTGGTGCGCACCCGTGGGGACGTCGAAGTGGTCCCCGCGGTGGGAAGCGTCGACGGTACGGTCGCGAGGCATGGATCTGATCGTACGCGTGTCCGATCACCGGAGCGGCGCGAGTGGGGCGCGGGTGGCATGGCGGCGCCGCCAAACCGGCGCGTCAGGGCACAATGGCAAGGTGCCCCTGTATCGCGAGGCCGCTATCGTGCTGCGGACCCAGAAGCTGGGGGAGGCCGACCGCATCGTCACCCTCCTCACCCACGGGCGCGGGCTGGTGCGGGCGGTCGCCAAGGGGGTACGCCGCACGAAGTCGCGCTTCGGTGCCCGGCTGGAACCGGCCATGGTGGTGGACGTGATGTGTTACGAGGGGCGCAGCCTCGACACGATCACGCAGGCCGACATGATCGCGCCGTACGGGGAGACGCTGGCGCGCGACTACGCCGCGTGGACCGCCGCGGCAGCGATGCTGGAGACGGCCGAACGCCTCGGCGGTGACGGCGACCCCGGCCCCCAGCAGTTTCGGCTGCTGACGAGCGCGTTGGCGAGTCTCGCGGCGGCCGAGCACGACTCCTTGTTGATCCTCGACGCCTACCTGCTGCGCGCCCTGTCCACCGCGGGCTGGGCGCCGAGCTTTCGTGATTGCGCCCGCTGCGGTGCGCCGGGCCCGCACCAGGCATTCCACCTGGCAGCGGGGGGGTGCGTGTGCCCGTCCTGCCGGACGCCCGGCTCGGCCGCGCCCGCGCTGGGTACGTTGACCCTGCTCGGCGCCTTGCTCCACGGCGATTGGCCCACGGCCGAGGCGAGCCTGCCCCGACACCGCCGCGAGGGCAGCGGGTTGGTGACGGCCTTCCTGCAGTGGCATCTGGAGCGCGGCGTGCGCTCCCTGCGGCTCGTGGAACGCGGCTGAGGTGAACGCCACGTCACGCCCGCAGACGCCCCAGCCCCCGTCCGCGCGGCTCACGCCGCCGTTCCCGCACCCGAGCGGCGCTCACCCGCCCGCGATCCCGCCCGAGCTGGTGCCGCACCACGTGGCGATCGTGATGGACGGCAACGGCCGGTGGGCCAACGCGCGCGGGCTACCGCGCACCGAAGGGCACAAGGCGGGCGAGGCGGCGTTGATGGACGTGCTCGCGGGGTGCGTCGAGATCGGGGTGCGGCATATCTCCGCGTACGCGTTCTCGACCGAGAACTGGAACCGCCCCGCTGACGAAGTTCGTTTCCTGATGGGCTTCAACCGCGACGTGATCCGGCGGCGTCGCGACCAGATGACCGCGATGGGGGTGCGGGTCAAATGGGTGGGCCGGCGACCGCGGTTGTGGAAATCGGTGATCGACGAATTAGTCGATGCCGAGCGGTTGAGCGAGCCCAACACTCTGCTCACGCTGCACTTCTGCGTGAACTACGGGGGCCGGGCCGAGATCGTGGACGCGGTGCGCGAGATCGCTGCGCAGGCGCGTCAGGGGCGCATCAAGGGGCGAGGGATCGACGAGGAGTCGTTCGCCCGGCACCTGTACGACCCGGACATGCCGGACGTCGACCTGTTCATCCGCAGCGGCGGCGAGCAGCGGACATCGAACTTCCTGCTGTGGCAGAGCGCGTACGCGGAGCTCGTGTTCATCGACGAACCGTGGCCTGATTTCGATCGGCGGCACCTGTGGCAGGCGATCGAGACCTACGCGCGCCGGGATCGCCGGTACGGGGGAGCGGTTGATCGGGCCACCGGCGACTGATCGACCTTGCGGGCGCCGGCGCGAGCGCGGATCCGGCACGCCGACCGCCCGCTCAGGGGTGTGCTCTTGAAACGAGGTGCAGAACAGTCGTTTTCGGGATCCCGCCGCCGGACCGATGCGGTCGGCTCGCTGGTCAGGTCCGCCGGGCGGGCGACCCGCCCACCGACTTGCATAGTCATGCGTCGTATCGAATAATCATCGACATGTCCAAGGTGTTGACGAAGCTCCCCGTCGGCGAACGAGTCGGGATCGCGTTCTCGGGGGGCCTCGACACCTCCGTGGCCGTCGCGTGGATGCGCGAGAAGGGCGCGGTGCCGTGCACGTACACCGCGGACATCGGTCAGTACGACGAGCCGGACATCGGCTCTGTGCCCGGACGCGCCCTGGAGTACGGCGCGCAGATCAGCCGTCTCGTGGACTGCCGTGAGGCCCTGGTCGAGGAAGGCCTGGTCGCCCTCGCGTGCGGCGCCTTCCACATCCGCTCCGCAGGCCGTTCTTACTTCAACACGACCCCCATCGGACGCGCCGTCACCGGCACCCTCCTCATCCGCGCGATGAAAGAGGACAACGTCGAGATCTGGGGTGACGGCTCGACGTTCAAGGGCAACGACATCGAGCGGTTCTACCGTTACGGCCTGCTGGCCAACCCCAGCCTGCGGATCTACAAGCCCTGGCTCGACGAGGACTTCGTCCGCGAGCTCGGCGGCCGCGACGAGATGAGCCAGTGGCTCTTGAAGCGTGACCTGCCGTACCGGGACAGCCAGGAAAAGGCCTACTCCACCGACGCCAACGTCTGGGGGGCCACCCACGAGGCCAAGAAGCTCGAACACCTCAACACCGGTATGGAAGACGTCGTCGAGCCGATCATGGGCGTCAAGTTCTGGGACCCCACCGTCGACATCGCGACCGAGGACGTGACCCTCACCTTCGACCGCGGCCGCCCTGTCGAGATCGACGGCCGCCGCTTCGACTCGCCGATCGACCTGGTCGACCAGGCCAACACCATCGGCGGCCGACACGGCCTGGGTATGTCGGACCAGATCGAGAACCGGATCATCGAGGCCAAGTCGCGCGGCATCTACGAGGCGCCCGGCATGGCCCTGCTGTTCATCGCGTACGAGCGTCTCGTCAACGCCATCCACAACGAGGACACCCTCGCCACCTACCACGACCAGGGCCGCAAGCTCGGGCGGCTGATGTACGAGGGTCGCTGGCTCGACCCGCAGTCGCTGATGCTGCGCGAATCGCTGCAGCGCTGGGTCGGTTCCGCCGTCACCGGGTCGGTCACCCTGCGGCTGCGCCGCGGCGAGGACTACTCGATCATCGACACGCACGGCCCGTCGTTCAGCTACCACCCCGAGAAGCTGTCGATGGAGCGCACCGAGGGCGCCGCGTTCGGCCCGACCGACCGCATCGGCCAGCTCACCATGCGCAACCTCGACATCGGCGACAGCCGTGCGCGGCTCGAGCAGTACGTCGGGATGGGCCTGCTGGGCACCAGCGAAGGCGTGCGCGCGCTGGGGTTGGCGACGACCGACTTGGTCGGCGAGCTGGAACCGGGCGGAGCCGAGATGATCGCTCGCAAGCCGCAGGACGTCGCCGACGCCGAGGAGTCCCTCGACCGGGCGGCGATGGAGTTCGGCGTCGATTAGACCGCCTCACCTGCACCTGCACCTGCACCTGCACCTGCACCTGCACCTGCACCTGCCGGGGCCGGAAGCTCAAGAGATGTGACGCCCGGCGATCCGGCGCCGGATCGCCGGGCGTCCGGTCGGGGGTCAGCGGGGCAGAGCACGGACCAGGGCCAGCGCCGCAAGGAGGGCGAGCACCGCCAACCGGATCAATCGGTCGTTTGCCGACAAGCGAGACCAGGACCGCGCCAACGCACTCCCGATCCCCGCCGCGACTACGGCGACCAGCAGGAACCCGACCCAGCCGCCAAGGATCAGCCCCGTGAGCGCCAGGGCCAGGCCGATCACCCCGGTCGCGACCACGGTTTTGCGCGCTTGGGACAGCGACGCTGCCGCGTCGGCCTCGCCGCCGCAACAGCCCGGCTGCTCGCTCTGCGCCGGGCCGCCGAGCCCCTCGCCCGCCGGCTCCGCGTCGCTGCTGCCGCACGCGGCCGGGGTGCTCCCGCAGGTACCCGGGGAACTGCCGCAGTTCGCGGGTGAGCTGCCGCAGGGGACGGAGGTGTCAGTGCTGCCCGCGGGCGAGGGCGTCGGGTCGTTCACGTGGCACAGCGTACGACAGACG